>DASTML010000030.1:0-19348 GCA_035714175.1 Bryobacteraceae bacterium | reverse complement strand
CGCCAATGAGACGGACTCGGGCTGGCAACAGGCAAACTTCAGCGCTCCTATCGCAATTCGAGCGGATACTACCTATCTGGTCTCCTATAACGCCCCGGTGGGAGCCTATTCCGTGGACGCAGGATACTTTGCCAAGAGCGGAGTTGACAACGGACCGCTGCACGCCTTAAGGGATGGGGAAGACGGGGCAAATAGTGTCTTCGAGTATGGACAAGGGATCTACCCAACGAAGACATGGCAGTCGAGTAATTATTGGGTCGATGTGGTATTCAGCCCCCAGTCTACGGCACCCGCACCGCAGCCCACTCTTTTGAGTTTGGTCTGCACGCCGGCCTCTCTGACGTCTGGGGCAGTCGGTACGTGTACTTGCAGTCTCGATAGTGCAGCGCCTTCCGGCGGTGCGATTGTTTCGATTTCTAAAAATACGACGAACCTGACGGTGCCGGCTTCGGCCACGGTGCCCGCAGGTTCGAAGAGCGTAAGCTTTGCCGTCACTGCCGGCACCATCACGACCAATCAGTCTGCGGTAGTGACGGCCTCCTATGGCGGAGTTACAAAGACCAACTCGATCTCCTTGGTGGGCAGCACCACCCCAGTGGTGCTTTCCAAGCTCTCCTGCCTTTCGACCAGTCTGCGCAGCGGGCAGAGTTCGACGTGTACGGTCGACTTGACTGGTATGGCGCCGTCTGGTGGTGTCACTGTCGCTATATCGGATACGAACGTGAATCTTACCGTCCCTGCAAGCCTCGTGATCACTTCGGGCGCCTCCTCCGCAACGTTTTCGATTGTTGCGGGGACGATCTCCAGCGATCAGAGCGCGGTCGTTACGGCGTCTGTAAACGGTAGCTCTCAGGCGATCGCCATTGCGCTGCTATCCACGCCTTCCACCACTTCTATCTGGTCGGCATCGACCGTTCCGTCGGTGGTGAGCACGTCGGATTCGGCGTCTGTCGAACTGGGACTCAAGTTTCAGAGCAGCATCGCCGGATACGTTACAGGGGTCCGATTCTACAAAGGCTCCGGCAACACGGGGACGCATATTGGCCACCTCTGGAGTAAGACCGGGAGTTTGTTGGCAACCAGCACATTCACTGGTGAATCTTCCTCCGGGTGGCAGGAGACGCTATTCCCAACACCCATTGCGATTAAAGCGAATACGACGTACGTTGTCTCCTACCTGGCACCGAGAGGACGTTACGCGATTAATACGAACTACTTCGCCGCGGCGGGAACTACCAACGGAGCCTTGACCGCGCTCAGGTCAGGAGCCGATGGCGGCAATGGGGTGTTCGTGTACGGTTCGGGAGGATTCCCGAATTCGACCTGGCAGACGAGCAACTACTGGGTAGACGTCGTATTCACGCCGCAGGCGGTTTCACTGCAGAGTGACGCGTCTTCGCGTCCGCAGCCGGAACTCAGTCAATTGGCGGCTGAAAATAGTGTTTCCCTCGCCGAGCCGACACCGCGGTCCGCAATGCTTTCCTGCTCGCCGAGGGCGGTACGCGCGGGCGATTCGTTCCGGTGCGTAGTCCGCAAGGACGTCTCCGCGGGTGACTTATCCGGCATCTCTATTGCTGCCAACAGCACCGACGTCCGGCTACCTGATCGGTTGGTGGTTCGGGGTGGGCTTCAGGAAGCGACGTTCCATGGTTCGGTCGATCTGGCGGCGCGGAATTTGCTGGTGACGATCTCTGTAGGAGAAGGCGGCGCCGTGGCGGAAGACCAGATCGAGATCCTTCCGTCGGGAGCGCCGGTTCTTAGCATCCCGCAAGTGCTATATGTCCGGACCGGTGAACCGGCGGGCTTTGTGGTCGCTGTCGCTGACGGTGAAGATCTACCTGTGTCGGTACGGGCGGGAAGGATTCCGGCAGGGGCAGTCTTCGATACCTCGGAGAACTCATTCTTATGGACTCCGGACGCCTCCCAGCAAGGGGAATACACGGTTCGATTCGAAGCGAAGAATGCCGCCGGGGCATCGTCGATTGCGGAGACGCGAATCGTTGTCTCCTCCGGTAGGCCTGCCGTCAGCGGACAGCGGAGTTTGGAATGCGCTCCCGGTTCGGCGGCGGCGCTGCTGGGCCGCTGGCTCGTTAGCAATGAGGATGTGCCTGCATCGTCGATTCTGCGCATCGATGGCGAACCGGCGCCGCTTATTTCGGCTGACTCGACGCGGATCACTTTTGCCTGTCCGGAAACTACAGGAAGTAGTGCTCGAACACTGACGCTGGAAACTGCTGACGGAGCAGCCGATCCGGTCGCCGTCACAACCGTGGAGGCGATACCGTTCCTGCAGACAATCAGCGAGGCGGGCACGGAGGGACTCATCCGCTCAACCGCCACAGGGTGGCTCGCAACGGTTCGGGACGTCCGCCAATTGGGAGAGCCAGCTGGAACCGGAAGCTTGATTTCGCTCCGGGCAACTGGCCTTGGCCGATGGACGGGCGATGTAAATGCACTGACGATTCGAATCGGCGGTGTCGAAGCCCAGATAGAATCGGCGACCGCGGATCCACGCGATCCGGGAGTTGTCGAGATCCATGCGTGGGTATCGGAAGCGACTCCGGGCGGCGACGCCATTCCGGTAACGATGGACTACCGGTCTGGCGGGAAGGCGTGGTCAAGCAATACAGTGACGATGGCAATTGAACGAGGTGTGAAATGAAGAACGGATTTAGATTTTTGTTACGTGCCGGAGTCATCCTGGTTTCTGTTGCCTGTCTTTCGGTTGAGGGAGCGGCGCTTAATGCCTGCGACCTCAACGCGGACGGTACCGTCAATAAGTCGGATGTGGACTTGGCAGTTAGCATGAGCACTGGGGCGGTTACTCCCTGTTCGGCGAATGTAATCGGGCAGGGTATCTGCAACGTGGTCATGGTGCAGCGAGTGATCAATGCGGCCCTGGGTGCGAACTGCGGACGTACCGCAACTTTGACATGGACCGCCAGCGCGTCCGCCGGTGTTTCCGGATATAAAATCTACCGCAGCACTGTGAGCGGCGGTTCCTATGTGCTTCTCAGCGCCGCGCCCGTCTCCGGTACGCGGTATGTGGACAACACTGTACAAGGCGGGAAGACATATTACTACGTAGTGTCCGCAGTAGGGACCACGGGCAGCGAGAGCGCATATTCATCCCAGGTGACCGCGGTCGTGCCCAGTCTATGATCAATCTTTCGACAGTAGTCGAGCGCCATAGCCGAGATGGTAAAAGCAGCTTAGCTTGTTTCTAACGTGACCTAGCGGAGGGACGGCGAGATCTTACGGGAGTAGATTCACGGATCGGGCCGTCGCCCTGCTGAGGGGCTGATTGACCTTGAGCCACCGCAGTGCCGGTGCATCTCATCCGGGGGTGCCGACGAGAACAACCCTGCCATCCTCCATGTTATGCCGAACCACGCGGTTTCCGGAGAGTCTCCAGCGGGCGATGAGGATCTCGACGATATCGTTGGCAGCGTCGTCGCTAACAACGGCCAACCAGCCAAGTTGGCCGGTCGAAAGGACGTGGCATTGGTATTCTGCCGGAACCACGTCGAGATCCCAGAAAATGAGTGTTGGGTCTGTCATTCTCGCTGATAGGGTTCAGCGGAAGGGGGTAATGCTATGCTGGGCTGGGCGAAGAGAAGGCAAAAGGCGCGGCCGCCTATTTGCGTTTGTAGTATTGAGCATATTTGCCGTAGAGCTTGTTCAGTTCTTCCGCGCCGTTGAAAACGACCATGGCAATCCGGTGTAGTCCCAACTTTGCAACGGCTTCATCGACCGCGTCGCGGGAAGTCTTCCCGGCTCGTACCACAAGCAACGTACCGTCCGCCTTCTCTGCGATCGCCAATGCGTCTGAAAGTGGGACAACGGGCGGTGAATCAATCAGAATCCATTCGAAATGAGGTTTAAGACGTTCCAGCATTTGGGCGAACTTATTCGATTGGATCAGTTCCGTGCAGCTTGCTTCCGTCGAGCCGGCCTGCAGCAAATAGAAGCCTAGCGGTTTGAGAAACTGCAAAGTCTGTAGTGGATCAAGATCGAACTCCAGGCATTCGGCCAAGCCCCGACTTGGCGGAATATCGAGAGTCTTAGCAATCGATCGTTTATGCAGATCGCCGTCAATCAACAGGACAGCACCTTCGCTCCCGTCGGCCAATACGCTCGCTAGATTCAGCGCGACGAAGGATTTTCCGTCACCCGGAACTGGGCTCGTCACGAGAACGGTCTGCAGTTTTGCGCAACCGCGCAGCTGCCGCAGGCGCATGCGCAACATCCGTAAGCGGTCCGCGCCGAGGCCGCTCTGATCAGTGAGTGTAGCGATACAACTCGCCGTCCGGATCTCGACCGTTGCAACCGCTGCTTGAGAAAGAGCGGAATCCTGTCCGCCTCCCGGAGGCTGGCGTTCCGGGAGCGGCGCCAAGTCGTCGAACAATTTTCGAGAATCGGTAGAGCCGGAAGTCGACGGTGGTTCCACTTTTAGAGTTTTTCTTACACTATCAAACAACATGGAGCTATCGTATTTTACCGCTTGATGAGGAGGAATTCGGCTACGCCGAGAAGGAGGACCAGAGTCAAGCCGCCGGCCCACTCCACTACATGACGCGACCTCTTGCGCTTTTCTTCCCAAGGCGTCGTGAACACCGGCAAGCTGACAATTACGGGTACGTTTAGGCGCTTTTGGATCTCATCTTCATGCCGGAAAACGCCGTCCAGCACGTCCCGCAGAAAGGCCAACATGAGGCCCAAGGCCAATCCGGCGCCAAAGGCGATGAGGCTCATGCGTTTGCGTTTGGGACTGGATGGCATAGATGGGAGGGACGGCGGTTCGACTAACCGATAATGCTGTCCCTCCTGATTTCCTTTCAGGCTGGCGCTCAACTGGGAATTCAGTTGCTTATCGAGCAGGTCCTGATAGTCTTTTCGGTAAATTTCATAATTCCGCTGAATCGTCGCGAGCTCTTGCTCTTTAATGGGAGACGTGTTCAACCGAGCTTGATACTGGCCTACTTGTGCCCGTAGTGTTTTTGCGCTGCGGCGCAAATCCTCAGTTTCACTGAAGTTGGATTCGATCTGACCCCGCAGTTGGGCGATGAAAGGATCCTCGTCTGACTGCGGCGCAGGTAGTGTGGCCGCCGGCGTCTCGTCGTTTTTCAACAAGGCTGCAAATTCTTCCATAGTTGCAACCTCTTTATCTTTCTTCACGACCTCGGGATGTCGCGGGGTGAACCGGCTCAACAACGAGGATCGATCAGACTGAACGGCCGCTATCTTTCCTCGAAGCATCGACTCCCACATCACCCGCTGTTGCCGCGTTCGGTTGAGCCCGGCGGAGACATCTTGTAGGTGCGTTCGAAGGTCGGCCATAGCCGACTGGTTGATCTGCTGCTGCTCGGGCAGCGATCCCAGATTGAGCATCTTATACTTCCGCAATTGATCTTCCTGCTCCGCCAGCCTCTGCTTCGCGACTTCGAGCCGCTCATTAATAAATCTGAGAGTTGTGTCGGCCTGGGTGCCGCGCGTTCGAAGATCCTCTTCGATAAACAGCCGTGTTAGCCAGGCGGTGACCGATTGTGCCAGTTGCGGATTATTCGTAGTGTAAGAGATCCGAAACGAATCGACCTCACCTCGTCTGCCGCCGCCCATCGGCTCGATCTTCACATCCTGTCTCATTACGTCCACCACTTCTTCGGGCGCGAGCTTCTGCCTGAGTTTGGGATAGAGATTGAGGTTTGCGACAATTTCGAGGACACGTTTCCGCGAGAGAACCTCAGTCTTTACTGTAATTAGCTCCTCCGCAATAGTCTGCTCGCTCAATGGAGCGACGAAGCGTTCCGGGATTTGCTGCCGAACGACAGCCAGCGTTGCCTCCGACGTATAGACGTCGGCCATATTGCCCAGAACGATTATCGCCGTGATCGCCACGAGAAACGTCGTGCAAAGTAACCACCATCGGCGGCGAACTATAGTGTCTCTTAGGCGTTGGATGCTTCGAGCCGGATTGAACTCAGGTTCGTTGAGAGATGGATCGTTCACTTGATGTGCTCTTTCGAAGAGTCCTGTTGGACCCGGCGCAACGGAGCTACTGAACCAGCAGGCTGTGACGCTCCATTGGGAAGCCGGAGAAGCGCGCGAAGACGCCGGAGTTGGTCTTTCCGCTGGAAGGCCACCAACTCTGCGGATATGGGACGCTCCATGTTGGACAGGAATGCGGCCGTGTAGCCGGCCGCGAGGGCAACTCCACCGACAATAAAGGGCCGCTTCGTCATTTGATACGTAGACCGGAACATTTGCCAGAGCGGGTGCCAGCCGAGCCGGTACGCCTTCTGGCCAAAATGAAAATTAGCCACAATCTTGCCGCTGCCGTTACCGGTGCCCATCGGACGGTGGTGCACAAGTACCTTGTCAGTGAAGGTCCGCGTGCGCCAGCCCTTCATTCGCGCAGTCATCACCGCGACGCTATCGATGCCGCCGCCCTTGATTGGGATATAGCCGCCGATGTCCTCATAGCATTCCTTCCGGAACAGTTGGCAGGCACCGGACACATGCTCCATGCTGCTGTAGCGGAAATCGTATGTGCTCCCATTCTCCGAAAATGGCGTTCCTGCCACACCAAGTGTGGCATCATTCGCAAATCGGCCGAGCAGAAACTCGAAGTAGGCGGGATCGAATGAGAGATCGGCGTCAAGGCTGCCTACAAAGTCGTACTCCATGCCGCCCAATCTGGCGTAACCGGCATTGAAGCAGTCCACCTTTCCTCCAAAGTGTCGGCTATTGCGCTCAGGCATCCGAACTACTTCGATCCAACTGTGCAGCCGCGCATAGCTCAGGGCGATATCATCCGTCCGGTCGGTAGAACCATCGCTTACGATGACCCACTTCAACGGCTTGACCGTCTGCTGGACCATCGAGCGGATCGTCAACTCGATATAGTCCTCTTCATTGCGAGCAGGCGTAATTAAAACATACGTCCCCATTCCTCCTCACTTTCCGACGGGCAACATCCCGGTGGTGCTTTGCATTCGACAGAGGAGGTGTGCCATTGCTTTAAACATGGTGCCCTGTCCCCAATGAAGCATCGGTGTTTTGACTTTTTTCCATCGAAGATCCCGGTAATAGAAGTGGCCGTCTTCCGCCTGCATATTCCTGATTGTCCAGGCCGCCACTTTCTGGGCAAGGTCCAACGACGCCGGGTCAGCCGGAGAAAAATAGGCTAGTGTATCAACCGACTGCGCGGCGCACTGAATATCGGTCGGGTCCGCGGCATTGTGGTAGTACTTCGGGCGGCCGTCGTTTTCAAAAAACGCCAGCTTGAAATACCGGTAACCCGCAGATAGATTCGATTCAAACTCGCCTTTGCCGACCGAATCTTCGTAGCGCTTGAGGCAGTCGAGATTGTAGCCGGTGTGAAAGTTGTCGATCCAATGGTATTTGCTCGCTTCGCCATAGAACCAGGCGCCGTCGGAGTTTTGCCGCGTGCAGCTATAAGTCATCGCGGCGCGCGCCAAGTCGGCGGCTTCGTCGTCGCCAGTGTGAGCGGAGACGCGAGCCAGCAGCGAGGCTCCGAGCATATTCGAGTTGTGAATGGAGCTCTGGGCTGATGGAACATAGCTTAAGCAAATGCCGCGGCTTGTTTGTTCGCGAGGCAACGTTTTCACCCACTCCGCCGTACTCGCTGCGATATCGAGATATTGCCGCTCGCCCAAGACCTCGTAGGCCTCCAAGAAGGCTAAGCCGATCAGGCTGCTCCACACGATGGTTGGCATGTAGCGGGGGATGGTACCTGCGCGAGTCGAGAACGCGAAATGATTGCCCCAACAGTAGTGCTCGTAGCCGGGCGAGTTGTTCTTCATTAGCCATTCAAAACAGTAGCTCGCGCGTTCACGGTAGGACTCGTCCTTGGTCGCCGCGTACATCTTCACATAGCCCCAGCCCATGTAGCCCATCCCTTTCGTAGAGGTGTGCGGGCGAATGCCTATTAAGGGCCGGATCTCAAACGGCGATCGAAGAACGCTGGCTGTTAACAGACGGTTTAAGAGGTGCGAATTAAACGTAAGATGGCGGAGGAACGATCGTTCTCCATCTCCTGGATCGAAAGCCTTGTAGTTATGGTTTTCCACCCATGTCGTCACGCCGTGGATTGAGGTCAGCAATTCTGCTTGCATGATAGAGAGTACATGCCGGCTGGCGTATACTCGGCCGCCTTTGGCGGCCCGGTTTCGCGTAAGCCTGACATGAAGTCAACGAATCTCTGTGACCAAGCGAGGAACAGGGCAGATGGACAAATCGTCCCCAGGAACCCTGCTCTCTTTTGCGCCAGAAACATAGCGACTTCTTTTCGTCGTTGCGGCTATGAGTCCTGATCACGGTAAAAGCGGTCTAGCGCTGCAGTGTGTGGAGCGCTTGCAAAACGGGCATCACCTGCACTGCCGAGCCGGCAGCATAGCGAACTACTGCTTCAAAGAACCCGGGTGTGCAGCCGAATCGAGTGGGGTTATCGCAAACGTCGTGCGTGGCGAAGATCAGCCACCCGTTTGCATCGCGATTCCGATCAATGATCTGCTTCACGGCGGCGAAATCACCTCTAGCCTGCTCAATGAAGTAAGCTCGCAGGTAGTTAAGGTCGGCGGTTCCTGCGTTGAATGTCTGGCCGCCACCGCGGCAACATTCGAACCGATGGCCAACCTTCCACTTTGTTATTGCTCTTGGGACGCTCTTGGGAAAGGAAAATGTCCGGAACGTGGAATCTGGTAAGAAGGTCTGCAGGGTGTCTTGGTTCGATGCAATCGATTGGAGAAAAGCGCCCGGAGCCGTATCGAAAGAGTCGTAGTGCTCGAAGGTATGACACCCCAGCTCGTGTCCCTGTTCGAGCAGAGTTTTGAGATCGGACATGCCGAACATTTGTCCGCAAGCATCTTGTTTTCCGGAGAGTCCTAGGGAAACGTAATACGTGCCCACACTTCCGTAAGCCCGAAGAATATTCCCTCCAGTGGCGAGGGCCGACAGGGGGAAATCGTCAAAGGTGAAGGATATGATGGGAACGGCTGGCCTAACCCTAAGAGGACGCCGAAACAGATAGTCGACCGCGAGCCTCTCGCATTTCGATCGGCAGCGTTTCCATAGCCGGGAGGTCTGCATCAAATATGTTAGTTGACCGTGACGACTAGGCCGGTCGGTGGCGCTGGAGGCGGGACTGAGGTTCCACTGTCGGTACCACCATTTGATCCACCGCCCACCCTTAGCGGGTGCGGGTACGTGAAAGAGGTATAGCCGGGCTTAGGGGTCGGACCGTTGTTGATGAAGTCGCGTCCGGCCTGAACGTGCGCATCTCCGTCCCCCACCATTGTTCGATCATTGCCGCAGGCACCGCCCGTTGAACAGCCAAGCGATGACCCGTTATTCCAGATGTAAAGTGGGATTGATGGCTCATTTGGGTATTGGCCAGGACCACGGCCAATCTGATCAAGACACGGCCATCCCGCTTGTCCGGCGACGTTTCCATCCCATTTCGAGGCACCAGCGCATGGCCCAAACGGAGCACTAGTATTCTGTCCGTTGCTACGCTGGTTATCCACCTGCATCATAGTGAAACTCCCGCGCAACGTGTTGTTGAAAACTACGCCAGTGCCTGATCGCATATGAATCGCACGGTACCAAGCAGGATCGGTTGCATTGAAGTCGTTGTTGTAGATTTCCGCCTTCAGGTTTCCCCCGCGCTCATAACTTCTCGCTGCGTGATTCTGCCAATATGCGTTGAGAACTTTGTTGTACCGGAACACCATGCGTCCGCCATAATACATATCGCTGACTCCAAAATAGCATCCAGTTCCCATCGTGAAGGTGTTGTCTTCCACGTACACAGCCTCGTCCGAACCCAAATTGAGCGGAAGAAGCCAGGAATAGCCACCCATTCCGGGAACGCCATTCGGCGGCCACGGATTCACCTCATCCGTATTTTCGGCGTATGAGCGAAGAAATATGGCATTGCCGGCGTTGTTGAAGACATTGTTGTCAACCAGGCCCCAATTAATTCCATCAATCATCACTGCAATGTTTTGCTGGCATGTCGGGTAGTTCCAGGAAATATGATCAATCCGCCATCCCTTGATGCCTGTCTTGCGATCTACGGCATTAATACGCCACTGATTTGGAGCTCCGACGCTCATACCAGTAATGCGAAACGAGCCTTTTACCGTATCGGTGACGTTGAAGGACAGGCCGTTGACAACGGTCGATCCAATTCCGGTGCCACGTACCGTAATATTCTTGTTCGTCCAGGAAACGCCGCCGGCAGTGCAACTTCCGGCGGTTATATCGACCACCGACCCGTCAGTGGCGGCATCAATGGCGCTTTGTAGCGCTTTTGTGATGTCGCCAGAGCACGTCACTGCTGCAACTCCAGGGACAACACAGAACACGAAAAGGATTACGGTCTTCACTTGCGATAACTCCAGAATCGAAACTCAGTCGCACTATGCAAGCACGATAAGGGCCATTTCGAATCGTTGTCTGCAAAATCTAGAAAATACGCCAAACACAGCCCCCAATTCGACTTTATCACGGGGCGAAAAACGTGACGCTAAGCCGCTCTCCCATTTTTACCGGGGGAATGACCGAGAGACCCTGAAATTTTTCACCTACCGTGTCGCCGGCCAAGGCCTCTGCGGGTTAAGCCGATGCCAGTCGGAGATAGGTGGAGGTTCTACAACGGTCTCCGTGGCGACCGCTTTTGTTCGGGGGACTCGAATCGTAGCCCACAGGAAAACGATCCACACAGGCGCCATGATCTTGAAGGCCGCTTCGGTGAAGTTGTATACAATGCAAATGAAGAAAAATGCCATTTTTAGGCCGCTACGCTCAACGTTATACGGTAGATCCGCCATAATGTTGCCGTATCCACGCAAAACAAGAAGGCCCAACAGCGCCAAACCGATCCACCCAATATTGAGGTAGATCTCAATATAGCCATTGTGGGCTTGATTGATTCCTGCCCCGATGGCGCGCACGATCGCCTCTAGACGGTCTCCTATCCAGAAATTTTCGAACCCCGCTCCGATCCATCGATTTACGGCGAAGGGGAGGACGGTCTCCCAGACCTGAGTTCGTCCTGTCAAGGAAGAGTCTCGGCCCATCTCCGCAATGGCGCTGCTCCCGAAGCCCAGGAATAGCACTGAATAGCAAGTGGCGATCATGCATGTGATCGTGGTCGTAAACAACCACGGTTGTCGGAAATCCAAGGCCCTCATAATGACAAGCATCGCCGCCATGGTGAAACTGGCGAGAGCCGTCTTTGAATCGATCATTAGTAGCAGATACACTGCTATTAAGAACAGGCTGGCAATCAAAGCGAGCCTTTGCCATGCGTCGGAACGCCTGGGGGCGGCCCAAATCGACAGACCACGTCCTAAAAGCGTAATTCCTACGATCATGCATAGTGCACCCAAAGCGTTCTTGTCCGTCGCAACGCCTGTCCACATAGGCACCCCGGAGTACGTGTAGGCTCGCCCGAGCGATGGAAAAAGGCGAGTAAATATGATTGAAAGTGGAAGCAGGAGAGCGGCCATTCCTGTGAATACCTTCTTCATGGCCTCATCCGGATGCCGCTCGGTGAGTATTATGCACGGCATGGCCACATCGGCTACAGCCCGGATCCACCGCTTGAATGCAACAAAGGGATAGTCTGCCCACAGTATGCTAAGAAAGCAGTACCCAAGAAACAGAACCAGGGCGGGGTTCAAGGAAATGATCGTTCTCAACTGATTGCGTCGTTGGAATAGGGTGTAAAACGCCAGTACCACAAGCAGCGATAATATATTCCGATCTATGGGACTTCCATCAAGGTACTGATCCCCTGAGTTAGCGGGAGCCCCGAACGACATCCAGTTGCTGATCGGACGGGAACAGGCTATTGTCAGCCAGATCATCGGAATCCAGAGTGCCCGCGAGGTCTTAACTCTCTGACGGTCGAAACGCTGTACAAAAAATGCGCTTATCAACGCTGTGAGAAATGTGGCGACCAGGGCATTCATAGGGCGGGGTGTCTGGCCGATCTCAATTCGGAGTGCAGCGCGTGAGCGGGCTTTAGGTCCTCAGGGCGCGTCGCGGGGCCGCTCAATTCTTTCGAAGAAACTGTAAGGAGTGACAAAGCAGTATTGCTAAGCGAACACCGCGCCATAAAGACGGGCGAAGGCCGGTACCTGACGTCTGGCTAGATCCACAACTGCAAGAAATGAAATGAGGATAGCCGCACAAGCGAAAAGTGCTGCATACGCCGCCGGCAGTCCGCTCATACCTGAAAGATGCAGGCTGTGGCGCAACAGTTGGAGAATCGCGATCTGAGAAATGTAGGCGAGTAGGGAATACTCCCCCAGCCGATGAAAAGTGTCCGCGATTCTGCCGGCCGCGGACAACTCTCCAATCCTGTAAAGAAGGAGAAGGTTTAGAATCACGCTCACAAACTGTAATGGAAGCAATGTGTTCCAGGTTGCGAGGGCATACAGATGTACAAAATACGCGAGGGCCAGCTTTGGATGCTGCCGGGACAGCGTGTTTATCGTTTCAGTGCTGAGATGCCCAATACTTGCGCCCAACATGCCGAAACTCAGCATATCGAGATATCCGCTTTGTATGCCCATCCATTCCGCAGCCAATGCCAGGGCCGACAAGACGGCAGCCACAATGTGGAAAATTCGCCGGAAATGGATAAAGCAGGCGATAAGACCGGCTGACAGAATCAAAAAATAGGCAATTGGAACGAGGACCGAAAACGCCATTGGCGAAAAACCGGCGAGGTGCGCTAAGACCTCGCGGCTGGAATTCCCCGGCTGCATGCGCGCCGGTGTGAGGCGGGTTCCCCAGGCATGTATTATTCCATTCAGGGCGAATACGATTCCTAGGAGCTTTAGGCCTCGCCACGCCAGGCGTCGCCGCACTCCACGTTCCCCAGCAATGACACGAGGCAGGTAGATGTGGGAAACGAGGAAGCCCGTCAGGAAAATGAATGAGGGCGTGACAAAGCGCACATAGCGATAAGCTTCGCTATCTGGTCCAACAAAATAGTTCATCCAGTGGTAAAAGACCATCGCAAGAACCAGTGCCCCTTTGACCCAGTCGAGCCCCACCATCCGGGTTCGACTGGCGGTAGCCTGTGACCGCGTCCGGCCCTCAGCTTCGTTAACTTGCACGTTACCCTGCATCCCGATAGCTTTTTAGGAGTCAATAAGAGTGCGGTGCATCAATTCCACCGACAACGCCTTGTGAATGCCTAGAGTCCAATTGTTTCGTCCGGAGATGTGCCCTTTTACCATTGCCTCTAGTCCTTTCCGGTTAAAAAACGAACGGGATAGAGTCTTGCTATCGAGCAGAACATCCTGCACGTAGGAACTTAGCGAGTGCCTATACCAATAGCGAAAGTGGTAAAACTTATGGCGCCCCAGCAACATCCGTTCGGGACGGAACGGAGACAGGAGGCGGTCCACTTTCGCCAGCCACTGCGGCATGCCATAGTCATAGGCATACTCCGCTTTGACGGTGAAATCGATTGCTTTCTGCCTTGCACGCCACCATGCGCTGTCCTTTCCGTACACTATGCCCCTGTCGGTCGGGAGTGCGCCTAGCGCCGGATCACCGTCGGCGATAAGCCGCAGCGAGACATCGTTATTCGCCAATACGGTTGCCGGCGCCCGGAATACCGCCTTCACAAAGGCGTTGTCCAGGAACGGGGACCGCAGTGATACTTGTGTCCGTTCCAACGAGAGTAATCCGTAGTGATGCCATGGCGCCTGCCGAAAGACTGCGAAGGAGAGGGGATGTCCCTGAATCGCGCGGCGAAAGTTGGTATCCCCGGATTCTTTGTATTTCAAAAAATCCTCTGTAAACAATCCTGGAGCCGTGTTCATCGGTTTGAACGCCCGGACCCGGCGCAATACCTCACCGCCATAGTTGCCTGTTAGTCGAACCGGCGCGATTGTTGCGGCGATTTCATTTACATAGAGATCCGGTGAATGACTAACGTTGACGCAGCCGTCGGTAAGATATACAGCCCGCTCAGCATATTTAGGAAATTGAGAAAGGAACTCACTGGCGACAGGTATTACCTGATGTTGACGGCCGCTCCGGGTGGCGACTTCCCGGGCAATCGAGACATCCTGACAATCACGAAACATGCCTCCGAACGAATAACACGAAAAGTCTCTATTCGCTTCTCGCCGCCACGCCATGATCATACGAGAGTCTAACCCGCCGGTGAGAGACACGCCGACCTTCTCTCTCCCACCAAAGTACCAGCCCACTCGCTGCGAAAAAACTTCGCGAATCGATTGATAAAATGCCTCGGCATCCAATGGAGGCTGATCCTCCCATTCCATCGGAGCGAAATACTCTAGCCTGCGAATAAGCCGTCTATCTCGAAAGGTCCAAGCGGACGCAGGCGGAAGCACTTGGATTCCCTTAAAAACCGAACGGTTTTCCAGCACGCACCCAAGCGATACTAACTCCCCCAGGCCCTCCAAGTCGACTTCACGCAACTGGGGGCAAACTGCGAGAATCGCCTTGGCCTCGGCGGCGAAGTAGAATGCTTCCGCTGATTGGTGGTAGTAAATGCGGTGCATTCCGTAGCGGTCATTGAAGAGCACCGCACTCTGCGTCTTTCGATCCAGGAGTAACCCATGAAAGCGGCCATTGACGGAAGCAGGAAACGAGGAGTCCTCTTCCGCCTGATGGATGAGGTAGGATGCGGGATTGTTGTCTATTGCATGTCCAGCGCGTCGCAACTCAGCCACCGTACCCGGAGCGGAGAAGTCTTCGCCAGAAAACATCATCGACAGCGTCCCTGTTTCGTTCGTCAATGGCATTTCCGAACTGAAGGAACCCGTTCTTTCGACGCTGCCGCAATATACACCCGACAATTCGTCCACATGGGACCGGGAAGTGTAGGTTGGTAGATGGTGAATTGCGTCTACCATCTGCTGCAATTCCTTCATAGCCCTTTGCGGGGGCATCTGGGTGATAAGTCCGACAATTCCGGGCATGTTGTCTACAACAACGCACAGCGCATTGTGCAAGTCTTGGAGCCGGCGGGAGGAATTGAACACTCCATCTGCCGAGTACTATTCGGCCGCTCTATCGTTGAGCTACACCGGCTAACGTGGTATTTCTTACATCATACCACTTGGCGCGTAATGCGACGCCAAAT
This sequence comes from Bryobacteraceae bacterium, assembly GCA_035714175.1. GTDB lineage: Bacteria > Acidobacteriota > Terriglobia > Bryobacterales > Bryobacteraceae. Next base: position 4,182 of record DASTML010000030.1, on the reverse strand, counting down.
TTTAACAGCTCTCCCGGTAGAAGGCCAATAAGGCCGCGATGAAGACCGAGGGCAATGTAGGCCTTCCCGATTAGGGTAAGGGGAATGAAATATCTCGGAACAAGAACTTCGACAAATCCGTGACGGACCTTGAACTCCGTAATGGACGTGTCTCTCTTGTTGCCATAGTGGAAATATCCGTAGGTCAGGCAGGTAAGCCCCTCCTGAAAACAATGCTGGACCACCGCCGCCATCAGTGCATTGGCTGGACGTTTATCGCTATGCTTTTCATCGGTCAGAATGTTCAGGATGGAAGCTATGTGACCTCGGCGAACCAGTTTGATGAAGCCGATCAATTGCCCTTCGAAGTGAGCGCAGAAGAAGGTAGAGCGGTCCAGAAAGCTGGCATGATCCTTCTTGACTTCTTCGAAGGACTTGCCGAAGTGCGTGTAGCGCCGCCCTTGACGAACGGAGGAGGAATTGTTGAGTTGCACCAAAGCGGCGACAAGTTCGTCACTGAAGGCCCTGGTTTCTACTCGCACACCCCGCCGCTCCGCGCGGCGAACGTTTTTGCGCGTCTCCTGTGGGAGGGATTCCCACCATTGCTTATAATCGTTGAGCGGTATGGCGGCAATGCTGTCGGGTTCAGAATGATAGTGGAACTCGGCCTGCCGTTTCGGCGGCATGTGGGCAAAGGAAAAGAGATCTGCTTTAGGCCTTTGGGAACGCAACTGCTGCAAGCAGTCTTCCGGACTGGTCAGTTCGGAGTCTAGCCACGCCTCGTCGTGAATACGAGCAGTCTTGGCCCACCGTCCCCATATGAAGATTGTTTTGTCGCCAAAGACAAACGAGGGGACCGTAGTCCATTTCCCTCTGACGCTGATCTCAAGCATAGTTGGCTTCCCTTTAGCTTTCACGTTCGCTGGCGAGCGTCACGCCGGCAAACGACAGCAGACGCGCGGTGTGGTCGAAGAGCTTGATTAGATACTTCAAGAAGAGATGCTCGCCGGCGGCGGCGAGTATAGGTAGAGCGATTGCATACGCGGGTACCGCGAGGATCGACTTCGCGGCGTTCTTAAGGCGATCGGCCGGGTATTTTTGAAAATTACTGCCTCGCAACAGGGCGCGCTTAAGCAGGAAGGTTTTCCGACACCGTGCGGCAGGGACAAGCTCATAGACGGGTGCTTCTCTGTTCCAGATAAAGCGCGCTCCATCTGCGGTCATCCGCCAAAAAAAGTCCGTGTCCTCGCCGCCGGATCCGAACTCTGCCCGAAAGGGCGCCTCTCCTGCTGGAATGATGCTTCGACGGAAGAGTACATTGCCGGTGCGGCATTCCGTCCAGTTCAATCTGCGGCCGGTCGCTGGATTGGGGCGATCGAAAAACTTCCCCTTTTTTACCCACTCCGGCGGATCAGTTTCGAAGTACGGGATTACAGGCCCGAGCACTCCATGAACATCAGGATCTTGACACGCAGTCCAAAGGCGCAGCAGCCATTGTGGTCCCGGGTACTCGTCGTCGTCGATGAAGGCGATATATTCGCCTCTAGCCGCTGCAACTGCCTTGTTGCGCACTAACGCGATGTTTTGCCGCGGTTCAACACAATACTCGACTTTGAATGGGGCGACTGGGGACAATTCCGTCACAACGGCGCGCGCTGATTCTCCCTGATCATTGTCGGCAATCACAACCGAGTACGAGAACGCTCCTCGGTCCACCTGCTCTACCAGGGTGGAGAGCAGGCGGCGCAGTAGTTCCGGCCTTTTGTACGTGCAGACGCAAACGGAGATGTGATTCTTCATCATGCTGATTTCGGACCGTGATAGGTCCTCCAGGGCGCGCGAGACACCGGGACATCGCTGCGAGGTTAGTTTAGCTTGCCTACGTTCCGACGGTCTATTAGGTCGGAAGTCCTTGCTTGGCTTGTGTCCCGCCCACTTTTCAATATCGAATTAGCCATTCCGTCAAATTGCAGGCTATGCTCTGCGTCGATGAAGGGGTCGCCTTCAAGCGTTGAACTGGAAGATAGTTCGTTTTGCAACATCCAGCCAGCTTTGGACTATTCGCTTTATTGGGCGGCCCACAATTAGGGGGCGTACCCAAATGGCCCGGAGTAGCTGGATAGCTCCTGTAATTGGCCGCCCGCCGCTCCAAGCGAGCCGCGATTGAAGAAGCCAGAAGTCAGACGCAACGGGAGGAGCTACAGCGCTCCAGTCGACTTCGCTATATAGACGCGGCATCATAGTTGCCATTCCTGCCGCGTCGTCCGCTCGATCCAGGTAGTCGACGCAACAAAGCAACGCCCGTCCCACTGCACTCTCCCTGGACACTGTTGATATGCCCATCCGAGTAAAAGTATCGTCCGTAATCGCTTCGACTGTGTCAAGCGGATCTACTTCCCCGCGCCACCTACAGACTGCGGCAGCGCGTGCGGCTAAGCTTCCTAATGCCTGCCGTTTGCACTTACGCATGGACACCTGTTGGGCGTGCACGCGGTAATGTAACACGACCTCAGGTAGGTTTGCGAGATCATATTTGTCAGACAGACGAAGCCATAAATCATAATCTTCGGCATCCACCACCGCCTTTCTATAGCCGCCCACACGAAGAAATGCATCCCGCCGCATCAATACAGCCGGGTGGTACATTGGCGAGCCATCGAGGAGCCTTCGGCGAATCTCAGCGCTGGATTCATTGAGGGAAGACAAGTGGAGAAGTTCGCCGGCGGTGTTCATATATCTGACCGCTCCTCCGACGGCTGCGACATTAGGATGTTGCTCAAGATACGCCACCTGCCGCGCTAATCGATCGGTGAGTGCAACATCGTCGGCGTCCATCCGAGCGATGTATGTGCCGTTGGCGAGAGCACAACCGCGATTCAGGGACTCAATTAGGCCGCTGTTTTCCTGTCGTAGCAGCGAGACGTTAGCATGATTTCTATCGTACTCTATCAAAATCTCCGTCGAGCCATCTGTTGACCCATCATCAATGATAATAAACTCGAAATTGGAATAGCACTGCGCCAAGATGCTGTCTATCGCGTCGCGTACATAAGGCTTGCAATTGAACACGCTCATGACTACCGATACTAATGGCATTTCCATACGCTAAATATATCCACACAGCTTGTGGTGTTAATGTCTGAGATGCTTAGGTATGCGTGTCACTTGACTTCCAATTCCGTCCAAAGCGAATTCATATCCATAGTAGTCGTCATTGCAGAAAACGCTGCATAGGCTTAAATAAACGTCTAATTATCAGCGGGTCTAGCAAGGCCGCGTTGCACGCCGTAACGGCTGTCCGCCAGTACTGTTTCTTCGTGAACTGCAGTCGCGCCATAGTATAATTTGCTACTGCTAGGGAGCGGCGTTCTGCCTGTTTCCAATAGTTGGATGCCAACGCGTCGATTGCCGCGTTCATGCAATCCTCGTTCACTTCCGCAACCTGCAAAATCCATCTGAAATAAGATCGGAGCTGATCGGCGTCTTTCCCTGCTTCAATATTTCTAAGCGAATCCACTCTTATAGGATGAACATGTCGCGCAAGTTCGGCCAACAGTGAGGAATCAATACACCGACTGTCTTGCAACGGATCGGCCAAACCGTTGCGTCTCGAAAAAGCCGCCGCCCTGGCCGAAAGGTCACTTATTGTCATCTGAATACTGCGCTTCTCGGTCGTCTGTTCGCTGTGTACCCTGTACTTTAAAACTATGTGCGGCAGATTCTCCAGCCTGTGGCGCTCCACTAGCCGCAGCCACAGATCATAATCTTCGGCCGCCAGCACGTTTCGATATCCGCCACTGGACATGAACATATCACGCCGCATGATCACCGTTGGATGCCAGATGACGTTCCTGTCCAGGAGCTCCGCATCTACTTCCATATATGAGCTTGGTCTTTGCGGATATCTAATTGTCTGTCCGACCTCATCAATCATTTCGACGGCTCCACCCAAAACAACGGTGTTCGAGTGTTTTTCAAGATAGGAGACTTGGCGCTCAAGGCGATCCGGAAGTGCTATATCGTCCGCATCCATCCTGGCAATATAGGTGCCGCGAGACAAGTGTGCGCCACGATTCAAGGATGAAACTAGCCCTCGATTAGTCTGATGAAATACGTTTACTCGCTCGTCTTTTTTCGCGTACTCCGCTAGGAGCAGTCGAGAGCCATCTGTTGAGCCATCGTCAATAATAATAAACTCAAAAT
>DASTML010000029.1:0-13136 GCA_035714175.1 Bryobacteraceae bacterium | reverse complement strand
ACCTTTCGATAGGCGACAAGGTTTCGATTGACGACTACGACGAATATTCTGCTTGCGATTGGACGCCGCCCAGGCGTAAGGCCGCAGACCAGTCCTGCTCTCCCCCATCTACAACTGGCCCAGTGGCCTTCCCAGCATATCGTCCAGGCCCTCGTACAAGGATGCAGGTCCTGGCCCGGCGTACGGCTACGGGAAAGCCGGATGGCCATTGCTGGCGCGGTAGCGCTCTGGCTCGAAGACGGCCATGGGAATGGTCCGGCGGGAGCTTTTATCGATGACCATGAATTCTGTCATATCTGCGAGACCCCGGCCGGGTTTATCCATCTGACTCTGCCGGACCCGATACGCGAAACGCTCATAGAATACGGCTGGGCTGAGCCGCACCCGGCGGCCCGCGCAGGCATGATTTCGCCAACAATTGTCATGGTCTATGCGCCGCGAGATGCAGAGGAATTGCAGGGAGTCTTGCGGATCGTCCACCTTTCGTATCTTTTCGCGACAGGTGAACACACGCGATAGCGGGGAGCGCCGATGCAAGAATCCGTATTCGAAGGGCGGCTGGACAACCGGGAACAGTTGCTGCGAGAAACCGGACTCGCCAGTGAGCCGACAGTTCCGGATGCGGCGCTGGCGAACCGGCTGTACAAGAACCTGGGGATCCGCGCTTTTGCGCGGTTGACCGGCGATTGGCGGGCAGTGGTTGCCGATGAAGCCCGGCGGACCTGTACCTTGGCTGTGGACCATGCGGGTTGCCGGCCTCTCTACTATTGCGGCTCGGGACCGTCGTTCCGGTGGTCCGGCGCTTTAAGAGACCTGACGGGCCCGGAGGCGATTCACGACCTGGACAGCGGCTTCATGGCAGCCTGGCTAACCAATGGCCCCGCCGGGACGCGGACGCCCTTTCGCGGCATATCTAGTGTCGCGCCGGGCCAGGCGGTCACGCTATCCCCAGACGGCGCGGCGGCGAGCCAATACTGGACGTTTCCAGAGACCGTGGAACGGATCAGCGAGGCTGAAGCGGAGGACCGCCTGCGTAGCCTCTTCGCGGAAGCAGTCGCGGTGCGATTGCATGCCGAGGGTCCCGTAGTCGCCGAATGCAGCGGCGGCTTGGATTCCTCCCTGGTCGTGTGCACCGCAAATATGTTGATCCAGCAAGGCCGCATTCCCGGCCGCGAACTTCTCGCCATGCACTATGCGATCGAGGGTTCGGGTGATGAACGATTTCAAAAAGAAGTAGTGCGGCACTGCCGGATTCCGCTGGTGCGGATCGCGAGCCGCGATGCCCCGTTATTGCACGAGGAGAATTCGCATCCGCCTCTAACGCCGGCTATCGGAGCGCCGCGGTTGCGAGCCGTTCAAAAACTGATGGCCGCACACGGCGCCTCGATGCTTCTGACCGGACAGTTGGGTGACCTGGTGATGGGCAACTACTTCGATGACTACGACCAGGCGGGCGACTGGTTCCGGAGCGGACAGTTTTGGAAGGGCGTACGGGAGTCAGCGGCGTGGAGCGCGTCGCAGCGGTACCCGGTGTGGCGGGTGCTGGGAAGAGCGCTGCGGTCGGCGGTGAACCTGTCGGCACCGGCGGATTGGTATGCGGGAATCGTTCGCGGTGACGCGTCGGTCTTGTCGGACCGGTTGCAGACCGAAGCTCTCGATAGAGCCGCGACCCGGAGGCGGGTATTGACCCGGCGGGATCTAGCGCCGTCGCAACAGCGGCGCTACCACTCCTTGCGAGACATTCTGGATAGCGGAGCGCTGCGCTCCTCCGAACTCTTGGGAACGGCGGTTGTTTCGCACCCGTTTGCACACCGCCCTCTCCTGGAATTTCTGCTGCGTCTGCCGGCACGGTACCTCTGCGGCCCTGGCGCGCCTCGCCGGTTGATGCGAAACGCGTTCGCGGGAGTTCTCCCCCGGGCGGTGCTTAACCGGCGATCCAAAGCCAGCGTGACGAGTGCGCTCTATGCGGCCGCCCGGTCGACAGCGGCGCGATTCTTACAGACGGGCGAGGCTTGGCGAGTGGTCGCCTATGGCTTTGCGGATGCGAAGCGCCTGCAGGTCCAACTGCACCGCTACATGCAGGGATTGCCATGCGCGGAACACCAGATTCACCAACTCGTGGCATTGGAGGCATGGCTGCGGGGACATCTGCAGTTCAGCCGCCACACTACAAACGGATAATGCCGCGGCGCAAAGCAGTGGTCACGGCTTGCGTGCGATCCGCGGCCTGCAATTTTTGCAATACCCTTTTCACGTGCGCATTCACGGTTGCTTCTGAGATATCCAGTTCGTAGGCAATTTCCTTATTTTTCTGCCCCGTCGCAACCAGACCGAGCACCTCTATCTCCCTGGCAGTCAGGCCCGGCCGGGGGAAACTCTCCGCCAGCCGCGAGCCGACCGTCGGCGGCAAATAGCGGCGTCCCGACCGCACGGTACGAATGGCCTGCACCAATTCAAGCCGCGCCATATCCTTCAACAAATATCCGCGCGCTCCGGCTTCCAACGCACGGTAGATCTCTTCATCGCCGGCAACGGCGGTCAGAACAATGATGGAGGTATTGTGAATCCGTCCGCAGATTTCATGGATGGCATCCGTGCCATTCTTGTCGGGTAAAAGCAGATCCATCAGGACAACATCGGGACGCAGTTGGAAGCAAAGTTCCACACCCTGGCTTCCGCTGCTGGCTTCACCGACGATTTCAATATCGGGCTCAACGGAGAGCATCGCTTTCAGACCATCCCGAACTACGGGATGGTCGTCCACCAGAAGCACCCTTGCCTTTTCCATGAGCTTCGAGTCTACATGAAGCCAGATCAGACGTCCCTGGCCGGCAACCATTTCCGAAGCCGGACGGCAAGCCGCTGCAGCCAGGAACGAGGCCGTACGACGCGGATCTCCACCTCGGTCCCATGCGATATTTTCGAACGAATGTCTAATACGGCTTGCGCGGCTTTCGCCCGTTCCCGCATTCCAGTGATCCCCCAGGAATTCCGCCGGGAGGCAGCCGCCGCTAGATCCATGCCGTCGCCATCGTCGGCAATGAGCAATCGCAGGCTGTCTTCTTCATAGTCAAAGGACGCCAGAATCCGGGCCGCTCCGGCATGCTTGACCGCATTGGTGATTGCTTCGCGGGCCATCATGTAGAGATTCGTCTCCACTTGATAGTCAAATGGGCGAGGTTCTCCGCTTACGGTGCATTCGAACCGCAGCGCTGTACCCGCGGTCAACCGGGCGCCGGCTTCGGCGACGGCGTCAGGAAGGGGGCTGTCACTGTGCGCGGACACGCGCATGAAGGCAATGGCGATCCGTGTCTCCCGCAATGATTCGTCGGCCTGGGCGATGGCTCGCTGCAGCTGGGCACGGCTAATTTGCGGCGCGCTTTCCAATTGTTTGGACGCCGCGGCCAACAGGTAGACGACGCCGTTAAACCCTTGGAGCAAGGTATCGTGCAATTCCCGCGTGAGCCGGGACCGTTCGGCCAAGATCAGTTCGAAGCGGCGCCGGATACGGCCCACACGGAGACGATAGAGCACGCCGGCAATTCCCGCTAGACCGAGCAGCAGCATGAGAAAGAACGGCCAGGTCTGGTAGAAATAGGGTTCAAGCCGGATCACCGCCACAGAAACAGGCGAGGCCCAGGTACGGCCTCCATCGTTCGAGGCCTGTACCTCAAACCGATAGCTGCCCGGCGAAAGATTCAGGTAGGATACTTCGCGGGACTCGGCCGTCTCCCAGCGATCCGAAAAGCCCACCATGCGGTATCGAAAGCGAACGGAATCCGGGGCGAAGAGATAGGCCGAGGTGAACCGGATACGCAGCTGCTGTCCCCGCACGCCCCGCGGCGATTCCTGCCAAGCTAGTTCGCGATCATCCATGGCGATGGACTCGATGACCGGCCGCGCCACGGGCGGGGCCTGAAACAGATGCAAAGGATCGAGGACGATCAGTCCCTGCGATGTCGCCAGCCAAAGCCGGCCATCCGGCCCCTTGGAGGCGCGGGGGTTGACACTGCTGCCGGCTACAAACCGCAGCGTCTCCGAGGCCCCGACCTGAACAAGCGGCAAGGGACCAGGCCTACCATCCGGTTGCCGTTGCAACTCGTCGGCCGATATCCGGTAGAGGCTGCGCGGCGCCGTCAACCAGTAGAAACCTGCGTTGTCTTGCAGAATGCTCAGGAAACCGCCGTCCGGCACACCGTGTCCGCTGCCGGTCCAGGTGGTCCATCGGCCCGCCCGCAGTCGGCTGAGACCGCGTTCCGTTCCCACCCACAGGGAGCCAGCCGTATCTTCCCGTATGGCATAGACCGGACCGGGAGCGATGGCTTGCCCCGCAGGAAATTCCTCGGCGGCGCGGCCGTTTGCCAAACGCACCACCCCTCCCTCAAAGAATCCGACCCACAACGATCCATCCTTCGTAGCTTGGATATGATACGGCCGCTTGCCGGGCGGCATTGCGACTTCCGGCGGATGCAGTGATCCATCGGCGGCGAGCCGCCGCAGTCCAGCGCGCGCATCAATTAACCAGAACCCTCCCTCCCGCGCCGGTTCGATCATCATCACATTCGTCAAGGGAGGAGAAGTTCGCACCTGCGCCAGACTTCCGCCGGTCCAGCGTACAAGGCCGCCTGTGGTGGCAAAGAGAATTTGGACGCCATTGCGGCCAATTGCGGTTACCGAGGTGCTGGGCAGTCCGTCCCGCAGCGTATACGAGCTAAGAGCGGCGCCGTCCCGGCGATTCAGCCCGCCGCCGGTGGTACCAATCCAAGCCTCTCCGTTTCGCGGATCCACCAGGACGGCCGCCGTCGAATCGCTGGAAAGTCCCTCCAGCACACTGAGCCTTGGCACTTCCGGATTTCGAAACTGGTCAAGGCCGGCATTGGTTCCGATCCAGATGTTGCCCTGCGCATCCTCAAAAATGGAATAGACCGTATCGCTCGATAGACCATCTCGCCGCGTGAACTGCTCCACGCCGCCATCGCGCAACCGCAAAAGCCCCTGGCCGATTGTGCCGATCCAGAGACTCCCCTCCCTATCGTGGAACAATGTCCGCACGGATAGAGAGTGGTTACGGACCGCATCGGCCATCGGGCGCCATTGCCCTTGTCCGTAGTGCATGATGCGACGTGACAATGCGTCGTAAAGAACGATGCCGCCGCCTGACTCGGTCATAGAGACCACCTGCATGGGCGCCCGGTTCCCACAATCGAGCTTGTCCCCGATCCACTCGCAAAGCCCACGCGCGGTCCCGGCCCACAGACGGTGCTCCTTGTCCCGCATGAGCGCAATGGTCGGGACGTCCGATGCGCCGGCCAACCGGCGCACGCTTCCGCCTTCCACGGCGGCCAGGCCGCCTCCGCCCCGGCCGCTCAGACTGATTGCCAAACGCCCCGGTCCTGTTTCGACAATCTGCGTGATGGCTCCCGGAGGCAGGCCATTGGCGGCAGTCAGCGCCTGGAATTCGGTCTGGTTCCGACGGAACAAACCGGACGAGCTACCCACCCACAAGTCGCCGCCAGCGGTAACGCGCAGTGCGGAGATGGAACGCCCGATTTTTGCAGAGTAAGGATCGAGCTGGAATTTCGCGCCGTCAAACCGCAGCAGCCCTAAATCGGCGCCCACCCAGAGAAACCCATCCGCCGTTTGGGCCAGAGCGGTGACAGAGGCAATAGAAGACTGATCGCCGCGCGTCCATTTGGTGTGGACATACTGGGTTAAACGCAACGCCGGATCCACGGCCCAGGCCGATTGCAGCGTCAACCAGAGACAGGCCGTCCAACAGATTGGCCGTCGCCGTACAGTGAGTGGACACAAAGGCAACAGGCCTGTCAACAATGACACTATTCAACAATAGTGCATAACAATTCGGGGCGTCCCGCCTATCCGAAGAGCATAGGACGGCGTCCCCATTATTAGGGGTTCCAACGCAAGCCGCCTCGCTTACACTGCCTCATACCCACACCGGTTGTTACGAGGGAGATTGATTGCCTTGCCCCTTTCCTTACTATTCCGACGGTTATGCCGACGCGTGCGCTCCAAGCCGAAACAAACCATTTCGCCTCACTATGAGGTTTCGCCATTCGTTCGGTTTCACGTTCATGAACGCGGCCTTATCCTTTTCCACACGCAAACGGGAAAGATTCTGCAATCCAATCGCGCCGGCATCCCCATTTGGAACGCACTGCGAGCGGGGAAATCACTGGTGGAAATTTCCAGTGATTTTATACGGGGGCACAGTCTCAGCGAGGTCAGCTCTCCTCCTGACACGAACGCCTTTCTCGCCACGCTGGAGAGAGCAAAGCTGGTACGGCCCGCCGCATCCAAGCAATCAATCAGCCGCAGCGTAGAGACAGTCCTCATTGCGGAAGCTCTCCTCGAACTCCTGGTCTACGACCTTCGCGTCGCAATCCTGGGGTTCCATGGCGTGTACCGAACGGCGCAACCGTGGGTATGGAAGAAGCCGAGATCCGTTGGCGTTGTCCACGATGCCGTACATCTATTGCATGCCGTTGACCGCGCCTGTTGTCTCTACCTGAAACCCGTCCGATGTTTGCAGCGTTCGATTATTGCCGCCCGCATGTTGCGGCGCCGCGGTCTCCGGCCAATGATACAGATCGGGTACCGGACCGACCCCTTCTTCGGTCACGCATGGGTGGAACTCGACGGGGAGACGTTGGGAGATTCACGTGCTTTTCGCCGCAAACTCCATGTGCTTGACACGATCTGACCGAGGCTATCCGGACACCAGCCCTGTCCGGCACTTTCCAACCTACCCAAGGAGAAACAAAGATGTATGAACAACCTGAATTGAACGAAATCGGCGATGCGGCCGACCTAGTGTTAGGCATCGATTCGACCGGCTATGACTTCGACGGTCTCTTGAACTCCCTACACACCGAGTTCGGCGACGACGGCGAAGACTGATCTCAGAACTGCCACCGGACTGACAATTGCACTTGCCGGGCCGTGCCGAAACCCATCGTTCTACCCACCGTATTCAGAATGCGCCCGAAACTGGGTGTGCCGAAGACTCCGTTGGGCAGATCAAAATTGGGATGATTGCAGAGGTTGAAGCCGTCGGCGCGCAGCTGAAGACTTTGGCGCTCCGTCAGCGGCACGGTCTTCGACAAACTGGCGTCCACCTGTGAGAATGAGGGGCCGCGCCCGCTATTGCGGCCCAAATTGCCGAAAGTACCAATCGGCGGTACAGAGAGAGCAGCGGGGTTATACCAGCCTTCAGGGGATGGCCGCAGCGCGGAGAGAGTCGCACCGGTGACCGCATTCGGTCTCTGGTTCGTCAGGTTGCCGTCGCCGGATGTGTTTACTCCCTGCGTGATGGGCGCGGCAAGCCCGGTGCGGAAAAGACCCAACCCGGCTACTTGCCACCCGTGCGTGAGGAACGCCGCCCGCCTTGTTCCCCGTATCGCATATACCCATTGCAAGGTCAGCGTATGCCGTACGTCGGTAGAGCCGGGGCCGCGTTCACAACGTCCGCCGCAAAGCAGGTTTTGCGGAGAAGGCGCTCCAAACGCAAAGTCCTGCACATCGTCGATGGCTTTAGCGAACGAGTAGCGCAGGGAGCCCTGCAGCCCTCGTCCGTAGTGTTGGGTAACGCCCAGTTGCAGCGCATGGTAGACACTTTGGCCGTCGGCGTAGTCGACGTTGACAGTGGAAAACTGGGGCATTGGCCGCGCGCCGCGAGCGGGGTCAATCAAATTCAAATTGCGGACGCGCCGCAGATTGATGCCGCGGTTTCCCAGATAGGCGGCCTCGGCGACCAGCGTTGGCGAAAGGTTAGCGGCAAGGGTGAAGTTCCACTGCTGGCTGTAGAGATCCGGCTTGTCCCAGTGGAACCCTGTGACCGCCGGAAGAGGTCGTATCCCTTGCGTGAGATCGGCGTCAATGGGCCAACGAAGACCGGGATTATCGGCACGAAGGAATGTCGCAGTACCGGGAATGGTATTGAGCGGAATCGTGACGCCGATCCCCACCGGCATCACCTGCCGGAACAAGCCATAGCCGGCCCGAATTTGCCACACGCCGCCCGGTTGCCAAGCCAGCGCGAAGCGCGGCGACAGGTTCTTCCAGTTGGTGGCATACCAGGGAGCGCCGGGGGCGCCAAGATCCTGCAGACGTGGATCAAAGCTGCGGTAGCGAGGAGTATCTCCGTGATTGGGCGGCGCAAAATCCCAACGCAGCCCATAGTCAACAGTGACGCTCCTGCCGGGCTGCCACGTGTCCTGGAGGAACGAGCCCAGGAGCGTCTGCCGCCGGCCGCTGCCCGGATCGCGGGCCGTGATCTGAGCTTGAGCCGGAAGATTCGCGGCAAAATCATTGAGCGAACTATAGGTCAGACTTAGCTGACTTTCGCTGGATGTATTCGAAGCCGATTGCCACACGGTGGCGCCGCTTTTCCAGGTATGACGACCCCGCGACCAACTCAGCTGCCCTCCGCCCTGCATAACAGTGGAATGCAGACGAGACGCTCCCCGGGAACCGGGAGCCGCCGTCAAGCCGGCGACGCTGGTGAGCGGCAATGGAGCCAACTGGTCCGTGATGCTTTGCCAACGTTGTAGCCCAGCGGTCCACTCCACAACGGTGCGGGGGGAAAACACCGCGGTGTGATTCCATACGCCGTTGATGGTCCGGATGGGCACGAACTGGCGGTCCGCAACACCGATCGCTGCCGCGGTTACGGCAAACATGGGGCCGGCCGCCTCTGTCTCGTTCACATTCAACCGCGCGAAACTGCGTTGCGCCGCGGACCAGTAATGGTCAAAGCGAGCGCTCGCCGAATCTTCGCGAACGCCCAGGACCCCGGCCGCCGTATAAAGATCAACGCGAGGATCGGTGGTCGCCGCCGTTCCCAACGGAAACTGGGAAAGCAGCGGCTCCAACACGGGCGACGCCGACAACACGGCGGAACGGAACGCGCGACTGGGAACGGTGCCCGTACCCACGATTCCCAGACGCTGGCGGGAACCTTCGTAGCTGGCAAAGAGAAAGCTCTTCTGCGACAAAGGGCCGCCCGCCTGTCCGCCGAAGTTGTTGTAACGAAACGGGGACTGTCTAGCAGGAGGAATATTGAAAAAATTCCGCGCATCGAACAGATCGTTGCGAAAGTAGTGAATCGCCGAACCATGCCAGTTCGCGCCGCCAGACCTCGATAGGATTGACACCTCGGCGCCCGCCGCGCGGCCATACTCCGCCCGGTAGTTCGCAACCTGCGCTCGAAACTCCGCAATACCATCCAAGCTGCCGGTCAACAACCTGGCGCCGCGCTCATTGCCGTTTGCCAGATACGGGAGATCGACGCGCGTGGCATCGACGCCATCCAATGTGAACGTATTTACGGTGCTGGGAAGACCAGTGAAGGTTATGTCCGCGATAGCGCCGCTCCGCAGCACGGCGCCGGGGCTCAGTAACGAGAATCGGCCGTAGTCCCGTCCATTGGTTGGCAGTTGGACAAGCACACGGTTGTCAAAAAAACCGTAACTTCCCGTAGTTCCGCCGCCTTCCGTCCTGCCACGGACCTGAATCGTCTGCGTCTCCACACCGGGCAACAACACCAGCCGTACCGTTGATTCGCCCGCCACACGCACCGGCACGCCGCTCTGAACCGCATTCATGAAGCCGCTGTGGGAGACCGACACTGTATAGGGACCGGCGGGCAACGCCGGGAAGACAAAAAACCCGCTCGAGTCCGTATGGTCTGCAAAGCGTCGGCCGGTCTGCTCATGGCTGACGGAAACCAAAGCGCCCCGCACATAGGCCCCCGAGCCATCTTCCACGTAGCCGGACAATCGACTGCCGGACTGTCCCCAGCAAGAGCGGGACCCCAATCCAGTCAAGATCAAACTAAGAGTAACTACCGCCCACCTTACATTAACCGCCATTCGAAGACCCAGTTAGCCCATAATAGAACCCCACCGGCGCCCATGCAACAGAAACCAATCCATGGACAACGCTACGGGGAGGCCACCAGATCGGAGATGTGTCCGGCGGTCTTCACTTGGTTTGACTCGCTTCGACCACCACTTCGCCGGAGCAGGGATCCAGCGGCCCGGGCAGGTCAACCTACACCAGATCGCCGAACGTCGGGGCCACGCGAGTGTTCCGGCCAACGAACCGGGCGATTCAAACGTTCTATTCCGCGGGAGCCCGAGAAGAGGCAGGCCGCTCAAAACCGTAAGCACGTTCGACCTTTGCAACCCGTAAGCGGAAAGACTGGTACCAGCGGCGATATCCGTTCCGCTGCGCCTCTTGGTGCTCTACTTGTTCATGCCATGCCCGCAGAGCCGCTTCGGTCGCCCAATAAGAGACCGTGATGCCAATGTCGTCGCGGGCCGACTCCACGCCCAGAAACCCGGGCTGCTCCTTCGCCAATTCCACCATCCGGCTGGCCGTTTCGTTATAACCTTCCTCCACCGCTGTGCGAATCGACGAAAAGATGACGGCGTAATAAGGAGGTTCCAACGTATCGGCAAGCATCAGGCGATGATAGGCTTCACAACTTCGCCATGGACATCGGTTAAACGGAAATCACGCCCAGCATGGCGATATGTCAACCGGGTGTGGTCAAAACCTAGTTGATTCAGAATCGTGGCGTGGAGATCGTGCACATGCACGCGATCTTCCACCGCTTTGTATCCGAAATCATCTGTCGCGCCGTAAGCCATGCCGCCGCGAATGCCGCCGCCCGCCAGCAGAACGCTAAACGCGGGCGGATTGTGGTCTCGCCCGCAGCCGAGCTTCTCCAGGCCGGAATTTTGTATCATCGGCGTCCGGCCGAATTCGCCGGCAATGACAATCAGGGTCTCGTTGAAGAGTCCACGCGCCTTTAGGTCGTCCACCAACGCCGCGATCGGCCCGTCGGACTGCCGCGCCAGTTTGGCGTGAATACGAATATCGTCGTGATGATCCCACGGCTGGAAATTGCCGAAATAGATCTGCACCATACGAACGCCGCTCTCCACAAGGCGCAGCGACATCAAGCAACCGCGACCGAAATCCGATACGTCATACCGCCGCCGCACATGCTCCGGTTCCTTGCGGATGTCGAAGAGAGTCGCCGCCTCAGTCTGCAACCGGAAAGCCGATTCCATGGATTGGACCGCGCCTTCCAACTGCGGCTGATCCCCCACGCGCTGCATATACCGGTGGTTCAGTTTGTCCAATAATCCCAACTGCTGCCGTTGCTCATCCACAGTCCACTGCGTGTTCCGCAAGTGCCGGATCAATTTTTCCGGCTCCACGGCTTCATTATGAATGTGCACGCCTTGATAGCCCGAAGGCATATAGCCGGCGCTCCACAGGGACGACCCAAGAACAGGAAATCCCGGGCAAAGAACGATAAAGCCGGGCAAATTCTTATTTTCCGTTCCTAAACCGTACGTGACCCAGGCCCCCATGGAGGGCCGTCCGGGCAACTGGTGTCCGCAGTTCATCAACTGCAGCGAAGGTCCATGATTACCGTTGTCGGTATACATGGAACGGATCACACAGAAATTATCGATCCGTTTCGCGATCTCAGGAAAGATCTCGCTCACTTCCAATCCGGATTGGCCGTGCTTCCGGAACTCCCACGGGCTGCGCATCAACGTGCCGGACGCCCGGTCCGTACGTATCTTCGGCCCAGGCATAGGCTGCCCATCGTACTTTGCCAGCGCGGGCTTATGGTCGAAGGTGTCCACCTGGGACATGCCGCCATTCAGGAACAGAAAAATAACGTGTTTCGCCTTGGGCGCGAAGTGGGGCTGTTGATGTGCCGTCTCCGCCTGTAGAACGCCCTGCAGCGCGCTCAGTCCGAACCCGCCGCCCAAAGTTTCAAGAAACCTACGCCGTGGATACATATTTAGTTCACGCTCGAAAATTCGCTGGAACCGAGAAGCGCTTGCAAGTATTTCGGCCATGCATTCGCACCGGCAGTTGTTACATATTCTACGCCCAACTTCACCTCGCCTGCGTCGGGCGGCCGCCCGTACAGCAACCGGTAAGCGCGATCTATCCGTGCGGAAGGCTCGGGCGTGGACTCTTTTTCCAATCGTTCCTCCAGCAGGCGCGCCTGCTGGGAGACAAACTCGCTGTTCAACCAATACAACCCTTGCAGCGGCCCCGCCGTGATCGCCCGTTCATCGGTCGTTCCATTGGCGTCTGGAAAATCGAATAGCGCCATTGCGGGATCCAACCGTGTCCGGCTAACCGTCAGGTATAGCGATCGCCGTTTATTGTCATCGGAAATCGAAGCCGGCTCCCCGCCCTGTTTAGCGTCCAACTGGCCGCTGACATACAACACGGAATCCCGCAACACTTCCATCGGCAAGCGGTGCTGGAGCGGAAAATGGCTGAGGAGTTTGTTGTCGGGATCGGCATCCGGGTTCGCTGCGGCCGCCCGGCCATACGCCTCACTCAGCAAGATTTCGCGATGCAGTTTCTTCATACTCCAGCCATTCGCTACGAAGCGTACGGCCAACTGGTCCAACAGCTCCGGGTGCGTGGGACGTTCGCCCATCCGGCCAAAATTGGAGGGAGTGCGGACAATGCCTTTCCCAAAGTGATGCTGCCAGATCCGGTTAACGATCACGCGCGCGGCTAGCGGGTGTTTCACAATCGCCTCAGCCAGTTCCGCACGGCCGCTTCCCCGGTGAAATTCCTCGGGTTCGTCTGCGCACAAGGCTTGCAGGAACCGCCTCGGCGCCAATTCGCCCGGCGTCTTCGGATCGCCGCGCAATGCGACCTTCGTCTCCACCAACTTATCCACGTCTTTAACGGCATGCAGGTAGGGATACATCTTCGGCAATACGGATTCGGCATCCTTGATTTCAGCGCGCAACTTCTCTACGTACTGTTTCGCGATGCCGCCCAGGAAACGGTCAATCTGTTTCGCATCGTAGTAATAGACGCCGGCCGGAGCCTTGAACCCGTCGGTAACGTAGGGTTTATAGGCCAACTCGCGCCACTGGTAGAACTTCAACACCGGAAGGGAGACGATGTTTGTATACTGCCGTGTATTCTCGTTCTTCTGGCCTTTCCGGCCACCGAATGCAACGTAGTTCTTGTCGTCTACCTCTTTCGATTCATCCAGCAGTTCCAGCACGAATTGCTGATATTTCGCCGCTTCTGCCCGCACCTGCGCTTCG
>DASTML010000028.1:0-11479 GCA_035714175.1 Bryobacteraceae bacterium | reverse complement strand
AAAGCACTCCGCCGGCACACTCTCCATGTTTTCGTTTCTCGTCCCCGTCGCCGGCATCGCCCTCAGCGGCTGGATTTTCGGGGAGCCGCTTACTGGCGGGTTGCTTATCGGCGGTTTGCTCGCGCTCACCGGCGTATTTATCGTCACGCGCCAGAGCCGCGCCGCGAGTTAACACGTACGGGTAGTACCGAAATGCCCTGGAAAGCACGTCATAATGTAGGCAAGGCAATTCTGCCGAGGGTTCGTTTTCCCAACAATTGAGGCCTCATGATTTTCCGGCTCGTCGCGGCCCACGCCGCCGTATTGTCCGTGTCTGTCTTGTTTGCGCAGACCACACCGCCCGCTCCCTCCGCCCCGGCCACAATGGAGCGCCCCCGCATTGGCAAGCCGCCCATCCTTCCCGTGTCGCAGGTAAAGAAGGGCATGCAGGCCATCGCCTGGACGGTGTTTGAAGGCACGCAGCCCGAACCCATCCCCGTGGAAATCATTGGCGTCTGGAAAAATGCGAACGGCCCCAAGGCCGACGTCATCCTCGGCCGCATGGGTGGCCGCGCCGCGCGCACCAACGTCGCCGGCGGCATGAGCGGCAGCCCGGTCTACATCAACGGCAAACTCATCGGCGCAGTCGCGCTCCGTCTCAGTTTCTTCTCGCCGGACGCCATCTGCGGCATTACGCCCATCGAGAGCATGCTCGAAATCGACCAGATGGACCAGTCCAAGCCGCCCCAACGCGCAGCCATGGAGATCCCCGGCGATATTCTCGCCAGCGCCGGCATTCCCGCCCAACAGTCGATGATGCTCCAGCCCATCGATACGCCGCTGATGATGTCGGGAGCCGCGCCGGAAATTTTCCCTTACATGAACGGCATCTTCAAGAGTATGGGCCTCCAACTCGTGCAGGGCGGCTCCTCGGCGGCATTGAAGTCCACCACGCTCGCGCCGGACTGGAAATCTTCGCTGCAGCCCGGCGATACCGTTTCGATGATTCTCGTCTCCGGCGACGTCAATATCTCCAGCGGCTGCACGGTTACGTATAACGATGGCTCCCGCGTCCTTATCTGCGGCCATGCCTTCTTGAACATAGGGCCGCTCAATATGCCCATGGCAAAGGGTGAGATCATCTGGACGCTCGCCTCCTCCTTCCAGCCCACAAAGGTCTCCAACGCCACTGAGGTTGTCGGTACTTTCACGCAGGACCGGCACCTCGGCATGCTCGGCCGCCTCGGCGAAAAACCGCGCATGATCCCCGTCCGGCTCACGCTCCGCTCGCTGAACACGCAAGGCAACGCATACAAGACCAATACGCTCAACTTCGATGTGATGGAGAACCAGAAGTTCACGCCGCAATTGATGATGCTCGGCCTCTTCAATGCCATCAGCGGCATGAACGAATTCGCCGACGATACCACCTATCGCATCGCCGCCAACATTACGCTCGCCAACGGAGAGAAGGTCGACCTCCGCACCATGGCGGCTCCCAGCGAAACGCCCGTGCCCGCCTCGCTGCAGTCCGCCATCTGGTTCGGCGACAAGTTCAACAAGCTCTTCGGCAATGCCGTCCGCATGCCCGATCTCGGCCGCGTCGAAGCCACCGTGGACCTCATCCCCGAACGCCGTACCGCCGTCATCGAGAGCGCCTGGACCCCTGCCAGCGACGTTGTGCCCGGCGCCGAAGTTCCCGTCAAAGTCTATCTCCGCCCCTACCGCGGCGGACGTGTCGAACGCGAAGTCCGGCTGAAGGTGCCGCTCGGCCTCGCCCCCGGCAACTATCGGATTCAGTTGAGCGAAGCGGCGGTTCTCAACAACATGCAGGCAATGGCGCCCCTGGCCAACCGTTTCATGGATCTCTCCCAGACCATATCTCTCATCAACCAGGAACGTCCCAACAACCGGCTCTATGCAGCGCTGGTGCAGCCCCGTCCCACGGTCTACACCGAGGATCGCACCATGCCCAATCTGCCCAGTTCCGTGCTGAACGTCATGCAGAACGGCCGTACCTCCAGCCGCACGCTCATCGCCGCGCCCGAAACCGCGGTCGCCGAAGCATCCATTCCGTTTGATTACGTTGTCACTGGCAGCCAATCGCTGCGCCTAACCGTTAAATAAACCAACCCCCATGCGCCTCTCTTCTCTTGTGTTGGCCCTGGCCGCTCTCAGCGCGGCGTTCGCCGTCGATACCCGTTTCTGGACCTTCGCGTCGAAAGATGATCACGACAAAGCCACGCTGAACCGGCTTTCTTTGCGCAGCGACGGACGCATCACCCTCGCGCCGGCGTCACGGGAACTGCACGATAGCGGCGTGTCGTATCTTTGGGCCATCGCCCGCGGCGCGGACGGAACTGTCTACACGGGCGGCGGCAACCCCGGTGCAGCCACTGCCCGCATTTTCGCAGTCAAAAACGGGCAAACTCGCGTGCTGGCGGAACTCGACGGCCTGCAGATTCAATCCATCGCACTCGATAGCGCTGGCCGCGTCTACGCCGCCACCGCCCCCGACGGTAAAATTTTCCGCGCGGGATCCAACGGCAAAGGCGAACTCTTCTACGACCCTCGCGCCAAGTACATCTGGAGCATTGCCTTCGATAAGTCCGGCAACCTCTTCGTCGCCACCGGCGACCGCGGAGAGATTCACAAGGTCACCCCCCAGGGCCAGGGCTCCGTCTTCTTCCGCACCGAAGAAGAGCACGCCCGGTCCATGGTTTTTGACAACGCGGGCAATCTCATCATCGGTACAGAGCCCAGCGGGTTGATCATGCGCGTCAGCCCCGCCGGCGAGGGTTTTGTCCTCCACCAGGCCGGTCGCCGTGAAATCACCGCCCTCGCGGTCGCACCGGATGGCGCGATCTACGCTGCCGCCGTCGGCAACAAGCCCAACGCGCCGGGCGCGCCGCCTCCGCCTGCCCCCGCCGCCGCCCCGGCTGCCGCCATCACGGTCAGTGCCGCTGGGCCCGGCCCCGCGTCCGCGCCGCGCGCCGCCGCACCGCCCCCCACGCTCACGCCAAGCAGCGTCTCCGGCGGCTCAGAGGTCATCCGGATCGCCGCCGATGGCTTTCCCACTCGCGTCTGGTCGGACACGACCGAAATCGTCTACGCCATTACCTTTGACAAATCCGGCAAGCCCATTCTCGGCTCCGGCAACAAAGGCGGCATCTACCGCATCGATAACGACCTCCAGTCCACGCGCCTGCTCTCCCTCTCGCCCACCCAGGTCACCGCACTCGTCAGCGACCCCTCCGGAGCCATCTACGCCGCCACCGGCAACATTGGCAAGCTCTTTCAAATTGGCCCCGGAATGGAAAAGGACGGCGTCCTGGAGAGCGAAGTCCTCGATGCCAGTTGGTTCGCCGAATGGGGCCGGCTATCCCACAAAACCACCGGGACCGTGAATTTCGAAACCCGTAGCGGCAACCTGGACCGGCCGCAGAAAAATTGGAGTCTGTGGGCTCCCGGCAATGGACGCATCGCTTCTCCCAGCGGCCGTTTTCTCCAGTACCGCGCCACGCTTTCCAGCCCGGACGCCTCGATCACCGGAACCGACATCGCCTACTTGGCCCGCAACGTTGCTCCGCGCATTGAGCGTATTGAAATCACCTCGCCCAATTACCGTTTCCCTGTACAAACGCTATCCATCACGCCGTCGTCCTCTCTTACCCTCGGCGGCATGACCACCCGGCCTTCGTCCGGCAGCAGCGTGCCTTCCGCCGACCCCGGCGCCGTTACGCTCACCTACGCGAAGGGTGTCCAGGGCGCGCGTTGGATGGCCTCCGACGCCAACGGCGATAACGTGCAGTATGACGTCGAAATTCGCGGAAAGAATGAGTCCGCGTGGAAACCTCTGAAGAAGCGGCTTACCATCCGGCAGTTCAGTTGGGACTCTTCCGCCTTCCCCGATGGCGAATATCTTCTGCGCGTCACTGCCTCGGACGCCTCTTCCAATCCGCCTGGCAAAGGCCTCACGGATTCGCTCGAAAGCGAGCCGTTCCTCATCGACAACACCCCTCCGGTGATCCGGAATCTGGCAGCCTCCGTCTCCGGCAACCGTGTCACCATCACCTTCACCGCCGCTGACGCCGCTACCATCCTCACCAAGGCCGAGTACTCCATCAACGCCGCCGAATGGGTCTATCTGGAGCCCACCACTCGGCTCACCGACTCCCGGGAACACAACTTCAGCGTCACCGTGGATCGTCCCGCCGGCGAGTTGGCGATTGCCGTTCGCGTCACCGATGAGTTTGAAAACCACTCCGTGGAAAAGACCATTGTGAAATAGCGGCGGGACTATTTAGCCAGGCCGGCCACGGCCTTTCGCAATTCGTCCGTCTTCATCTGTCCGGGATGGTACAGGCGCACAACGCCTTTGCCATCCAGCAGTACGAGCGTCGGCGTCGAACTCACTCCATACAACCGGAAGTTTTCTTCGCTCACCGGCATCGGCACATTTTCCATCCAGGGGTAATACTCTTTCTGCACCTGGGCAATGTAGACCGTCTCTTTCTCCGGAGACGCCTCTTCGCCGCCCGCCGCGTAGCCGTACCGCTGCGTCGGAGCCACCACCGCCAGACTGGGAAACTCCTGGCGCAGCGAGTCAATCAACAGGCCCTGCGCTTTGCAGTCCGGGCACCAGTGCGCCCAGAGGAATAGCAACACTGGTTTCCCTCGGAAAGAATCCAACGACGTAATGCGGGCCTTCCCCAAGAAACGTTTCGTCTCCAACGCCGGCGCCTTCTGGCCTGTCAGAGTCAACAGATGCAGGTTCTTTTGAATGCGCGTCCGCATGGACGTGCCGTGCCAACGTTGCAGTTCTTCTTTCAGAAAGGAAACACCCTCGCTGCGCCGTCCGGTATTCGCCAGCGAGTGGCCGTTCACTTCAATGGAAGCGCCCAGCGCAAGCGGCAGGTTCGGCTCTGCGTCCAACGGCCTCCCCTTTAACATCTCCAGCGAAAGCCGCCGTGTTTCGGCGGAGTAACGCATCGCCTGGTCCCACCGTCGATTCGCCTGTGCGCCTCGCCCCAGCCAGGAATGCGCCAGCACCAGTTCCGGCGTCCATCCGCCCACGCCCCGTGCCGCCTGCAATCTCGCCTCGGCCCCCTGTAGGTCACCCGACTGCGCCGCCCTGCGGACATCCTGTACTACCTGCCCCAGCAGCACGCTCGCCGCGGCCGCCACCAATGCCAGGAACTTCATGGTTCCTAGAGTAGCTGATTGTCTCGCAGCCACCGTATGGAAGCCTCCAGGTCCGCTCTCTCCAGCGCCTGCGCCTCTTCCTTGGGCGGAGCCGGCCGGTTCTCCCTGGGCTTGCCTGTCTCGGCAATAGCGGCAAAGCGGGCGAACTCCCAGGCCGGCGTCGTCCGGAATGCTTTCCAGAACTCCGGCTGGAAATAAGGGAACGGTCGCGTCCCGGTAACAATAATCTCCAGCGACATTGCCTTGCCCGGGCACAGTTCGCCATATTTCCGCACCCAGCCGCCGATATTGACGTTTCCTTCGCCCATTCGCGTCCATTGCATGGCCGCGCCCTCTGGCGTGCGCCATACGGCGCTATCCCTGACATGAGAGGTCAATACATACGGAGCCAATGTCTCCAGCGTGACGTGCGGATCTTCAATTGCCCACGTCGGATTACCCGAGTCGATGCAGGCGCCGGTGAAATCGGGCCCCGCGGCCTCGATGAGCATCTTCAGCTCCCGGCCCTGCAAATCGCCGCCGTGGTTTTCGATTGCGATCTTTTTGCCCGCGTCCATTGCGCGGCTCCGCACGGCCCGCAGCGTTTTCACGGTGTTGTCAATGTGCTGCTCCAGCGGCACGGCGGAGGCACGGTCCCGCCAGTCGCCCAGCACCGCGCGTACAAGCGGAGCGCCGGCAATCCGCGCGGCCTCGATCATTCGGGAAAGCTGTTCCTCTGCCGTGCCCAATTTGGCATCAAACCGCGCGGCCGTCGGGCAAATGGAGAGCATCCCGATCTCAAGCTCGATGCCGGCGCCGCGAGCGTGGTCCCGCACTTTCTCGAGGTGTGATTTTTCCAACCCGCCAAGAAACCGTATCTCGGAGAAGTGGACGACCTTGGCTCCTTGTTTGGCGCAGTAGTCCAGGTGTTCAAACGCGGTCCACCCTTGGGACCGCAAGCTGAAAAGGTCAATGCCGAACTTCAAGTTCTTGGTGCTCCCTTGCTGCGCCATCAGGGCGGCCGGCGCCCCTGCCAGAATGGACCGGCGATCAATCTGCATCGCCACTATCTTACCGGCCGCCGGGACCTCCCGGCAGTGACGTACGGCCACACCAGAGTCATCAGGATCGCGGCGCGCGCGACAACAGGGAAAGGCGCCGCCTCATTCCCACCCGGCTTTGCCGCCATCCGCGCTGCACCGCTTCGTCCTCGCATCCCGGCCGCCCTTGCGGGGCAGGCGCGACGCTCCTGTCCAGTTGCCGGACATAGGTAAGCACACGGTCATGAACTTCCGGACCAAACGGAATGGCATTCGTTGCCGCCTCCAGCTAGTAGGTGGATAGCGCCGTGGGGTCGGTCGCCGGTGCCCCCCAGAAAACACGAACTCTATCTAGTTCACCCATCGAAGAACGCGCTGCCAGCATTCGCCGCAGCGCGTCATCCACTGTACGTCCCTCCGCGAACGGAAAGATCAAGTCCGCCAGTTCCGATGCCGTCTGCGCACACATCGGAACATGGAGAGAGTCAACACTTATAGAGACAGGCTTTTCAGATATTCCCGGAATGGCCCGCCCAAGTCGTACCGCTTCAACGCGAACTCCACGGTCGCCTGCAGGAACCCTAGCTTGTCGCCCGCGTCATACCGCCTGCCTTCGAACTTATAGCCATACACCGGACGGCTCCGTAATAAATGTTTCAGCCCGTCCGTCAATTGAATCTCGCCGCCCCGGCCAGGCTCCACCGCTTCAATCGACGGGAAGATTTCCGGCGTCAAGACATACCGGCCGATAATCGCCAGATTGCTCGGTGCATCTTCCGGCTTCGGCTTTTCCACCATGTTCCGGATTCGGAATAGGCGTCCCGACTGTCCCATGTGATCCACGGGCTCTGCGTCCACTACGCCATAAGCTGAAATATTGTCCGTCGGCACTTCCATCAATGCCACCACCGAAGCGCCGTAGAACTCATAGACGTCCTGCAGTTGCCGCAAACAGGGAATTTCCGCGTCGATGACGTCATCCGACAACACCACACAGAACGGTTCTTTACCCACCAGTTCCTTCGCCCGCAGCACGGCGTGGCCCAGGCCCAACGCCTCTTTCTGCCGGACGTAGGAAACATCGATCATGTCGGAAATACCGCGCACCAGCGCCAGCAAATCCTTTTTGCCCCGCGTTTCCAGCAGGTGCTCCATCTCGAAACTGACGTCGAAATGGTCTTCAATGGCGCTCTTTCCGCGGCCCGTGACGATAATGATGTCTTGCAGGCCGGAGTGGATCGCCTCCTCCACTCCGTATTGGATGAGTGGTTTGTCCACCAGCGGCAACATCTCTTTGGGTTGCGCCTTCGTGGCGGGCAGGAACCGCGTACCCAGACCGGCGGCAGGAAAAACTGCTTTTCTGGCTTTGGGGATCATCATTCCTTATTGTCGCCCACCTTGGGTTGTAATTACCAATACTTCCAACGAGTTGCCCATCGGTACCAGAACCGCGTCTCCGGCACTCCCCCAACAGGTTCATTGCGGCTCTCCGTTCGCCACGCAAGACTGGGACAGCTGTCATGGACAAATTACGATACCCAGCGCTGGCAATCCTACGAGGTAGTACGCGACGCGGGCCTCTCCTGCCCTTGGACGGCCCGCCGCCGGAAACGCGAGTGACCGCGGATCGGCTAGCGCTCGCTTGGCAGGCGCAACAAACACTTTCTTTATAAATAGTTACACCGGCATAGGAGGCCATTTTCACCATGAAGGGATTCGGAATGTCCGCAGAATCTCTGCGACACTGTTTCGAGGTACTGAACAAAGCCGCCCGCGAAGGGGTTCCCGGGGCGCGGGAGTGTGCGCTAGGGGGCCCTACAGTCGCCCAGGCAGGCGTCCGCTGGCGAATCCCCGATCCGGAGGCGCTGAAGCTACCTCTTTCCCACGTCCGTCGCAGCCAGGCTCTCACCCCGAGGGCTGTCCCCCGCCGCACCGCCCTCGTCGTCGACGATCAGCGCGGATTAAGAACCGTTGTGCGGCAGATTTTAGAAGGGAACGGCTTCCAGGTCGCTGAGGCGCGTTCGGCGGAAGAGGCGTTGTCCCTGCTGGATCGCGCCCGGGACCAGTTTGACCTCTTGGTCACCGCGATCAGAATGCCAGGCATGACGGGCCGGGACCTGGCCGCCAGGGTCCGCTACCGCCATACCGAAACACGGGTGCTGTTTATTAGCGGTTCTACCGACGATCCGAGCATCCAGGCGGGCATCCTCCCGCCCCAGTCCCGATTTCTGGCCAAACCGTTCGGTCCGGAACAGTTTCTGGTCCTTATCCGCGATTTGATGGCCTAGCGGCCAAAGACGACGCGGCGGTCTTCGATCGACCAGGGCATCGTGAGCAGACGGCGAATCGAATCTCCGTATATGCGATGCTCTTCGGTAAGAATGCGGGCCGAGAGCGTGACGGCGGTGTCGTCCGGTTCCACTGGAACGGTCGCCTGCGCAACGATGGGCCCATGGTCCAAGTGCTCGTCCACAAAATGGACCGTGCAGCCGGTGACTTTTACGCCATAGTCGAACGCCTGGTGCTGGGCATCCAGCCCGGGAAAGGCGGGCAGCAGCGATGGATGGATATTCAGAATGCGCTGTGGAAACGCACGGATGAATTCCGCGCTGAGAATGCGCATGTAGCCGGCCAGGATCACCCATTCGACCTCGTGCGCCCGCAGGGCATCGATCAGTTGCCGGTCATAGACTTCTCTGTCCAATCCTTTGGACGGAATGGAGAGAGCCTGTAGGCCCAGTTCACGGGCGGCCGCCAACCCGGGAGCCTCCGGACGATTCCCGATCACAACCGAGATCCCGGCTGGAATCTCGCCGGCCGCAACCCGGCCGGCAATCGCCTGAAAGTTCGAGCCACGCCCAGAGAGCAGTACGCCCAGCTTCGTCATACGTAGAGGACGCGTTCTTTAGCGCTCTTCTTCAACGACACCACTGCGCCGATAGGGAAGTGCGGTTCGCCAGCTTTCTCCAGCAGTTCGGAAGCATCGGCCGCCTCTTCCGCGCCGACGCAGAGAATCATGCCCACGCCCAAGTTAAACGTACGCCGCCAATCGTCATCCGGCACGCTGCCCAGTTTTTTAAGCAGTTGGAAGACGGCGGGCACCTCCCAGGAGAGCGTGTGAATTTCTGCGCCCAGGCCCTTGGGCAACATCCGGGGCGTGTTGTCCGTAATCCCACCGCCCGTGATATGGGCCGCGCCCTTCAACAGTTGCGCGTCCATCAGCACATCAATTGCCGGCTTATAGCTGCGATGCACTTTCAAAAGCTCTTCCGCCGCGGTAGAACCCAGTTCCGGAACCTTGCCGTCAATTTTGTATTTGCCGACTTCAAACAACAGTTTCCGCGCCAGCGAATAACCGTTCGTGTGCAGCCCGTTGGACGGCAGGCCGAACAACACGTCGCCCGCTTTGATATTCGCGCCGGTCAGCATCGACTCTTTTTCGACCCCACCGACGATAAAGCCAGCCAGATCGTATTCACCGTCGGTATACATGCCCGGCATTTCCGCCGTTTCGCCGCCGATGAGCGCACAGCCGTTCGCCTTGCACCCTCGGGCGATCCCGGCAACAACGTCTCCAGCCACCTTGGCATCCAGTTTTCCGACCGCAAAGTAGTCCAGGAAAAACAGAGGCGTTGCGCCCTGCACCATGATGTCGTTCACGCAATGGTTCACGAGGCATTCGCCAACCGTATCGTGCTTATCCGCCAGGAAGGCGACCTTCAGCTTGGTTCCGACGCCATCGGCCGAACTGACCAACACCGGATTCTTCCAGCCCTTCAATTGGAACCCGGCGCCAAAACTTCCAATATCGGTCATCACCGAACTGGTAAATGTCTTCCGGGCGTGGGCGCGGATCAGGGAGACGGCGCGGTCTGCCTCGTCGATATCGACGCCCGCATCTTTATATGCAATCGGTTTTTTTACGGCCATGAGGGGCTACTTTTAGAGTAACGCAGCCGTCCCGCGGGGTGTGCCCTACTCCACAAATCCGCGCCAGGTATTTCCCTTTTCGTCCCGCAACACGATTCCAAAGGAATCCGAGATACCGGTAATCGAACGGCCGCTTGCATCCCGGAACCGGTAGCGAACGATGTTGTCCTCCTGCGGATCGGCCATTCCATTCCAGACTGTGCCGAACTCATCCCGCAGCCGGACAAAGCCGCCCTCTCCATAGCCGGACATCCCGGCCCTACTTCTCGTATTCTCGAATCGGTAGAAGCCGCTGGGTGTCGCGCTATAGGAACGCCGCCTACGGTAGATCATCGCCCCATTATGCGGGGACTTCGTCGCGGCGCAGATCAGGCCGAAGCCTTAGTTGGCAGCGCCCAAGCACCTGAGCTTTCCGGTCAGGCGGTAATCTGCGGTTTGATAACGGCGATACCGGCTTCCCGCAAAGTGGATACCAGGCGCTGAAACATGTCCTCTCCTTCATACAGGCCAACAATGGCGCCCCCGGAACCTGCGAAGTTAGCCGAAGCGCCCACGGCACGCGCGCGATGAATCATGTCCAGGTTGCCCTGATCTAACTTGTAAATTCGGGCGCGCAGGTCAAAGTTGGCGTTGATGAGCTCGTGGAGACGCGACCGGCTGCCGTTCAGCAGGGCGGCGCGTCCTTCCTCAGCGAAGGAAGCCCAAGTTTCCATGGCGCCGACGATCTCCGGATCCTTGTTCCGCCAGCGCTCCCGGACATTATTATGAAATACTTCCGTGCCTTCGCTGAGACTGGTCCGGTAAGCCACATAAATGTCTTGTAATAAAGCAGGATCTAACCGCTCATAGTTACCGTAGCCCCGGCTTTCCATGAGTTGCCGGGCGAAATCCATATACACCACTCCCTCGTAGGTCTGAATGACGCGATCCTGTAACCCGGCGGCGACGCCTAACTCCCTGGTTTCCGTCTCCAGCACGAGGTTGGGCTGTTCTTCGATCGGAATCTGCAGTCCATAATATTCAATAAGAGCGCGCAGGGCTGCGGTGACGATCGCGGATGAACCGCCCATCCCGAGCCGAAGTGGAACGGTGGATTCATATTCAAGGGTGAAATTGCGATTGGGGAGCGTAATGCCCCGCTCCTTGCAATAGTCGGTTAACCGCACAAGCAACGCGAGGATGATACGAAACCCGCCATAGTAGCCGCGCCAACGCGTGGTCTCGTAAAGATCATTTAACGACTCGAACACCGGCAGGTCAGCCTTGCCGGCCTTGATCTCCAGACGGGCGCTCGGATATACGATGACCCGGGCACGGAAATTCCGAAGAAGCAGCGAGATGGTTTT
>DASTML010000027.1:0-70305 GCA_035714175.1 Bryobacteraceae bacterium | reverse complement strand
GGTGAAGTTCGGCGGCGAGGTGCGGCGGATTCGCACCGATAACTTCCAACCGAACCCCGGTACCACGCGGTGGAACTTCCAGCCGATCTACACGAACCAACCCGGCGTCAGCAACAGCGGCTTCGACTACGCGAGCTTCCTGTTGGGGCTGCCGCAGTCCTTCCAATACCGGATCTTCCCTGGGTTCTTCCAATCCAGATCCTCCGTTTATGCTCTGTTTGTGCAGGATGACTGGCGCGTGAATCGCAAGTTGACGCTGAACCTGGGCCTGCGTTGGGATGCTCCGCTCTGGTACACGGAGGCGCAGGACCGATCCGGCGTATTTGACCTGAACAAAGGCGAGTATCAGCGATTCGGGCAGAACGGGTTCCGCCGCACGCCCTGGACCAACGACTACAACAATTTCGGTCCCCGCATCGGGTTTGCCTATAACCCCACGGCGACTGTGATCGTTCGCGGCGGCTATGGCATTTCGACCGTCGGCACGATGTCTTCCGGCGCGTTCGGCTTCCTGCTGTCCGATCCGATCTTCGCCGATGCGGACGTGGGCCGTTACACGACGACGGATAACCTGACATGGTTGGCCACCCTGGACCGCGTTCCCTATACGCCCGCGGACAAGACGGGGCGTAACGCGGCGAGCGTCAACGTATTCCCCGAAGATAATCCGATGTCCTATATGCAGCAGTGGAACCTGAATGTACAGAAGCAGTTTGGCGCCACGCTGATTGAAGTCGGCTATTCCGGCAGCAAAGGTTCCCATCTGCACTATGGAGCCTATAACCAGAACGCCATACCGCTCAATCTGGCGGTGGAGGCGCGCGGCCGGCGGATTGCGCCGTTTGTGCAGTATCCGCAGTATTTCAACGGGGTGACGAGCAACTCCTGGATTGGTTCGTCCTCCTACCATGCGCTGCAGATCAAGTCCGAACGGCGGTTTTCGAATGGCTTGGCGTGGGTGGGATCGTTCACCTTCTCCAAGCTCATCGACGTGGGCCAGACGGGGTATCGCGATCCTCTCAACAACCGGAACCTGGACCGCGGCATTGGCCCGGACAGCAGCCCCTACCGGTTCACGTTTGCGCCGATCTACGAACTGCCTTTCGGCCGTGGCCGGCGGTGGCTGAATCACAACCGGGCGGTGGACCTTGTCCTGGGCGGATGGGAAGCGAGCGCAGTGCTGACAGCGCAAGGCGGTTTCCCGATCACGCCGGGCTACTCGGTGGATAGCTGCGTGTGCGGCAACAATGCCAATATGCCGAACGTGAGCGGCAACCCGAACCTACCCGATGGGGAGAGGACCGTGAACCGATGGTTTGACACGTCCGTGTTTTCGGCGCCGGCGCAGTATACGGTGGGCAACGCCGGGCGCGGGTTGGTGTGGGGCCCGGCGCTACGGAGTTGGGACATGACGGTGAGCAAGTTCTTCTCGATCACCGAGCAAGTCCGGGTGCAGTTCCGCGCCGAAGCGTACAACCTATCGAATTCGCCCTATTTCTCCAATCCCAATACAACGTTGGGCGCGGGAACGTTTGGCCGGATCACCGCGGTTGGCAACAGCCCGCGACAGGTACAGTTAGCCCTGAAACTGGTGTTCTGACGCGGTGGCGATGGCGTGGGCCGTGCCAAGCGGCCCGCGCCACTACAATGCAAAGAGGGATTTCACGTGGCACAAGCACATCTCCTTCTCTCTCTATTTGCCGTAAGTGTTCTGGCAGAATCGCTGCCGGACGGGGTACGCGGCGCGCTGGTGAAGAAGTTTGATCCAAAGGGGGAAAACGAGGTGCGTTATTTGAGCGCCTCCGCCGATTTGAACGGCGATGGGAAGCCGGAAACGATTGTTTATCTGGTGAGCCGGATGGAGTGCGGAACCGGCGGATGCCCGGCGCTTGTATTCACGCCGGAAGGGAAGGGATACCGGTTGGTAACAGAGACCTCGGTGACGCAGACGCCGATTCGCCTATCGGCGCGTTCGTCCCATGGCTGGCGCAACCTGATTGTGGGCGTGCGAGGCGGAGGAGCACGGGGGAGCAACGCGGAACTGGAGTTCAACGGGAAAAGCTATCCGACGAATCCGACGGTGGCTAAGCGGGCAACGGATTCAGCCGGATCTACCTTGCTGATCGACAACTTCACCTTTGAACAGACCCTGCCGCTACGCTCCGGGAAGTAGATCCCTCTACTGCGCGCCGCGATGGTAGAGGAGCCGTTGGCGGGGAATCTTTTCCTGCTCTTTCAAGGCGCGTACGGTTTGAAACTCGCGGGCCGCGTCGTCCGCGCGGCCCAACTTTTGATACGCCTGCGCGAGGTGCAGATGAGCCTGGACCAGATCCGGGCGAAGACGGGCGGCCTGTTCCAATTCCGTAGCGGCGTGTTGCCACTGTTCCTGACGGAGTAGCCATTTCCCATAGAGGGCATGGGCGGCGGCGAAACGAGGCTCCAATTCCAGTGCGCGGCGCACGGCAGTTTCCACGCCGGTTTCGTTCAGGCCATCCAGAGCGGCCGCCAGGAAGTACCAGCCGCGGTGGTCCTTGGGCGCAGCCATGCGGAACTCGTCCGCCAGGGTGCGGGCATCGGCGAAGCGGCCCCGCTGGATGAGAATGGTGGCCAGGGCGTCATACGCCAAAGGATGAGGCAGGCAGGCGCGCAACGTGGTTTCAGCTTCCTCCCACCGTTGCAATTCCTTGAACGCGAGGCCGCGCCCCAGGCGAATGAGCTGCGACTGGGGCAGGACATTTTGCGCTTCGGTGAAGATATCGAGAGCGGCTTCCGGCGTGTTGCGCGAGAGGAAGATGCCGCCGAGTTGGAGATGGGCCGCTTCGCTGCGGGGATCGAGCCGGAGGGCGGCTTCAGCGGCGCGGGCGGCAGAGGCGGGATCGTTGTTTCCGTCGGCGATTCTGGATGCCAGGACATGCCAGCGCGCGGTGTCTTGCGGAAGCCGGGATAACTGTTCCTGCGCGGCGCGGTATTCCCCGCGGGCGACAAGTTGTTCCACCGCGGCCCAGTCCGCCACAGCGAGCAGGAGCCACATCCACATCGGCTATATTCTAGTACGTCGAAGTGGCACAACTCCTTCCACTAGGATTTCTATTGCTGATGGGCTCCTACGCCGGCCAAGCCGCGCCGGCGTATATGGGCGCGGAGGCCTGCCGGACATGCCACGCTAAGCAGTTCGCCTCGCAGTCCCTTTCGCAACACGCGAGGGCGCTGCGGCCCATGGCAGAGACCGACATTCCAGAACGGCTGGCGGAGCAGCCGCTGCGGGAGCGGTCCGGCGTGGAGTTCCAATATGCCAGGAGGCCGGGCGGGCTTGGCGTGACCGTGGTGAAGGGAGACGAGCGAGCGGAAGCGCTGTTAACGTGGGCGTTCGGCTCCGGATCCCAGGCGGTGACGCCGGTTGGCCTCCACAAGGGCGCCTACGTGGAGCATCGCATCTCCTATTACCGGGCCATTGACCATGGGGCACGAACGATCGGGCACAATGGGGCTCCCTCGCGAACGGCGGAAGCAGCGCTGGGCATACGGCAGGACGGGGAAACGATTCTCCGTTGCTTCTCCTGCCATGCGACGCGCGTAGAGCAGGGGTTAGCCGCTATGACGCCGGGCGTGAGCTGCGAGCGTTGCCATGGGCCCGGGGGCGACCACGTGCGGGCGCCGGCGGCGGCCAAGCTTCGCCGAACCCAGGAGGTTGCGCTTTGCGCCGAGTGCCACCGCGCGCCCGTGGCGGGGGCGGCCGCGGACCCGGCTTCGGTCCGCTTTCAGCTGGTCGGATTGAGCGAAAGCGCATGCTACAAGGCGAGTTCCGCCGCACTACGCTGCGTGAGTTGCCATGATCCACATGCCGACGCGGCACGTACGGCCGCCCCGTACACGGCAGTCTGTCTGGGTTGCCATGCAGATGCCGGAAGCAGCGCAAATTGCCGGCGGGCTAGCAAAGAGAATTGCCTGCCGTGCCATATGCGGCCAAGTTCTCCTCTTCCCTTTCTCACGTTTACGGACCATCGCATCCGCATTTACCGTTGACCCGGTCCTCCCCGGGTTCCGGAGTTTGTCGGTCCGGCGTCATGTTGATAGACTGGCGCTGTTTGACGAACATCCTAAAGGAACGGCTACGGGGCGGAGCCCTGCTGGCGGGCAGTTGGCTGAACAGCGGATCGGCGGTTGCGGCGGAGATTGCGGCGCAAGCGGACCTGGATTGGCTGTTGATAGACAGGGAACACGGGGCGGGCAGCGAGGCGGATGTGGCAATGCAACTGCTCGCGGTGGAGGCGGGCGGGTCGGCCGCGGTGGTGCGCGCGGCGGGGATTGACGCGGCGGAGTTGAAACGGATCTTGGATTTGGGGCCAGCGGGCGTCATGATTCCGACGGTGGACACAGAGGCGCAGGCGCGGGAGGTGGTGCGGTTCACGCGGATTGCGCCGCTGGGCGAGCGGCAGACGGCGACTTCCACGCGCGCGGTCCGGTACGGCAGAGACTATGCGCGGTACTTACGGGAGAACAACGGCGAGTTGTTGGCCGTGGTGCAGATTGAATCCCGTACCGCGGTGGCGAACGCCGGCGCTATTGCGGCCGTGGAGGGCGTGGACGTCCTGTTTGTAGGGCCGACGGACCTGGGGATGAGCATGGGCGTGGACCCGAACGAGGGGACGGCGTCGTTTCGCGAGGCGTTGGCGGAGGTGGTTGCGGCGGCGCACCGGGCAGGGAAGTGGGCCGGCATCCTGGCGCGGAATGAGGAGCAGGCGCGGGAGTTCTGGAAAATGGGCTTTCAAATGATCGCGATGGGTTCGGACCGGGGCATCCTGGCAGCCGGCTTTGACCGGGCGGCGAGCGCATTGGCGGCGCTGCGGAGCGAGTGATGGCGGGGTTTGCCGCCGTGATCGACCTGGGGACGCAGAGCATTCGCGGGACGGCCCTGGATGCCGAGGGCCGCGTCGCCTATAGCAAGAGCTACCCGGTGGCGACCGTGAGGGAGGGCGAACGGTGCGAACAGGACCCGCGCGCGTGGCGGATGGGGATGGAGCGGCTGCTGGAGGAGTTGACGGCGGCGACGGCGGACCGGATTATTGCCGTGATTGCCACGGGAACTTTGTCGGGTTTGGTGTGTGTAGATTCCCAGGGAGAACCGCTGCGCCCGGCGATTCTTTACAGCGATGCGAGGCCGCGCGCCCAAGCGGACCGCATTCGCACCATGCCCGAATTTCTGGAAGCCAATGCGGCCAGCGGTTGGCGCGTGCATTCCGGCGATTTTCTGCCCCAGGTCTTGTATGTGGCGGAGGCGGAGCCGGCGGTCTATGCGCAGGCACGTTGGCTGCTGGATGCGACGGGGTACTTGACCTACCTATTGACAGGCGCGGCGACTATGGACGCTTTCACGCGCTTCCACTGCTACGGGCCGGCCAGAGAGGAGCGGCTGCCGGAGGAGTTGCTGTGCGCGTTGGGTCTGGACCCAGCCAAATTGGGTGTGTTGCAGCGCATTGGTCAACCCGTGGGCGAATGGCGCGGGCGGCCGGTGTTTGCGTCGTCATTCGACAGCATCTGCGCTTACCTGGGCGCAGGTTTGCGCGACGAGGGCGATGCGCTGGATATTTCCGGCACGGTGACGAGTTTTGGAGTGCTGCACCGGCGGCAGGTGATTGACGCGGACCGCCGCATCTACTCGCTGCCGTGGATGGGGCGCGGGGAGTGGCTGGTGCGCGGATCGACGGCGATGTCGGGCGGAATATTGGAATGGGCGCGGCGAGAGATTGTGGGCGGTGACTTCGCCACGTTCGATGGTCTGGCGATGGCATCCGAACCGGGCGCGGGCGGCGTGACGTTTTTGCCCTACCTGGCTGGGGAACGAGCGCCGCTGTGGAGCGAACGCGCGACGGGGACGTTTTCCGGAATCACGCCCAATACGACACGGGCTGACCTGGCGCGGGCCGTATATGAAGGGCTTTGTTATGCGCTGCGGCACATACAGAGCGTGATTGCTTCGCAGGACGTGGCGATCGGACAGGTACGGCTGGCGGGCGGATTGGCACGGAATGCATTGCTGACGCGAATAAAGTCGGATATCACCGGGCGGACGTTGCGGCCCCTAGCGGACCCGGAATTAACGACACGGGGGTGCGCGGCGATTGTGGGCGTGAGTCTGGGATGGTATGCCGATCTGCGTACGGCACAGGACGTGTTGACCAGCGCCGGAGCGGCGGTGGAGCCGATGCTGGATGGACGGTACGAAGAAGGCTTTGCCCGCTATCTGCGGCTGGTGGATGCGTTGTCGCCGCTATTCCGCTAGGCCGGTTTTTCGAATCGGAACAGATGGCGGTCGCCGCGGAGGTAGAGTGCGCCGCCGGAGACGGCGATGGAGGCGAGGGTCCGCTCACTGACGGTATTGCGCGCGATTTCGCGATATTCGGGGCCAGGGGCCAACACGGTGCACTCCCCCTCTTCACTGAGGAAATAGAGCCGGCCGTCGGCAGCGACGGGAGAGGCCGAATGATTGCCGCCGATGCGCTTTTGCCAACGGGATTCGCCGGTCCTGGCGTCTAAACAGACGCCAATGCCGTTATCGCTGATCATGTAAAGCTCGTTGCCGACGACGATGGGCGAGGGCGTGAGGGGGACGGATCGTTGATGGGTCCAGGCGACCTCGGTGGACGTGACGTTGCCGCGGCCGCCGGGCCGGACGGCGAACAGGACAGGTTGGAAAAAACCGGAGCAGATATAGACGAGGCCGTGGGCGTAGACGGGGCGAGGGACGTTGGAAAAGCCGGAGCCGTATTCGATGAACCAGAGCTCTTTGCCCGTACGGGGGTCATAGGAGTAGGCATGATGAGCCCCGGGGCTGATGACTTGCGGTTGGCCGTTGGCGTTGATGACGAGAGGCGTGGTGTAGGCCTGATTGCCTTTGCCGCGCGGCGTCTTCCAACGAACTTTCCCGGTGGCGGTATCCAGGGCTGTGACGTACTGAGCGTCGAAGCCGTCGCAACTGATGATGAGAAGATCCTCAAAGAGAGCGGGGGAGCCGCCGGGGCCGTGTTGCGGCTCGTATTTCAGAGTTTGCGTCCACAACACCTTGCCCTTCGTGTCCAGGCAAGCCGTTCCGAAGAAGCCGTAATGCACATAGATGCGATCGCCGCTGACAATCGCGGTAGGGGACGCGAAGCTGTTCTTTTTGTGGAGACCGGGGCCGGCGTCGCGAATATGAAAGACTTCGGTGTCGAGCGCAATTTTTCCGGTACCGGCGTCTAGAGAGAGCAGGCGCAAGGAGTTGCCGTTTTCCGTAGCCGTGGTGAGCCAGATGCGGCCGTCGACAATCGAGGGACTGGACCAGCCCGCGCCAGGGATTTCCGTTTTCCATCGGAGATTCTTGGTGTCGCTCCACTCCTGCGGCAGATTGCGTTCGGCGGAGTGGCCCTGCCCGGAAGGACCGCGAAACTGAGGCCAATCCTCGGCGGCGAGCGGAAGGGCGCAGAGAGATCCCAGGAGGGAGCGGCGGGTCATGCCCAATATTGGATCATATTGACGCAATTATTCTGCAAGATTCCGCCAGCGCGGCCGATACGGATTTTGCGGACAATTATTTCCGCATGTAGACCGGCTCCCTTAGAGGGTCCAGTAGGCTATTCGCGATAGGAGCACGCATGGGTGTACGACGCCTGGAAATCGACAGATTCCGAGTGGGTCATTCGGTATTTGCGCATGTGCACATCCCCACCGCGGAACAGCGCGCGTGCCTTTGCCGCGGCGGGGATAGGCAGGTTGGTTGTAGGGAGTTACTTCCAGGTGAGATAGAAGGCGTGAGTGAGATTGGTGAGCGCTTTTTCGGACAGCCAGGGGTACCGTTCCGCCGCCAGATCCATCAGCATGGGAATTCCGGAATCGACTGTCACTCCGCGGCCGGAACCGCAGTCGATCAGTACTTCGTAGATATCCAGGACCTGTTCCAGAATGTCGGACCCGTAGTTGGCGGCGATTTCCGAGCGCATACCTTTGTGAAAACTAGACTTCAGGTGCGACTCGAACACTTCGTTTAGCAAAAGGTGATCGGAAGACAGCATCTAGGAATTCATCGGCAGCGGATGCATTTTCTAGCGTGTTTTTCATTGCGAAGCGTGCGATTACACCGCCGCCGGGCCACTAGCGCGGCCAGACTGAACCCGGAGAGGGTGACGGTTTCCGGTTCCGGAACCGAGGCGCCGGGCGGGGGCGGCGGTTCGGCCCAGTGAATGACGATGTTGTCCAGGTTGATGGAAGACGGCGAAGTGGCCGCGCCTACGAGGATGTAGAGCGTATCGATGA
The DNA here is from genome assembly GCA_035714175.1 of Bryobacteraceae bacterium. Taxonomy (GTDB): domain Bacteria; phylum Acidobacteriota; class Terriglobia; order Bryobacterales; family Bryobacteraceae. Next base: position 62,019 of record DASTML010000027.1, on the reverse strand, counting down.
CGGACGCGGCGCTGGGGTTGCTTACGGTTTCGAAGAAGAAAGGGCCGCTGTGGCCTGTTACGATGCCGGAATTGGAGAAAACGGCGGCGCCGCGAAGCAGCCCAATGAATGTATAGGTTGCGTTTCCGTTATTGGCGGCGACGTCGACAGACTGCATCGTAAAGGTTCCGCCCGCCAGCATGATCGACCCTTCGATTCCATTGAGGAGCCGCGTGAAAATCGACGGGATGTTGTTGCCAAAAACCTGCGACTGGTACCAGTTGCCGGAGGCAACGGACACCGTATAACCCGCACTGGCTATACCGTTGAACGGATCTGCGTTGCTGCCGTTCAGTCCGTCGAAGGTGATGGTGGTACCCGTCGCGGAAAATACGGCGAAGCACGCTGCAACTGCCAAGCGTGATAGGAATAGCTGCACGGTGTTGTACTCGAGGGGGGCAATGGAATGGTCCCATGGTTCCCTGCACCGCGCAAGGTACTGCAAGTCCAATATTTTGATGAATTTTTGTAATAAAAACGTGTACTGGACGTACGTTGCGGTACGGAGGCAAACGAAGCGATTAGGCGAGGCTCCCGGGCCGCCTAGGCGTACCGGGAGTTCTTCGGCCATTTCTGGGAGGGGTTATTCCGAACCGCGGGCCGCACGGAAGCCGACCATGCGGAAGGCCTGGAAAGATGGCCACGCGCCGGATCGGGCATAGGTTCGCAGATCCTGGCCTTCGAAGAAAAAAGACCCCCCGCGCAACACACGGTAGGCGCCTTTTTCAGGCCCTTGGGGATTCTTTTTCGGCGAGGACGCATAATACGAGCGGCTGTACCAGTCCTGGCACCACTCCATGACATTGCCTGCCATGTCCATAGCTCCGTAGGGCGAGGCGCCGTTGTGCGTCTGGAGTTCGCCGCGTTTACTGCCGTCGTAGTAGCCGACGGTTTGGCCCGTATCGAATGGTTGCGCCCCGGTGAAGTTGGCGTAGGAGTGGTCGATAGTGTTGCCCCAGGGGAAGCGCCGTTGATCCGTTCCCCGCGCGGCCTTTTCCCATTCGGCCTCAGTAGGCAAACGGTATTTTTTTCCGGTCTTCCGGCTGAGCCAGTTGCAGTAGGCAGTGGCGGCATCCCAATTGACGCCGAGCACGGGGTAGTTGTCGCTGCCGGGCGTAGCCCCGCCGTGGTTGTTGGCCTGCGTCCAATAGGGACTTTGATCCTTGGGCACGACGTGGCCGTTGGGCCAGAGACTCTTGTCGTCATAGGCCGGGTCGGCCTGGAACTTCTTCCAGTCGCCGTTGGTTACTTCATATTTGCCGATGTAATAGGCGTCCAGATAGACCTGATGAACAGGGCGTTCGCGGGACTCGCCGTCGCCGAAGTTGTCGCCCATCTTGAATGCGCCGGCCGGGACCAGGAGGAAGTCGCCATACCCTTCGTTGACAACTTTCGGAAGTTCGGCGGCGATGGCGGAGAGAGAGAGGAAGAAGACAAGCGCTCGCATGATTATTTTGCCCCTCCGAAGTACCCGCCGAGTTTCAGAAAGTGCTTCAGCGCATCCATCCATGGCGCAAACTCCGGACTCGTTGTGGCGGCGCCGAAGCCGTGCCTGCCTTTCTGGTAGATATGCAACTCCGCGACCGCGCCGGCGCGGTTCATATCGAGAAACAACTGCGTGGTGCCATTGGCCGCGCCGCGATCCCAGGCGGCGGAGAGAAGGAAGGTGGGCGGAAATTCTTTGAGTTTCTCGACGGGCGTGGCGCGGCCCGGACCGTAGACGAGGAGTAGGAAGTTGGGCTTGGAGTCGAGGCGGTCGATGGGGTCGGGGGCGGAGGGGTCACCGGGACCGGAGGCGGCGGTGACGGAACGGGCCATACTGGAGCCGGCGGAGAAGCCGGAGAAGAGAATGCGGTTCGGGTCGAGGCCGAACTCTTTGGCACGGGAGCGGATAAGGCGGACGGCGCGGTTGCCGTCGAGAACGCGGGCGGCTTCATTATAGCGCGGGTTCAGACGGTAGGTGAGAACGAAAGCGGTGACGCCCCAATCGTTCAGCCGTTCGGCAATTTCGATGCCTTCCACGCCATACATCAGCATGATGTTGGAACCGCCCGGCGCAATGATGGCGGAGGCCCCGTTACGCTTATTCGGCGGCGGCTGAAAGACGGTGAGGAAGGGAGCGTCCAGCGGTCCATCGCCCGCGGCCAGGGGGACCTTTCCGGGTTCCCATAGCGGGATGTTGTAGTTCTCCTCGCCGGCCCAGGCGGTAAGGCCCAAGACGAAGGCGGCGAGGGCGAAGAGTGTGAGGCGCATCGACTCAAGAGTCTTTTACATGCGGGGGGCGGCTGTCAACTCCGCCCGGAATGCCAGAATGAAAAGGTGCCCCATGGAATAACGATCCGGCGAATCGTCGAGTTTTCGGAAACGGATATGGTTGGGATCGTTCATTTCAGTAACTTTTTCCGCTATGTGGAGGCCGCAGAGACGGCTTTTTACCGTTCGCTCGGTTTATCGATCACGAATATGGGAGTTGGCTGGCCGCGGGTTCACGCGGAGTTCGACTATAAGCGGCCGTTGCGGTTTGAAGATACCGTGCAAGTTACATTGACGGTGGTGGAACGCCGGCCGCGGAGCATTGTTTACGCGGCAAAGGTTGGCAAAGTAGAAGACGGCGCCGTGACAGAGTGCGCGCGTGGGAAGGTTGCCATTGCCTGCGTGAAAGAAGATCCGGTCACGCGGCAATTGACCAGCACTCCGATTCCGGCCGCGGTCGCCGCGCTCATTGAAGCGGCGCCCGAAGCGGACATCGAGGACTGGATGCGCTAACGGGTTCACTGCGTACCCCCCTGCACTTTTGATAGTTTGAAAGCGGTACCGTGACGCCTCGTATTTACTTACTGCTCACCAGTCTGGGCACTATTTTCGCGTACGATTCCGCGGATGTTTTCGCATTCGTAAAGAAGAATTGCGTGGCTTGTCACAATGCCTCGGTTTCTTCGGGCGATATCAATCTCGCGGGATTTGAAACCGCGCAGTCTTTTGACGACAATCGCGAGATCTGGGAGCGGGCCGTCAGCAAGATCAAAACCGGCGAGATGCCTCCCCCGTCGATGAAGAAGCCTCCCGCGCAGGAATCGGCCGCGTTGACGCATTTCCTGGAGGCGGAATTCGCGCGGCAGGACCGGACGGCGAAACCCGATCCGGGGCGAATCACGGCGCGGCGACTGAACCGCACGGAATACAACAATACGATTCGCGATCTGCTTGCCGTGGATATACGTCCGGCCGACGAGTTTCCGAATGACGAAGCGGCGTTTGGCTTCGACAATATTGGCGACGCGCTGACGCTGTCGCCCGTCCTGCTGGAGAAGTATCTGTATGCGGCCGAGCGCGCCGTGCGTACCGCAATCTTCGGTCCGGAAAAGCGTAAGCCTGCCGCGGTCCACTATTCGGCTCCGGTGCGCATTAACGATACGGTGGACCGGCCCGCGTTGCCGAAGGACCTCTTCCACTACGACGAAAGCGGCCTCAGCACCCGGCACGCCTTCCATGTGCTGCACCGCTTCCCGGTGGACGGCGAGTATAGCTTCCGCGTGGTCCTAAACGGACACCGGCCGAATCAATCGGAGCCCGCCACTCCGTCATTTTGGATCGATGGGAAGATGATCCGGGAGTGGTCCGTGGATGCCACCGATCTGGAAGGGCAGATCGTTGAAGTTCGTGTGCCAGTGACAGCGGGCGAACATCTGCTTTCGGCATCGTACCTGAAAAATTATCACGGCCTGCCGCCGAAATATAACGGTCCCCAACCTTCCGCGCGTCCGCCGGAGCCGATGATTTCGGTGCGCGGCAAGTTGACCGAGAAAGACATTGAGGTCCTTCGGAAATACGGCACGAAGATCAAAACGGACCGCATCGAAACGCGCGTCGACAACCGGTTCGAGTCGATTGACGTCGGAGGTCCTTTCACCCAGCCGCAAGGCCCTTCGCCGGCCAGCACGCGCCAGATTTTCATCTGTCCCCAACAGACGCCGGCCTGTGCGCAGACGATTATCACCACCTTTGCGCGCCGCGCATTCCGGCGGCCCGTGCGCCCCGCCGAGGCGGCTCCTTTTGTACAGCTCTACTCGCTGGCCCGGCAGCAAGGCGACGGCTTCCAGGAGGGAATTGCCACGGCGTTGCAAGGCGTTCTGGTGTCCCCGAATTTTCTGTTTCGCATTGAACGGGATCCGGTCGCGGCGGGCAAGGCTTTCTATGCGCCGGTCAGCCAATACGAATTGGCGTCGCGGTTGTCGTATTTCCTGTGGAGCAGCATGCCGGACGATGGGCTTGTAAACGCCGCCGCGCAGGGCCGGTTGCGCCAACCCGCCGTGTTGCGGGCGCAGGTGCAGCGGATGCTGCGAGACGCCAAATCGCGCGCCTTGATTGAAAACTTTGCGGGCCAATGGCTGCAGTTCCGCAATATTGACGTCATGAAGCCCGATCCGGGCAAGTTTCCGGATTTTGACGAAAGCTTGCGTTTTGCCATGCGGCGCGAGACGGAATTGTTCTTCGAGGAGATGGTGCGCAAGGACGGGAGCGTGCTGAACGTTCTGGATGCGAACTATACCTACCTGAATGAACGTCTGGCGCGATTCTACGGCGTGGCGGGGGTTACTGGTCCTGCCTTCCAGCGCGTCGATATGAGCCAGAGTCCACGGGGAGGAGGCGTGCTGGCGCAGGGCAGCATTCTGACGATCTCTTCGTACTCGACGCGCACCTCTCCGGTGCTGCGGGGAAAATGGATTCTGGAGAACCTCTTGAACGCGCCGCCGCCTCCGCCGCCGCCCGCCGTGCCATCGCTCGACGAAAGCAAAACCGGCGAATCGGCTTCCCTGCGCCAGCAAATGGAAGAGCACCGCAAGAATCCGGCCTGCGCGTCCTGCCATTCGAGGATGGACCCTCTGGGTTTTGGGCTGGAGAATTTTGACGCTGTGGGCGGTTGGCGTACCATGGACGGAAAATTCCCCGTGGACGCCACCGGCACGCTGCCTGGCGGCAAGACATTTCGCGGACCGGTGGAGCTGAAGGCCAGCCTGCTCGACGGCAAGGAAGCCTTTGTGAAGGGGATGACGGATAAGCTGCTTACTTATGCGCTCGGCCGGGGCCTGGAACGGCCGGACCGGCGCGTGGTGGCCGCGGTCGCCGCCCAACTTGCCGAACGTAACTACCGTTTCTCGGCGCTCGTCCAATCTATTGTGGAGAGCTTGCCGTTCCAGCAACGCCGACTGTCCGCTGGCCCCCTTTCCGGAGCAAAATCAGAATGAACTTCCTTACCGGCAAACATATCGACCGCCGCATGTTGCTCCGGGGCGCCGGAGCGGTGCTCGGGCTTCCGCTGCTTGATTCCATGCGGCCCGCGCTGGCGGCGAAGGCGCCGCAATCGCCCGGCCGCGTGGGCGTAGTGTATGTGCCGAACGGCATCGTGATGAAAGACTGGCTGCCGGAGAAAACTGGCGCGGATTTCACGTTCACTCGCATTTTGAAGCCGCTGGAGCGTTTTCGCGATGACATTGTTGTCGTCTCGGGATTATCGAATCACGCCGCTGTCAAAGCCAAGGGCGGGGGGCATGCGAAGGCGTCGGGTAGTTTTCTTTCCTGTTCGCAACCCAAGTACACCGCGGGAGCGGATGTCCGTGCGGGAATCACGTTTGATCAGATCGCGGCGCAGAAGTTTGCCGCCGACACGCGCGTGGCTTCGTTGCAGATTGGATGCGAGGACGCGCGGATGATCGGCAACTGCGATACCGGTTCGAGTTGCGCCTACACGAACAGCCTTTCGTGGAAAAACCCCGAGACGCCGATGGCGGTGGAGGTGAACCCGCGGTCCCTGTTTGAAAGGCTGTTCGGCACCGTGGACCCGAGTTTGGACGCGGCCACGCGAGCCCGCCGCGCGCTGTACAAGAAGAGCATTCTGGATATGACGCGCGAATCCACGCAGTCTCTGGTGTCCACGCTCGGCGCGCAGGATAAACGGAAGATGGACGAGTATCTGACGTCGATCCGCGAGGTGGAGACCCGTATCGCCAAGGCAGAAAAAGACCCGGAAATTCCGCTGGGAGAGAAGCCGTCCGGCATACCTTTTGACTACACCGAATACGTCAAGCTGATGTTCGATCTTCAGGTGATTGCTTTCCAGGCCGACATTTCCCGTGTATCCACGATGATGCTAGGCCGGGAAGGGAGTGTGCGGACCTACCCCGAAATTGGGGTGCCCGATCCACATCATCCGCTTACGCATCATCGCGGCCATCCGGATTTTATCGAGAAGGTGACCAAGATTAACTGCTTCCATGTGGAGCTGTTCTCGTACTTCCTGGACCGGCTGCAGGCAACCAAGGACGGCGACGGTACGTTGCTGGACCATTCGACAATCCTGTATGGCGGTGCGTTGAGTGATGGCAACCAGCATTCGAGTCACAATCTGCCCCTGCTGGCGGCAGGCCATGCGGGCGGACAGAAGGGAGGGCGGCACGTGGCGGCGAAACCGATGACCCCGGCTGCGAATCTTTTTGTCGATATGCTGAACCGGGCCGGCGTACCCGTGGAGCGTTTCGGCGACAGCACGGGGCGGTTGGACTTGAACGGCTAGGCACGCGGCATGTTCTGCCATGTGGGCGGATTTCTGTTCCCCATCCTGCTAGCCTCCCTGGCGGGCGCGCAGCCGGTTTCCAGTGTGCCAAACAAACAAAGCTACCATGTCTACGTCCTCGACATAGAGGAAGGACGGAAGCTTTTCGAGAAGCTTACTGTCGCCGATGCCAGCCAAGCTACAGACTGGAAGACGGCGGCAGGCAAGATCGAAAAAATCGTGGGGCGATTTTGATGCAGGGGTTGGCCATCGCAAAAAAAACCGGTGGCGAGTGCGATCTATCAGCCCGCTGCATCGGCGACGGAAGTCAACCTCGTTAAGAGTACATATAACGTGGGATACTGAGGATTCTAATACGTGGCACGGCGAGTCAAAGAAGGTGACGTTTACCAGATTCCGTTACCGGATGGGCGGTACGCCTTTGCACACTATTTGCAGTGGAATGACCAGCTTGGTTGCTTGATGAGAGTGTTCGACTACATCAGTTTCCATGAATTGGAATCGCTCCGTGAACTTCAGTCCGCTGGAGAGATGTTCCCTCCAGTGTTTGTTGGCCTGAAAGGGGCGGTGAAGGTGGGCCGCTGGAAGAAGATTGGAGTATTCCCTGTGCCATCGTTCCGCTTTCCACAATTTCGATGTACGAGTGCCACCAGACCGGGAACCTATGAAAACTGGTGGTTGTGGGAAGGTGGACAACAACGTTTCATCGGGAAGCTACCTTCAGAACTGCAATCCTTGGAGGTCGAAGCGGTCTGGGGATACGAGATGTTGGAACATCGAATCTCCACCGGTAAGAATCTGTTTGCCGAGGTTGTCTAACCATGCCGCAAAACGAACCGTTGCTTCGCTAGACATCGAGATAGACGGTGGTCCGTTGGTTGCGAGCTAATGCCAGTGTATGAGCACCGAGGACTACCAAAGGACTTTGCGCAAGGACGAAAAATAGAGCGGGCTCGATAGCGGGAGCGGCTGGCGGAATCAGTGTCCGCCAGCCGCTCCTTCGGCTTTAGAATTCCACCCGGAAGCGGAACTGGAATTGCCGCGGGCCGCTCATCTCCCGGCCTCCAGTGCCGGCGTCCCGCAGTTGCGTGGCGCGGGCCACGCTTCCTGGAACCGAGATGTTCAACGAGTTGCCGGTGGGAAAATCGAAGATCGGATGATTGGCCACATTGGTTAACATCGTCTGCAGTACGAAGCGTACCTTTTCCGTGATCGGGAACTGCTTCACCAGGCTGAGATGGTGCAGGTTCAGACCGGGGCCTTCGAGAATGTTCACGCCGGAGTTGCCGAAACGGCCGGGGGCGGGAACGGCGAAGGCGGTTGGATCAAAAAGCCTGTCGGGCGAGAGCGTCCCCAGATTGCCGTCGCCTATCCGGTCCGGGATTCCGCCCAGGCTGTTGGTGTTCGATGGGTCGGAACCGGAGAAGGTGGGCGTGTAGTATTGACCGCTTTGGAGGTAGGCGATCCAGCCCAACTGCCAGCCTCCCAAGGCGTGCTCGATAGCCTTCGGCGCGGTGTTCATGTATTTGCGGCCCTTGCCCACGGGGAGATCGTAGGTGGAGTTGAATACGAACCGGTGACGGGAGTTGAAGGCGTCCCGGTTCCAATAATCGTGCTTGTACGGATTCTCGAGATTCAGGAAGTTGCTGGAGGCGTTGCCGAATGTGTAATGCGCGTTGAGGAAGAGCGCACCCGCGCGCCGAGTCACTTCAAACTGGACGGAGTCGTAGTTGGAGGCGCCGTCGGAGTAGGCGTAACTGGCCCCGACGTATTGCGGATAGGGCCGGCGGCTGGCCGTGAATGGGACAAGGCTGGGCTGCGGCTTGTTCAGAGCGATGGTATAGTTCAGCCCCCGGCTGCGCGAACCGATATAAGAGCCACGCAGTCCGAATTTGGCGATCTCGCGCTCGATGCTTATGTTGTACTGATGGATCAGACCGTTGTTCGTATCTATTGGGTAGCCGGATACGCTCTGCGACGGAATGCCGGCCGCGGCGATCGAGGCCGGGTACGGGTTGGGGAAGGTAAATGTCGGCGTTCCGCTGCTGAGCGAGTTGATATAGGTCTCGGCGATCTGGAAGGGACCGGTTCCCTGGGCGCGATGCAGTGGGCCAAGCGTCTCCGAGTAGATGCCATAGCCGCCGCGCACGACGAACTTGTCCGTGATGCGGTAGGCGAAGCCAAGGCGCGGGCGGAAGTTGGTTTTCTTGGGTGTGGGGAGCACATTGCCCGGCGTGATGGTGATGGTCTTGGGATAGAGCGGGCTGATCTTGGCGATAGCGTCCTGGGGAACGATGACGTTGCCGGTGGCGGGGTCCCAATTGTATTGGAGACCATCGTCGTAGATGGCGTGACGGAAGTAGTCCCAACGCAGGCCCAGGTCCAAAGTGAGCCTGGAGTTTACCTTGAAGGTGTCGGTGAGAAACAGGCCGAGTTCGTAGGCATTCTGCGTCCGGTTCGTAATGGGATCCAGGCGGGTACTCTGTTGCGGTACGCCGAGGAGGAAGTCCGCGTAGCCGACGCCGGAGCGGGAGCCGTCGCCGGTCATGCTGCCGTCAAAGCTGAAGGTGCCGTAGTTGCCCTCCGGGATACCGCCGTTGAAGTCCCGGAAGGTGCGGAGCGCCGCGCCGGCCTTGAGGACGTGGCGGCCGAGCGAGTAGGTGATGGAATCGGTAACTGTGAAGTCGTTGCGGTCCAGGTTGACGCCGCCCGGCTGTTGGCGCAGCTGCGTGATGCCCGCGATGGTCATAGTCGGGAAGCCCATCACGGAATAGTTGCCGCGATTGACGCCCTGCAGGCCAATGGCGGAAACTGCGGCATCGCCTTTCTGCGGCGTGACGCCGCCCGTCTCTTCGCCGTCAATGAAGTAGTCCTTGGCCCAACCAAATAGGAAAGTATTCACAAGCCGTGGAGAGAAGGTGTGGGTGTCGTTGAGTGCGATGGAATGGTGGTTCCGTTTTCGGGTCCAGGCGCCGAGCTGTTCAAACGGCCCATTCAGCACGTAGGGAGTAATGCGGTTAATGAACCGGCCGAACATTTGGTTTTTCGAACTGATCACCCAATCGACGCGGTCCGTGACGCTATCCCACTTGTAGAGGTCCGTCGGCCAGGGAAAGACGAACTGGTAGTTTTGGAACAATGCGCCGGCAGCGCCGCGATTCGGAGTAGGGATAAAGAGATCCTGCGTTTTGGCGGAGACGGGATTGATGCGCGAACTGGGAATCCGGTTGTCGGGGAAGGGTGTTCTGCCGTTGAAGGGATCGCGAATGACGGCCTGGCCGGTGAAGTCGCCGCCGCGCATGGCGGTGGTGGGAACATCGCGGAGATAGAGGCTGGAACTGGGAATGCGAACAAGCGAGTACGCCGCGTAGAAAAAAAGCTTGTTTTTGATGATGGGGCCGCTGAAGTTGGTTCCGCCGCGGTGCTCCTTGTAGGGGATTTTGCGGCCTTCGAAGAAACTGCGGGAGCGCAGCGCGGAGTTGTTCAAATCGTAGTAGACGCGCCCATGAAAGCTATTTGTGCCGCCCTTGGAGGCCATGGAGAATTGCCCAACGCGAGAGTACTCCGCCGTGTTGTTGGTTGTAACAACATTGAGATCTTCAAAGTCCTGCATATTCTGAACGAGGTTCACCGTCCCATCGCTAGGTACGCCATCCATGTTCTCGGCTACCTGTGTGGATGCCTGGCCGGCGAACCGCATGCTGAAGCCACCCTGTTGCGTCTGGATGTTGGGAAGCGTCGTCATGAACGCTTGCGGGAAAAAACTCTGGCTGAGCGGACTGTTCACGAAGGCCTCGCGGCTGAAGCCGCTGGATACCTGGCTGCCCTCGGTGGCGATGACCGCGGCTCCCCCCGATACGGTAACCTCCGCTCCGACGGCTCCGAGTTCGAGCTTGACGTCGATGCGCCGCATTTCACGGGCGCGAATCAAAAGATCATTGGCAACAAAGTTCTTGAACCCCTGGGCGCTGACCGTGAGGACATAGGTCCCTTGCACGACGTAGGGAATCTCGAAATCACCGTTTTCGTTGGATACCGATTCACGGGGAATGTTAGTACCCGAATTGAGCAGCACCAGTTTCGCGTTGGGCACGGCGGCCCCGGTTTGGTCAGTGACTAATCCGCGAAGGGTCGCCAGATCGGTCTGCGCGAAGGCGACGCTGCTGAGAAAGAGAAGAGCAGCAATAGTAGTTGGAAAGGATGGCATGGCAAGCTCCTGCTAGCGGTGTGGAAGGATATAGGAAAATTACGCACAACGCAACGGGGAGCCTGACATTGGCTCAACTCATCCTGGGTGCTTCGAGGCACTGATGAATATACCATGCACGGCTGTTTTCGCCGGCAGCCATGCAAAACCGGCCGGAAGCCCCCTCCCGCTTTGTTGAGACGGTGGGGAGACTTCCGGCCGGCGATGGGAAGAATGCTATGCCGATTGGGTTAATGAATCGGCGTTTCCACGCGCATGTTGCTGGGCTTCAGATTCTTTTCGTTGTAGAAAGACATCAGCTCATCCCAGGCCACAAATATCTGAGCGCCCCGGCTGGTCCGGGAACGTTCCCAGGAAGCAAGAGCCTCCATCGCGGCGTGGTCAATGTAATGCAGACCCCGGACGTGAATATGGGTTTCGGCTGACTCCGGGAGGGCCTCCAGCGCATCGGTAAAACGCGGGAGATTCACAAAGCTGGCCGATCCTCGAAACTGGACGTCCATGCGGTCACTCATAGGATCCTTGTCCACGATCACTTCCAGGCTGGAGATCGCCCAAAGCAATTTGACGATGGATAGGACGATGCCGAGCACAATGCCGGTAAGCAGACTCGAACAGACGATCGTCACGGTGGTGAGGCCGGCGATTAAAGCGACATCCCAGCCGTATCTGTTCAAGTGACGGAAGGTGGGAATATCGAGCAGCTTGATGCCGGTGAAGACCAGGATGGCTGCCAGACTGGCGGTCGGCACCAGTTGTAGTACGCTGGGGAACGCTACGATCAAGAGCAGCAACCAGAATCCATGAAATATAGTGGACATCCGCGATTTTGAACCGGCGTTCACGTTCGCCGCTGAGCGGACGATGACTCCAGTCATAGGCAAGGATCCAAGGATGCCGCAGATGGTGTTGCCGACGCCTTGCGAGAACAGTTCCCGGTCGTAGTTGGTTTTCTGCTGTTGGTGCCCTTTGGCCATCTGGTCGACGGCGGCGGCAGACAGGAGCGTCTCCGCGCTGGCGATAAAGGCCAAGGCGAGAGACTCCCAGAGAATCTCCATGGAAAAGAGGCCCGCGATACCCGCCGGATGGGTGAAGGTAAGGGAGTCCATCAGGTTTTCGGGGAGCTTAACGTAATGGATATGCCACTGGCCAAACTGGGCCAGCGCCGTGCCGGAGACAACGCCGATAAGGGCGCCTGGTACCGTTTTGAGCTTGCCCTTGGCCAACCAAGTCCAAGCCAACATTGTTCCGAGCGTGACGAAGCCAACGATGGCGGCCATGTGGTGGTCATGGTCTAAATCCTGAAACAGGAGCGCGACCGACTCCGGGATGGCGGCAAAATTGGCTAAACCGCTCGATTTCGGCGTGTGGTCCACCATGACGTGGAATTGGGCGGCAAAGATGAGCGCGCCGATGCCGGCCAACATGCCATGGATAACGGCGGGCGAGATGGACCGGAAAAACTGGCCGGCCTTAAGCAGACCTGCCGCTACTTGAATCAATCCCGCTAGAAGAACAATAGGCCCAAGCATGGCGAGCCCATGTTCCTGGATGATTTGATAGACGATCACGGAGAGGCCCGCCGCCGGACCGCTGACCTGTAACGGGCACCCGGAAAGCGAACCCACGACGATCCCACCCAGGATGCCAGTGACCAGCCCAGCGGCTGGCGGAACCCCGGATGCGATGGCGATGCCCATGCAAAGGGGCAATGCGACAAGAAAGACGACGACGGAACCGAGCAGGTCCGCCCCGAGAAGTTCTTTTTTCATGCCGGCCGTTCTCCTGGATTAAGCGCTAACCAGTGACGGTTCCGAATCTTGCACCGGAACCGTGTCCAGCGGCACAAACGCGTTGCGGTCCTGAACCCATGCGAGGATTTCGCCTTCGAGGATCTGGTAGACCCAGGCATGCAACTGCAAGCCGCCGGAGGCAATTGCAGCGGCGACCGAGGGGTGCGTTTTCAGGTTATCGACCTGAGCCAACACGTTCTGCCGGGCCAATTCCATAACCTTTTCCGCATCCGATTGACCTTCGCAGATGGCATCGACGACCGCGCGGGCGCGAGCGCCGTAGGTGAGCCAGTTGGACACATTGGGCAGTGCGGCGACGCGGTCCGGGTGCAGTAGGCCGTGCATGACGCCGCAATCGGAGTGGCCGCAGAGAATGATGTGCTTCACTTTCAACACACGAACGGCATATTCAATGGTGGCGGAGACGCCGCCGTTCTGATCGCCGTGGGCGGGGACGATGTTGCCCGCGTTGCGGCAGATAAAGAGTTCACCGGGACCGGCCTGCATCAACATGTCCGGCACAATGCGGCTATCAGAACAGGTGATAAAAAGGGCGAGCGGCTGCTGGCCGGTGGCCAAGCGGCGAAAATCTTCTTCGTGGCCAGGGTACACTTCGGTACGAAATTTCTTATATCCAGATACGAGTTTACGCATAGAGACTCCAAGGCTCAGTTGTTATTTTATTGAATTGTGATTGGGGAAAAGAGCGAAGAACTATGCGAGAAAAGGAGGCGGACGGGGAAGGGAAGATAGGAGAAGAGGAAACCGGCCAGGGGGCGCCTGCGGCAGGGGAAAGACAAGGCCGAGTTCCGTGAACGCCGGCCGCGCAACATCCAAGATCTTACCGGGTGGGGCGTCGGCGGGCTGGACGTGTTTGAGAAATGCCGTGTGGAGCGTGGACGAATCGTTGGACAGGCCCGGACACATGCGATGCCGCGGATGCCGCTGTACGCGCGACCGCTGCTGCTGCCGGGTAACGCGGTCCACCATCGAAAGGCTAGCTATGGAGAACCCAAACGTCGCCGCAAGCCACAGCGCAATGGCGCAGAAGCCGAGCCGACGGAATGGATGGCACAATCTCTCCATTTTCTCCAGTATACCGAAACGGATGCTTTCCCCATGCAGTAAGAATCTGATTTTTGAGTTTCAGATCTCAGAAAATGGGAACGGTGAAATTTGTGACTGCAACTTATTTGCGAAACGCGACTTCGTAGTTTCTAACAGTTTCGGAATTGTTGCAAATGCCGCGGACAGTGCCGTATCGGGATCTCTACCCGGCGACTATGGGAGAGACGCTGCGCAGTCCCGTCCGGTTTCGGCCAATCTATTTGCAGCGGGACGCCTTATGGGCCACCTCGGCGGGCAATGTGCCTTGGGTACGTTTTTCGATCCATTCATCCAGGAACGGCCATCGCTCTTTCGGCTTTGTTCGCAGAATTGACTCATAAAGGCGAAGGGTGCCTTCCAGACCGGCGGTGTACATAGCCGCATCATTCCTGGCTTTGTCCGGATGCTGAATGACAAAAACTCCCGAGGCAAGCGTCATCTGGCCGAAGATCTCGGCTGCGTGATTCTTCTTCGTTTCCAGCAGCGGTTGTACCAGGCTTCCACATACTTTTACCGAGATATCCGGCGCCTGGATGAGCCAAATCATGGCTTCCGAGCGTTGTTCCTTCGCAGTTGGTCCGAGCGGGTTCTCTTCCAGCGACTGCACCATTTCCATAAATTTGGCACGCTGTCCGGGGCTGGTGACCTGGGAAGACTGGCCTCGTGCCGCTATGGCGGCCAGAGCGAGAAAAGCCAACATCGATCGATGAAGAAAGGGGCGGGGCATCCGCTCTATCATCCTAAATCGGCCGCATCCGCGTTGCCGTACTGCGCGGCGAAGCGTCAGGGGGTGGCGTTATACAACCGCCGGGTGGACGGCGGGCATATCTCCGCCGTTTCCCGCCGCCGATTTGACGCAAGTCCTGGCCGCCCGGGCGCTATACGGCCTTGAATTCGATGGTGTGATCGAATGGCGTCAGCCCGGTAAGGAACAGGCTGTTGCCCTCCAACCTAGGCTTGGCGCCGCGAACTTCCAGATAGGTATGCTGGCCAATGCCGGGGCCGATGCGCACCTTATCGCCTCCGGCGGAGAGTTCGGCGAAGCCGTCCTTCAATAACCACGCGTCCTTGAACCGGCCAACCTTCTCCGCGCCGGTGATCGCCACGCCTTCTCTGATGTTGATCTCAACAGTCACCGGTACCTCATCGGTTCCCGCGGCTTCTATCCGCAGGCGGCATCCGCCGTCGATTTCGGTCACCGTGGTTTTATACTGCAATCGGCAGATCTCGGTTCGTTCCCGTTGAGAACGGGTATTGTCGTAGGTCTCTGTGGTGATGTGCCGAGGCGGCGTGAAGGGCTGGTAGTATCCGGCGTCCAGATCCTGCGTCATCACATAAGAGCCGCCTTCGTGCGTCAGCGTTTTCGAGGAAAACTGGCCCTTCCCAAAGAAGGCGGAGGAGAAGCGAACCGCGTTGACGATGGCCGCGCCGTGACGGTAGGTGAAGAAGCGGTCCCGGCCACGCAGGATGCTGATGCTTTTTGCCCCGCGCCGGATTCGGACAAGGCCTGTGACGGGGAAGTCCTTGACGAAATTGTCAGGAAGCGGTTGGTTGGCGGGCAGACTGTTGCTGTACTGGGGCCAGCGGAGAATGTAGGAGGGCGATCCGTAGACCGGCTCGAACTGGCGGGCCAGCGTGGCGTACCGGCCGTTTTGATCTTTCCAGGCCATGTAGGCCAGGGCCGGCCAATGGTTGAATAGCGTACCGCGCTGGTTCAGATCCTGCCGCCGGGAAATCTCGGTAACTGCTTCGCCATCGGCATGCAGCAGATGAATGCAGGCGTCCAGATTCTTGCGGACATAGCCGAGGTATTCGGGCCGCTGCAGCCACTCGGCGATCAGGACCAGCGCACGGTTGACGATGCCGTTATAGCCAATGGTGGATCGCTCGGTGTACTGGGCATCGGCATCCTGATCGATGCCTTCGGCCAGCCACTGGTCGATGCGGCGGAGATATTTCTGGTCACCGTAGAGCTTGTGGAGCCCAGCCAGAGCGGAGCAAGCCACCCAGCGGTGATTCGGCGTATGGATGCCGCCTAGAACAAGCGCATCGCCGGCCCGTTTCACCGCGGGGAGCATCCACTTTTCGAGATCCGGGAAGCCGTATTGCCGGGCGTTCATCAGGGTGATGCTTGTCCCTTGCATGATGAACGAGGTGTCGGGCGGCGAATTGAAATTTGTGAACGGCAGATTCCAATTCCCGTCCTTTGTCTGCGCATTGCCATACGCGATAGCCGCCATTTGCATTCGTTCGGCGACCTTCGCACTCTTGTGATGGCGTGACTGCGGCAGGAGATACGCCGTCAGGAATCCGTCGATCAAACTGGACGGCGTTCCTCCGTAGAAGAGCCCGTCATCGCCCGCGTAACTGCCGTAATACTTGTGCGATTTGTCGAGAATCTGGCGGGCAATGTTGGCATCGACCGCTTTGTCCAGGTTGTCAATCTTGGCCTGGTGAAAGGTGGGGACGGCCGTGGCCCCCTGCGCAGCGGCAGCCGGAACCAGCAGGCTGCCTGCGAGAACTTCACGTCTTTTCATGCTGAATTTACTTCTGTTGAGACCGGAATGCTTCCCGGGCCTGCTTCATCAGCGGCCCGTACACCAGTTTATCGAACGGCGGACAGCCGGCCGGGAACTGGCCCAGCGGATGGTTTTTTTGCCGCATCAGGAACGTGCAGTACGTTAACGTCTTGCAGACCCGGATTTCATCGAGGTCGCCTTTGTCGAGCGCATCGACGGCGAAGTCCGGATAGGAGAGCGCATTGCGACCGATGCCGAAAATCTGAATCCTGCCGGATTCGATATTGCGGGCGGCGGCATTGAGCGCATAAATCTGCAGCCAACTGTAGCCGGTTCCGACCATGGGTAGGTCCGGAAACGCCTGTTGGAGTTCGCCGGAGATCCGGAAATGCCGGTCGACGCCCGTCAGCGGGTGTTCGGGCATCTCATAATTGCCTTCGTCCGGTTTTTCAAACGGCCGGCCGATGTGAGGGTTGTAATAAGGGCACCCGATGGAGACGTTTAGCAACTTGACGCCCCACTCTTTGAACCAGCCGATGGCTTGTTTGACCTCGGTCAAATCCTCCGAGAGCGGATCGTCGGGATTGACGCCCCAGCCGTAGGGGTAGGGAGTTTCGTACGGCAACGGTTCGCCGAGCTTGGACTGCTCATTTTTCCGGTAAGGAACACTGTCAAAACAGCCAAGCCGCATGGCGATCAACATATCGCCGCCGAACTCGGCCTGCACTTTGCGAATCACGTTGTGGATGAACCGGGTCCGGTTTTCCAACGAGCCGCCGTAGCGGCCTTCGCGTGTCTTGGCCCCCATCAACTCACTGAGCAGGTAGCCGTGCGTCACCTTGAGATCGATAGCGCGGAACCCGGCCTTCCAAGCGAGTTTGGCTCCGTACAGAAACTGGTCTTCCAGCGCTTCCAGGTCTTCGTCGCTGATGGGGGCCTGGGACGCCGGGGTGGCCGTCTTGGCGTCAATCAGGGGATTGTGATAGGCGATGATCCGGTTTGGGTAGGAGTAGCGGCCGGAGTGCGTAAGCTGGATGGGGATGACGAGGTCGCCGGTGGTTCCGAACCGCTCCTTGTGAATGGAGAGGATGCGGGAGAGAAGGCTGGCGTACACCTCGACATTGCCTTCATGAATCCAGAGTTGCCGTGGGTTGGCGCGGCCATCCTTGCGGACGGCCGTCGCTTCAAACCAGATGAGCTTCGATCCGCCGGCGGCGAAACGCTCATAGCGCCGCCATGTGAGTTCATCCGGATTGCCATCCAGGTCGGAATCGCAACCCTCCATCGGATGAATGGCCATGGAGTTGCCCAGGGTGATGCCGTTGCCGAGCGGAACTTTGCGGCCCAACAGGGCCTTTACCTTTTCCTTATCGGATTCAAAGCGGACGAACGCGGTTCGCTGTTCAGCGTCCTGCTGGAGTTGTTCCAGGGTTTTGTACGAGAAGTGCTTCATCTTTCTTTCCGTGCGAGGGCAGCATGAGAATCGCGGCTGCACCCAGCGCGGCCATGCCAAATACTATGTTAAGCGCCGTGGAATAGGTGCCGGCCCCCTCGCGGATGTGGGATACGAGGTACGGGAACCAAGTCTGGCCAATCGTGTCGGCGGGAAGGATGATAGCCATGGCGCGAGCCAGCGTGTTGACGCCGAACTGTTCCGCGGCCATAAGAGGGATCAGCATATAATCAGCGCCCATGCCGAAGCCGAAGAGAATCGCGAAGATGTAAATGTACTCGGGACTTTCCGGACGAACGAGAAACAACAACGGAATGGTGGCGGCTACCAGCGCATAGGTGACGAGCATGACGTACTTCTTGTTGAAACGATCCGCGAGGTAGCCCATGGCGATGCGGCCGCCGATGGAAGAAAAGAGAATCAACATGTTGGCGGTGCCGAAGACGCTATCCAGTACCTTCTGATCCGTAAAGCCCTGCTCCTTGAAGACCAGTTTCATGTGGAAATTGATAGAGCCGATAGATCCGATGGAACACAGGCTGCCGATCATGAGGAGCCAAAAGGCGGGCTGGCGGAGCAAGTAGCCGATTTCACGGGGAGGCGCCGGTTTTTCGGCCGCCGATTCCGGCAACCCATCCGGTGTTTGCCCCATATCGGAGGGCTTGTCGCGCATCACAAAGAAAGCAATGGGTATAACCAAAAGCACCACGACCCCCGTCCAGAACAGGGCGTTCTGGAAATTAGTGGCCTGCGTGATGGGGGCCGCAAAGTATTTCACCACCAGGCCACCGAACGCGCCGACGCCGAGATAGGTGGCCGCCATCGCCTTGCCGCGGTGCCGTTTGAACCACTGCGAAATGATGATCTGGTGTGGGATAGGGCCGGAAAGGATGTAGCCGACCGTATAGAGCGTCCACATGCCGTAGTAGAACGTGAGATCGCCCGTCATCTTGCTGAACCCGATGAAGGACAATGCCGTCAACGCTACGCCGATCATCATCAGTTTGCGAGGACTAAACCGGTGCATGATGACTGGCCCGACCCACAGGGTCAGAATGACGGCCAGCGGGAAGCCCAAGGTCATTTCCGGACGGCTCCATCCGAACTGCTTCTGGTAGTAGTCGTAATAGAAACCCATCCCGTAATAGGGAATGCCCACGGCCAAGCCAAACGTAAAGAAAGCGGCGATCGAGACCCACCAGCCGTAGAAACCCTTTTGGGAACCAGCAGCGTTCATTAAAAACCCTCCGGAAAGAAACCCTTTTTATACCATACGGACATCGTCCGGACGCCTTTTACAGCGTGCGAAGGTGGAATCCGCCGTCCACGTTCAAGATCTGGCCGGTGGAGTAGTCCAGCAAGCCATCCGCGATGGCGCGGACCGTGCGGGCGACATCGGCCGACTCCCCCATCCGGCGCTGCGGCAGCATCCCGTTGGCAATGCGCTCTTCATAGACGCTTTCCACCGCGGCGATCATGTCTGTGCGGATGACGCCGGGCCGAATCTCAAAAACCTGTACGTTATGTTGCGCCAGCCGCGCAGCATACAGCGCCGCCGACATGCTGAGCCCCGCTTTCGAGATGCAATATTCGGCGCGGTTGACCGATGCGGCGTACGAACTGATGGAAGTGACAAAAACGATACGGCCCCCGCCCTGTTCCACCATCCAGCGGGCGGCGCCCTGCGAGAGAAAGTGCGGTCCTTTGAGGTTGGTATTGACCAGTTCGTCAAAACTCTCTTCGGTCGCGTTCAGCACATCGTTGCGTTCGCGCTGGGCCATGCCTGCGTTGTTGATCAGCAGGTCCAGCCGGCCAAAGGAAGCACGGGTGAAATCCAATAGCGCTTGGCGGTCTTCCCGGCTGGCAATATCGCATTGGAAGATGGAGACGCCGGTTTCGGCAGCCAGGGATTCCGCCGCGTCGCGCCGCCCGCGGTAAGTGGCCACCACGTTGTGCGTCCTGGCCAGTTCCGTCGCGATAGAACGGCCAATACCCCGGCTCGCTCCGGTGACGATGGCCGCCGGCTTGGACTGCTTCAGCGCATTCTCGATGCCAGCTGTAATTTGCTCGAGAGTAAATTTCTCAATAAATGCTTCCCCATTCACAAACACGGTGGGCGTTTTTGCCACACCCCGCGCCAAGCCTTCACGCTGGTCCGCGTCGACGGCGGCGGCAAGCGTCTCATCGGCAAGAGCGGAAAGCGCCAGCGACGGATCAACGCCTACCTCGACGGCGTACTCCCGCACTCGTTCCGGAAGTGTCTCGAGCGTAGTGGACTTGATGCGGTTCAGAATAAACGCGCGCCATCCAGCGGCAAGCCCGCAGGCGATTTCATCAAAGCGGCGCCCTGCCATAGCGGCCGGCTTAGCCCAGCTGTGTTTGGGAAGCGGGAAATCGCGATGGATAAAACGGACGCGTCCGCGAAATCTGGGGAGCAGCGACTCCTCCAGCATCAGGTTAAACCGCTGGCAGTCGCCGCACTGCAGATCGTCGTAGGTGGTGACGGTTACTTTGTTGTCCATTCCCAGATGGACTATTTTTTCACACGGGCGGCGCGGAACGCCGTTAACATCCTTTCGGCAATTTTCTTACCGCGCTGCAATCCCTCGGCGTACGTATTCTTCTGCTCCCCGTTCGACAGCATGCCCCCTGCCCGGTAGAGCCGCTCCAACGACCGTCCCACGACCCAGGTTCCGGCGTAGGAAATACCCGCTTTGCCAATGACCCCGCCGCCAAACGGGATCTTGCTCACCAATTCCCGCGCGATAGCGCGCCATCCGAATGCGCCGGCGATGACGCTCGCCACCTGCGTCTTTTGCTGCCGGTATCCGATGGGATGATCGTGGGCGCCGGCTAGAAGGAAGGCCATGCGCAGTTGATTCATGGTGAGGAACGCAGTGTCGCTCGCAAATTCGCCGACGGCGAACGGCAGGGTAAGAATGCTGGGGACCAGATTGGGCAGCGAAGTGGTCACGGCGAACAGGACGTTTTCATTGCAAACCGCGGAGATGATCTTTTCTGAGACCGCGTTGCGAAACGGAAGAAAGTTCCGGCTCAGTGCGATGCCCAGGTCTTCGTGCTTTTCCAGGATATCGGCGACAGTCTGTGCCGGGTTGTTGCGATAGTAGACAAACGCGTGATCCGGCCTGTTCCGGATGCCTGCTTCCCAGATTTCGATATCGAGCTTCTCCGGCGGCGGAGGCATATCCGGCAGTTGCGGCCCCATAGGGTGGACCATTCCCGCCAGTTTCTGCCGCTTCGTGTCCGAAATCTCCATGGGGGCCAGCCAGAACCACATCTCATTGAGAGTCGATTCCGTAGTGGCCATCAGGCCGATGTTGATGGGCTTGGCCGCCATACCGCGGACTTCTTCCGGATTGACGGACCGGATTGCTTTGCCGATTGTGGCGAGAAAAGAGTTGACCATGCAGAATTTAAGCCGGACGGTCCGCGCCGCGAAGCCGGAACAGCACCCGAACCATCTGGCGCCATTCTAACGCGAGGCCAATCCGCTCCACTGTGAGGTTGGATGAGAAGAAGCGCAGAATCGTTTCCGTAGTGGGGTGGAAGGATAGCGCGGGGGCAACCAGAAGCAAACGAGGCGGTTGCGCCTGCACCGGAAGGCCAGGAAAATAGTTGCACCTGGGGAAATCGCCCTGTGCGGCATGGTGGGCAATGCGCATCCAATAGTCGAGAGCCTGCAGTGGGAGATGAATGTCCTCCGTTGCCTTCATTTCCATCACAGTAAGCCGTCCGTCATATCCGATGGCAAGCAGGTCTGCGATGCCTCTTTCCACACCGGCGACCGAAACGACCTGCCCATAAACCGGTGACGGTTGCAGCATGGCGTCTACTGTGGAAAGATTCCGGCGAACCTGTGATTCCAGCCAACCTTCGGGATGTCGCGTATAAAGCGGGTTTAGCCGATCCATTGTATCCGGCGAACGGAGACGCTCGAAATCCTCCAAGTGGGCGAGCGAGTCCTGCGGCACGTCCAGCCCGCGGAATCGATGGCTGCCAGCAGGCGTGACATCGACCTCGGGATGCAGCAGCGAAATGCGGTGCGGTTGGGCCGGGAGAAGTTGCGTGTGCAGATTGCCGCAATCGGCCAGGTCCATCTCGTGTGTGTAGGCAAAGAGGCGGAAGGTAGCGCCAGTCAAGTGCCGGAGGCGCAGTGCGGCAGCCGTGAGCGCTTGCTGGGGAAGGAAGAGCGCAAGGACATGGATTTGTAGTTCCGGCTCTCGGCGGCGCAGGTAGTCAAGCCAGATGAGGCCATACGTGAGCGCGTGGGCAGGTTCGGCAGGGCCCGGTGGTGCGCCAACGATGGCTACGCCCTGTTGTCCCTGGCGGAGCAGGGCGCGAGGGTAGTTGGCGGAGAGACTATGTTCCAGGTCAGGATCGGCAGAGAGGTCCAGCAGACGCCAGGAGGGAAACTGCTTGCGGATCATGGCGCGCAGTTGATCGCGAAAGTGATGCCGTTCGGCCTGTTTGCGCAGCGGCGCGGAAGCCGGTTTGGAATCGTCGTAGAGAACAAGGGTGCCGGTTTTGTTGCCGAATCGTTCCGTTGTCAGGGTCAAACGGCCGGGCCGGTCTTCCTGCACGGCGACGGCCCGGCGGTGCAGTTGGCGTGCCTCGTCCCAGACCGCGATCAACAATGCGCCTGCTTTTTCGGACAGCTCGAACTGGCCGGGTATAAGCGGGAAGGGGAGTTCGCCAGGTTCTTGCAGGACCGGTAGGCGGGAGGCGGCGAGAAAGGATTCAATCGCGGCCAGAACGCTGGCGGGTTGAGACCGCGCGGCCCGCGAGGCGGGTCGTGGCACCCCTGAATTATAGAATGGAGTCGGATGGCATTAGCGGAACGATGGAATGAGGTCCGGGAGCGGATCGAGCGGGCGGCGCAGCGGGCCGGGCGGCGCGCCGATGAAGTGACCCTACTTGCTGTGACCAAGGTCTTTCCGGTGGAAGTGTTGCTGGAAGCCTATTCGTTGGGGATGCGGGAATTCGGAGAAAACTATGTGCAGGAGTTTGAAAAAAAGTATCCGCATATCAAGCCCTGTGAAGAAGCGCGGTTCCATTTGATCGGCCATCTGCAATCCAACAAAGCGCGGAAGGCCGCGGAGATGTTTCAAGTGGTACAGACCGTCGACTCCCCGAAGTTGGCGCGCCGCCTGGGCGAGGCCGGCCGGCCATTGGAAGTCATGATTGAGGTCAAACTCTCGCAAGAGGAGAGCAAACATGGCGTTGCACCGGAGGACTTGGGCGAGTTGGTGGACGCGATCCGGGAGGAGCCGATGCTCCACTTAACCGGCTTGATGACGATGCCGCCGTGGTCAGATGATCCGGAAACGGCGCGGCCCTATTTCCGGCAACTCCGCGGACTTGCCGATTCGTTCGGACTGGCGTCGCTCTCCATGGGAATGTCTCACGACCTGGAGGTGGCAATCGAAGAAGGCTCCACGATGGTCCGCGTCGGCACGGCGCTGTTTGGGTCGCGAAAGGCGCTGCTTTGAGAGTTGGTTTCTTTGCGCCGATGCCGCCGGTGCGAAGCGGGATAGCCGACTATGCGGCAGCCCTGTTGCCCGCCTTGCCGGGAGAAGTCGTGGTGGGTGAGGACGGAGACGTCAATCTTTACCACATGGGCAACAATGATTTGCATGCCGCCATTTACCGGCGCGCCATGGAACGGCCCGGCGTTGTTGTACTGCACGACGCCTTGTTGCATCACTTTCACCTGGGTTCGTTCGCACGGGAAGCCTACTTGGATGAGTTCGTCTACTGCTATGGCGGTTGGTATCGGGGCATGGCGGAGTCGCTGTGGGATGGCCGCGCGAAGTGCGTTTCCGAGGAACGGTACTTTCGCTGGCCGATGGTCCGGCGATTGGCAGAGCGTTCTCTGGTCGTCATCGTGCACAATCGGGGCGCGGCGGAGGTCGTCCGGCGGGAGTCGCCTGGGACGCGCGTAGAGATTGTCCCGCACCTGCTGCTGGCGGCAAATGCGGTTGACGTGGTGGACGTGGAACGTTGGCGGGCGGCGCATGGGATTTTACCCTCCGCAACGCTGTTCGGCGTAATGGGCTATTTGCGCGCAACGAAAAGGATAATGGCGGTGCTGCGAGTGTTTGCCCGGTTGCGTGCGAGGCGAAACGACGTCTGGTTGCTGGTAGCGGGCGAGGCCGGGGCCAGCGATCTGCGCCGCGCCTTGGTTGACGTGGCCGGCCAGGACGGGGTGATCCGGGAAGAGTTCCTGGCTAGCGCTCTTTTCCAGATGCGGACGGTTGCCTGCGACGCTGGCGTGAACCTGCGTTATCCCGGCGCGGGAGAAAGTTCGGGGATGACGGCTCGCTGGATGCAGGGAGGGCGGCCCGTTTTGGTCTCCGACACCGTGGAGAATGCGGACTTGCCCGTTGCCGGCTGCCCCCGGGTGGCGACAGGCGTGAGCGAGGAGGCGGAACTGGCCGCTCTGATGACCTGGCTGGCCGATTCTCCCATCCGCCGGAGGCAGTGTGGACGCATTGCACAGGCGTGGGCAGAAAAAGAGATGAATCTGGCCGCTATTGGGCAGAAGTACTGGCGTGTACTGTCGGCGTGTAGAGGTGCAGGTTCCTGAACTGTGCGGTGTCCTGATAGTTGTTGCGCACGAAGTTGTGCAAGTAGCGCAGTTGCAGCCGGTTGGGATCGGAAGCGGGCCAGATCCGCAAAAACTCCGCAGGGGCCACATCCATGTAGAGGACTTTGGAGGGGGGCCGGCGCATCATGTCCTCGGTCGCAAGTTTCTCGTCATTTTCGGTGAAAAGCCCCGGCTGTAATACGCAAAAGCGCGAAACATTGCTGCCTCGCGTCAGAAAATAGGCGACCGGCGGGTACGGATAGACAAACATCTGTTCGCCGGGTTTGATATTCGCCGTCAGCCAGCGGACCAGTTCGGCGCTTCCCGCGTCGGTCCGGACCTGGCCGACAGGCGTGTCCAGTAGTTCAGTATGCGAACGCTCGATCACCGCGCTCAGGAGAAAAACGCCCGCAATAGCTCCTACAGGCAGCACTGTCCATCGCGCCCGCTGCAGAAACGAGGCCGCGACCGGGTAGAACAGCGGTACCGCGAAGACAAGATGCCCCACATCGAACCGCGGCGATACCCCCGCGATCATCGAGAGCCCGCACACGCAAAAATAAAGGAGATTCCGGTCGCGATTGCGAAGTACCAGGAGTCCACAGAGCGGCGGGAGCCAGACGGGTAGAGTCAATCCGGCCACAATCAGACCGCGTATCACATAGTCCACGGCTCCGGATGTTCCCTCAAACAGCGCGGGATATCCACCGATAACGGCTCCATAAGCCATTCGATTGGCGTCGGAATAATTGGATTTGGCCCACAGGAGATTCTCGAGGAACCCTTGCAAAGACCCCGTGGCGAGCAGCGCAAGTACGCCCGCCATCGCACCAGCCGCTCCCCCTGCAATCACCCGTCCGGGGTGCTGCTTCACCAGTAAGGCGGCCGCGGCCGCCGCAACGGCCGTGACCGCAAAAATCGGCGTCGCCCAGACCGATAGCGCCAAGAGGAATCCGCCCAGAATCGGGCGGCCGCGCCAGATGGCTACGATTCCGCAGATGGCGTACGTATCGGCGTCCCAACGGTGATTGTTGGTCATCATGGCGGGGTCGGCCGTATTGAGGGCCAGGAAAATTGTGGCGGCAATGCCGGCTGAGGCCGTATCCGAAAGCTCCCGCGTTACAAAAAACACCAGGCTCGTCAGTATGGCGATTTCGACGGCCAAAACCACATGCGCAGCCGCCAGCGACACGCCCCACGTCTTAAAAACCAGCGCGAGGAGCCAATAGGAGGCTGGTCCTGTCAAACCGAAGAGATCTTTGTAAAGCGCTTCCCCTTCGGCGATACGAGCGGCATGGGAAAGGAAAATGCCCTCATCGTTGATTAAAATCAATCGATTACCGGACAACCACCACACGAAAAGGAGTGCGATCAGAAAAACGAAGCCTAAAATCTGTGCCGGACGGAGCGCGGGCATGCACTTCTATCGGCGGATTGGTTGTCCGTGTTTAGTGCCTTATGTTACGTTAAATATTAGGGCCTTGCGGGATTTTCCTCGTTAGGACGCCTCTTTAACCCCAAGTACATACAATGGAAGCCACGTTACACGCGCTCGGCGAGATCGTGCTCAAAGGTCTCCCGACGTTCTTCCTCCTGATTCTGCTTCATTTCTATCTGAAGCGGATGTTCTTCGTTCCATTGGAAAAGGTGCTGGCCGAGCGTTACGAGGCGACAACCGGCGCCCGGAAACAGGCCGAAGCTGCACTGCAGCGCGCCGAAGCGAAAGCGAAAGAGTACGAAGAAGCCATTCGGGACGCAAGGACGGAAGTCTACAGAGAAAATGAAGCGCTGCGGAAGCGCTGGCGAGACGAGCAAACGGCCGTCTTGACGGATGCCCGTGCGAAAGCCGATGTGCAAATTGCCACTGCGAAGGCTGAACTAGCTGCCGAAACGGAGTCTGCCCGCCAAACCCTGCGCGCCGAAACGGAACGGATCGCGGATGATATTACGGCTGCCGTGCTCCGGAGGGCTTCCTAAGATGCGCCGTCTCGTTCTTTTAATGACGTTTTGCGTCCTCGGTCTGTTGGGCCAGGAGCATGGTGCACCCGCTGGCGAACATGGCGGAGAGCATGGCGGTGGAACGAAAGAAGTCTCGATCTGGTGGAAATGGGCGAACTTCGCTATTCTTGCCGCCGGTTTGGGCTACTTGATCTCCAAGAACGCTCCGGGCTTTTTCGCTTCCCGCAATGAGGAGATTCGCAAGGGGCTGGATGAAGGCGCTCGCTTGCAGCGGGAAGCCAATGAGCGGACAGCGGCGATGGAAGCCCGGCTGAGGAATTTGCAGGGCGAAATCGACGGCATGAAGACGAAGGCCAAGTCGGAGATTGCGGCGGAAGGGGATCGCATTCAGGCCGAAACGGCCGCGCAGGTGGCCAAAATCCAGGCGCATGCGACGAGCGAAATTGCCGCCGCGGCGAAGAATGAGCGAGCTATCCTGAAGAACTTTGCGGCTGATTTGGCGCTTGCAATGGCGGAGGAGAAGTTGCGCGGCCGTCTGACGCCGCAAGCGGACGCGGGCCTGATTCAGGGTTTCTTGAAAGGTTTGAACTAGTCGATGTCACTGGCAATCGCATCCCGGTTCGCGCGCGCGCTGGCCGACATTTTGACGGCCCCGGAGGCCGCTGACGACGCTGTTATCAAGCTGCGTGCCTTCTCGCAGTTGCAGGAATCTTCGCCGGAACTGAAAAATATTCTGGTTTCGCCGGCTGTGCCGCCGCGTAAAAAGCGCGCTGCAGTTTCCCGGTTCGCTGACCTGCTAGGTTTTTCGCCTGTTCTGAAGAACTTCCTTTTTGTATTGATTGACCATCGCCGCACAGCCATGTTGGAAGAAATTCTAACGTCGCTGGAAGCGCAACTCGATGAACGTCGCGGTATTGTCCGGGCGGATGTGCATTCTGCCCATCCCCTTGACGACGGACAAAGACAGGAAATCGAGGCGGCATTGCGCCGGGTGACCGGCAAGCAGGTGTTCGGGCAATACTCCGTGGACGGGTCGCTGATTGGCGGCTTGGTTGCGCGAGTTGGCTCCAAGGTCTATGACGGTTCGGTGCGCGGCCAATTGCAGGCAATGCGTAGCCGTCTGGTGCGGTCTTAAGTCAAGTTTCAATAGAGAAAACGTCACAGTATGGCTCAAATTCGGGCAGATGAAATCGCGCGGGTACTGCGCGAAGAGATTGAGAATTATGATCAGGCGGTCAACGTATCGGAGACCGGCTCGGTCATTTCGGTCGGCGATGGTATCGCCCGTATTCACGGTTTGGAACTGGTCATGGCCGGCGAACTCATTGAGTTCACGGGCGGGGTGACCGGCCTCGCGCTGAACCTGGAAGAAGACCAGGTGGGCGCGGTGTTGATGGGCGACTATCAACATATTAAAGAAGGCGACGAAGTCCGCCGCACCGGCCGCATCATGTCGGTTCCGGTTGGCGACGCGATGATCGGCCGCGTCGTGGATGCCATTGGTGTTCCCATCGACGGCAAAGGTCCCATCAATACTTCGGAATTTAACCCGATTGAGCGCCTGGCGCCCGGCGTTATCGACCGTAGCCCGGTCAAAGAGCCGATGCAGACGGGCGTCAAGGCCATCGACGGCATGATTCCGGTCGGCCGCGGCCAGCGCGAATTGATCATTGGCGACCGTCAGACCGGCAAGACCGCCATCGCTCTCGATACGATCATCAATCAAAAGGGCGGCGACGTTATCTGTATCTACGTCGCGATCGGCCAGAAGCGTTCCACCGTCGCACAGGTCGTGCAGACCCTGACCAACTACGGCGCGATGGACTATACGATCGTCGTTGCCGCGACGGCGTCCGATCCGGCTCCGATGCAATACCTGGCTCCGTTTGCTGGTTGCGCGATCGGTGAGTTCTTCCGTGACCGCGGACAGCACGTCCTGGTTATCTATGACGATTTGTCGAAGCACGCGGCCGCCTATCGTGAAATTTCGCTGCTGCTCCGGCGTCCTCCCGGCCGCGAAGCCTTCCCCGGCGACGTGTTCTACCTCCACAGCCGCCTACTGGAGCGCGCCGCCAAGTTGAAGACCGGCGGTTCTCTGACGGCGCTGCCTTTCATCGAAACTCAGGCAGGCGACGTTTCGGCCTATATTCCGACGAATGTGATTTCGATCACCGACGGTCAGATCTTCCTGGAAGCCGACCTGTTCAACTCCAATATCCGTCCCGCTATCAACGTCGGTATCTCCGTGAGCCGCGTCGGCGGCGCTGCGCAGATCAAGGCGATGCGACAGGTTGCTGGTTCGCTCCGGCTGGAGTTGGCTCAGTATCGTGCGCTTGCGGCCTTCGCCCAATTTGGTTCTGAACTCGACGCCGCGTCGCAGAAGCAGCTTTCTCGCGGCCAGCGCCTCACTGAGCTTCTGAAACAGGCGCAATTCCAGCCGCTTCCTGTGGAAAAGCAGGTGTTGATCATCTATGCCGGCACCTCGGGCGCCACGGACGACGTTCCGGTGGAATCCTGCCGCAAATTTGAAACCGAACTCTACGCCTTTGTCGAATCGGCGTATCCGAATCTGCTCCCCTCGATCAAGGAAAAGCGCGAACTGACCAGCGAGATCAAGGAAGAGTTGAACAAGGTGTTCAAAGACTTCAAGGGCCGCTTCCAGGCCTAAGCCATGCCATCGTTAATCGACTTCCGCCGGCGGATTCGCTCGGTTAAAAATACGCAGCAGATCACGAAGGCCATGAAGATGGTCTCGGCGGCGAAACTTCGCCGGGCGCAGGACGCTGTTATTGCGGCCCGGCCTTTCGCGAATTCGCTGCGTTCCATGTTGGCCAACGTCGCCGCCGCGGCGAAGGGCAGCGAAGAGGCCTCTGAACACCCCCTATTGGCGGAGCGGCCCGAGGAACGGATTCTCGCCATTATCGTCAACGCCGACCGTGGTTTGGCTGGCGCGTTCAGCACCAATATCAACCGCGGTGCGCAGAAGTTTCTGACGGAAGACAAAGCGGGCAAGAAAGTAGAAATCGAAGCCATCGGCAAGAAGGCGCGCGACTACTTTCGCCGGCGATCCTTCACGATTGCCGGTGAGACTTTCAACCTGACGAAGGCTCCGAAATATGCCGATGTCGCGGCCATCGCGCGCAAGGCGGCGGAACGTTACGCAAATGGCGAAGTCGACTCGGTGTACATCATCTACAACGAGTTCAAAAGCGTCATCTCCCAAAAATTGGACATCGTGCAGGTTTTGCCGGTGCCGCTGCCGCAGGAAGCAAGCAGCGTGGACTACATCTTCGAACAACCGGCGGAAGATCTTCTGGCAACATTGCTGCCCCGGTATGTGGAAGTAGTGCTCTATCGTGCGGTTCTGGAATCGGCCGCCGCCGAACACGCCGCGCGCATGACGGCTATGGACGCCGCTTCGTCCAACGCCGCCGACGTAATTGAACGGCTGACCTTGTACATGAACCGTGTGCGGCAGGCCAGCATTACCCGCGAAATCATTGAAGTCGTCAGCGGCGCTTCGGCGCTTGAGTAAGCGCCTGAGAGCGCAAGGAGTTTTGATCGAATCATGTCTACCGCCACTACCGCCGCCGGCAAGGTAATTCAGGTCGCCGGACCGGCTATCGACATTCAATTTCCGGAAGGCAATATCCCGCCGATTCGTACGGCGATCCGGATCACCAGTGAAGGGTTCAACGTCCCCGAGCCGATCGACATTATCTGCGAAGTCGCACAGCACATCGGCGAAAACCGCGTCCGCACCATCGCGTTGCAGCCAACCGAAGGGATGGTGCGGGGTATGCCCGCCACTAACCTTGGCGCTCCCGTGACCGTGCCGGTGGGTCCGGAAACGCTTGGCCGCGTGTTGAACGTCATCGGCCAGCCTGTCGACAAGATGGGCCCCGTGAACGCGAAGAAACACTACCCGATTCACCGCGCCGCCCCCGCCTTCGACGAGCAGGCCACCTCCCAGACCATGCTCGAGACGGGCATCAAGGTCATCGATTTGATCGAACCCTACCTCAAGGGCGGTAAAATCGGTCTGTTCGGCGGCGCTGGCGTCGGCAAGACCGTCGTCATCATGGAGTTGATCAACAACATCGCCATGAAGCACGGCGGCGTTTCGGTCTTCGCCGGCGTGGGCGAACGTACCCGCGAAGGAAACGACTTGTGGTTGGAAATGCAGGAGTCCGGCGTGCTGGACCCCACCGACTACACGAAGTCCAAAGTAGCTCTTATCTACGGCCAGATGACGGAGCCGCCCGGCGCCCGCCTGCGCGTTGGCCTCACGGGTTTGACTGTCGCCGAATACTTCCGCGATGAAGAAAATCAGGATGTGCTGTTGTTCGTAGACAACATCTTCCGCTTCACCCAGGCTGGTTCGGAAGTATCGGCCCTGCTGGGCCGCATGCCTTCGGCCGTCGGCTATCAGCCGAACCTGGCGTCGGAGATGGGCGAATTGCAGGAACGGATTACTTCTACCAAGAAGGGCTCCATTACCTCCGTCCAGGCCATCTACGTACCTGCTGACGACTACACCGATCCGGCTCCGGCAACCGCGTTTACCCACTTGGACGCCACCACGAACCTTTCGCGCGACATCGCAGCGCTCGGTATCTACCCCGCCGTCGACCCGCTCGCCTCCACCTCGCGTATTCTCGATCCGCAGGTCATTGGCGATGCCCACTATAATTGCGCCCAGCGCGTGAAGCAGGTTCTGCAGCGTTATAAGGATTTGCAGGACATCATCGCGATTCTCGGCATCGACGAACTGTCGGAAGAAGACAAACAGACGGTCTCCCGCGCTCGTAAGATTCAGCGGTTCCTGTCGCAGCCGTTCCACGTCGCCGAGCAGTTTACGGGCTTCAAAGGCAAGTACGTGAAGCTGGCCGATACGATCAAGGGCTTCACCGAGATCTGTGACGGTAAACACGACGACGTGCCGGAGCAGGCGTTCTACATGCAAGGTACGATCGAAGAAGTTCTCGAACGCGCCGAACAGATCAAGAAGGGCAGCTAAGGATCCGCGTATGGCGGCAACGTTCGAACTCGAAGTGGCGACCCCGGACCGGCTCCTGGTCAAAGATCAGGTGACTGAGGCACAGATTCCCGCCTTGAACGGCTATCTGGGCATCCTGCCGGACCACGCGCCGCTGTTGTCAGAGCTTGGCAGCGGCTTGTTGACCTATGTCATCGGCGGCAAGACGAACTCTGTCGTCATTTCTGGCGGCTGGGTCGAAGTCTTACCTACGGGGACCCGTGTACTCGCGGCGACCGCCGAACGCCCGGATGAGATCGATCTGAAGCGGGCGAAAGAGTCCTTGGACCGCGCTGAACGTAGGTTGAAGGAAGCGGGCGACTGGGACATCGCACGTGCACTACGCGCGGCGGAACGGGCTCGGGCACGTATGGAAGCTGCATCGAAAACGGGCCGTTAATGGCGTATTGCCGTTAGGTCTGCTAAAATAATAAGGTTGGTTTGCCAGTCGGCAGGCCAGCCTTTACCGGATCGGGCCGTAGCGCAGCCTGGCTAGCGCGCTTGCTTGGGGTGCAAGAGGTCCCGGGTTCAAATCCCGGCGGCCCGACCATTTGAGCCAATAGATTTGTTTCGTAATACCCCGCTTTGTTCGTTGGACGTTGATTTAAGGTCGCTGCGGCCTTGAAAATAATAGGGATGCGCTACAGTGAAAAGCGTAATGCCTTCCGCCCTTCCGCAGGTGAGCTTTTTTTTGAGTTGAAGCGGGCAGCGCTTAAAGCGCAAACAAGGTCTTCCTACGGCGGGATCTCGCCCTGGGTTGGTTAGCCTTGATCCTGGTCTTGGCGGCTGTTGCCGCCTTCAGCCGCTACTCCTTGGGAAGTATGATTGTCGCTTCGCTTGTGGGAGCGTTGTTAGTCGGTTATGTAGTAGCGTACATCACGCTGTTTATTCACGAGGCCGCCCACCGCAACTTGTGCCCGGATCATAAGCGAAATGATTGGCTCTGCAATGTATTCGTTGGCGCAATTCTGGGCGCCGATGTGCAAACCTACCGGCAGATCCATTGGGTACATCGCAGGCATTTTGGAGGGGCGATGGGCCTGACCACGAATGTCGCTTTTTTGGCATGTTGGCGTGCGGGAGGGAATAGGCGGCCATTGTCGCGTGGATCGGAGGCATTGTCCTGATTTTTCCGTTCTTCGCCGCACCGCGGCAGATTATTGAACACAGAAGAGAGCTGCACGCGAACGGGCAGCCGAAGGCTGAGGTTCTCTGCCGGGTTATTAACCGAAAGTTTGGGAACGGCCTCAAACGGCCTTAGCCGCAGACGGCCGCTGAGGACCGCCAACCCCGCCGGGAGCGTGATACTATCAGGAGCGCGTGGGTCCCTGTGCCGTGTTCCGTCCGGCGCCGCGAACTGTCCACGTACTTACGATATGACTGCAAGGAAAACTTGGCCCCGGCCGTATTCTGTCTGTGCATTTACCGCAATTGCTGCTGTGGGCGGGTTTTGGTTGGCCCAATCCTGGCCGGTCCAGGCGGCCGATGGCGCGCCGGCATCGCTGGAACCGGTATTCTCGCAGGCCGTCAAACCTTTCCTCAAACAAAATTGCCAAACCTGCCACAACGCCGACAACATGACTGCGGGCGTGCGTGTTGACCAACTTGACGCCGGTTTGGAAGACCGTCATTTGAAGCTTTGGGAATCGATCCGGCACCGTGTCGGCAACGGCACTATGCCGCCGAAGGGGTTGCCGCAGCCTTCGAACGAAGACAGGCAGAAAATCGTAGATTGGATTTCCCGTGCCCTAGAAATCGCGCGTTCCCGCCCAACACCCATGAACGGTTCCGCGCGCCGCTTAACCGTGGCGCAATATCGGAATACGCTGCGCGACCTGCTTCATTTAGAGGATGATCTAACCGAAATACTTCCGCCGGACGCCATATCGAAGGACGGCTTTGTTAATAACAAGGAGACGCTGCAACTCTCCCCGCTTCTCCTCGAAGCGTACCTGGAGATTGCGGAGGAGGCTCTCAGCCGTGCGATTGTGGACCCCGCGGAGAAGCCCGCCATCCAGAACTTTCGCATGGATCTGGGAGCCGGAATCAATAAAAATCCGATCCCCGACGAACTGGTCCTCGGTGCGCTAAGCCATTTGCTTGAAAATAAGGACTTTACGGTTACGCAGCTCACAGCGCAAAAGCCGTTCCCCTTCACGCCGTTCTTCATGCGGACGAAGTATCGTTTTATCGAAGGCTACCAGGGCAACGATACGGTCCGTGGATGGCGTGATTTCGACAGTATCTATCACGCGGTTTTCGCATGCGTACGCGGCAGTCGCGGCTATCCCAAGGGAGATCCGTATAATGCGGTTCCCGAAGGACTGCTCCTGCGGCCGGCGATTCCCAACGACGAATTGTTTGAAGGTGACGGAACCTACGGCCCCAAGGCAAATTTTAAGATCTCCCTGCGCGAACTTCCGGATGCGGGCCGTTTCCGAGTTACTGTCACGGCGGCGAAGTATAACGATGGTTTGCTGCTGGATGCCGGCATCGCCCCGCAGGCGGAATCGGTCGCGGGCGCGCTGGTGGTGCAGCAGCCGAAGGCCTCCTTCCCTGTCCATGTGGCCAAACCCGGCATTTATCAAGTGGATGTCTACGCCACGCCGCGCGGCGCGAAACCCGTCCCGCCGGACAGCTCTCGGCTCAACGAAGGTCTTGCGGGCGCGTGGGCGATGAACGGGAATCCCGAGCCGGCCGGCCAGTTGCAAGGACAAGCCAAGTTTGCGGACTCTCCTTTCGGTCAAGCCCTATCGCTGAACACCGATGCCGATTTTGTCACGGTTCCCCGGTCAGAAGCCATGAATGTGGGCGAAGGCGATTTTACCGTCGCCGCCTGGATTCACACACGCGCCTTGCGTAAGTCCGGAATTGTTTCATTGGGCGCCGAACCATGGACTCATGGTTGGTTTTTCGATCTGTCCGACGGCCGTGGTTCGCTGCGTCTTGAAACCACAGGTCCGGATACGAAGAGCAACGGTTCTGTCATTGCTCCCGCGGGAACCATCCGTCCCAACGCCTGGCAGCACGTGGCCGCCATTGTGAAGCGTGGAAAGAATCAGACCATGCTCTACGTCAACGGTTTCCCCGTGGCGAAGGGCACCGTGGGGCCGGCCAACCTGGACAATCTGAACCTGAGCCTACTTCTTGGCCGCACTGGAAAAGGAGTTCCGTTCCGCGGAGAGTTGGACGATGTGCGAATCTACCGCCGCGCGATTGCCGAAGCGGAGTTGCAAGCCTTGGTTCAACCCGGCCGCCAGTTTGCCGTGGCTCCTCCCGAAAAACCACAGCAGTTGCAGTTGACGCTCGGTGGACGTGAGTTCTCCGGCACGTTGCCGCAGCCCGCCTTCCTCGCCGTTCGCCTGGATGCCGGCGTGCTGCCGGTCACGCTGGACTACCGCGGCGTGCGCGGGATCGATAAAGTGACGCTGACGCCGGTGACGCCGGCCAGCACGGTTGCGCAACGCTTTCAGATATTCGAAAAGCGCATGCCGAAGTTAGGTGTCCATCTTGGCTTGCGGCGCGATTGCGGCAGCACGTTTGCGCAGGTGGGGACAGCGCAGGTGGTCAAAGGTACGAAACTGGACCGCTATGTTTTTGAAGGGGCGATTCGCAATTTTCCAAGCCCCGATGTGGAAAAGGATAACGTCAACTATCTGGCTGGTGTCCGGGAAATCGCGGTTCGCAGCGAATACACCGACACGCGCGATATGCCGCGCCTTCTCGTTCGTTCGGTGGAGTTCGAAGGCCCGTTCTATGAATCATGGCCTCCACCCGCGCACAAAAACATTTTCGTTGACTCGCCCAATAAGAACAATCCGCAAGCCTATGCCCGTGAGATTCTACGGAACTTTGCGGTCCGCGCCTACCGTCGTCCCGTAACCGCACAGGAAGAGGCGACCTTGTTCGCCGTGTTCCAAAAGTCGACGGCAGCGGGCGCAAACTTCCGCACAGGCATCCGGGATGCGCTGGAAGTTGTGCTCACTTCGCCCCAATTTTTGTTCCTTGTGGAGAACAGCAAGACATCCGCCGCGGAACCGCTCACGGACTACGAGTTGGCCTCGAAGTTATCTTATTTCCTTTGGAATGCACCGCCGGACCGCAATACTCTGCGTCTCGCCGGCGCGGGCTCGCTGCGCGGCAATCTGGATGCTGAGGTGACGCGAATGACGGCAGACCCGCGATTCACCCAATTCCTTAAGGAATTCACCGCGCAGTGGTTGAGCCTTGATAAATTCCAGGTTCTGGAGCCGGACCGGAAAAAGTTCCCCAAACTCACCCGCGACACTCGCAGCCAACTCAAGCAGGAGCCGGTCCAATTCTTGCGCTACCTGATTGCGAACAACCTGCCGGTCCGGAACTTGATTGCCTCTGATGTGATCGTGGCTAACGAAACGGTGGCCAGTTACTACGATCTCGGCGACAAAACGGAAAGCGGTCTCGATTTTGTGGCTATTCCCCACGCGCGCCGGGAATTGGGCGGCGTCCTAACGCAGGCCGCGTTGATGGCGGGCCTCTCTGACGGACGGGAATCGAACCCGGTAAAACGGGGGGCGTGGCTGGCCAGGAAGATTGTGGCGGAGCCGCCCGATGATCCTCCGCCCAATGTGCCTGCGCTGAAAGAAGAAACGAAGAATCTGACGCTGCGCCAGCGGTTGGAGCAACACCGCAATCAGCCGGGTTGCCAGCAGTGCCATATGAAGATTGATCCGTGGGGCGTTGCCTTGGAGCAGTTTGACGCTGGCGGTCGCTGGAAGTCCGAGCCCGCCGATGCCCGTTCTACTCTTCCGGACCACACCGAAGTCAACGGCATCGAAGAACTCAAACGGTATCTTGGACAGGACCGTGTAGACCAGGTGGCTTTCAGCGTATTGAAGCACATGACCACCTACGCCACGGGCCGCAGCCTTACCTATTACGAGTTGAATTACCTGAAGCAGGACGCCAAGAAGTTGCGCGCCAACGGCTACCGGATGAAGGACATGATCCGATATGTCGTAAATAGCAAACCCTTCCTCGAAAAATAGTAAAATTCGTTCATCCCTTTCCGGAGACACCGATGAGAGCTTCCCGTCAAATTGACCGCCGCGCATTCCTGAGAGGGGCAGGCGGCGTGACGCTTGCGCTTCCTGTTCTCGACGCCATGGGCGCAACCGTTACGGAGCGTGCTCCGCGGCGGTTCTGTGCCATTTACACGGCGAACGGCATGTCTCTGCCAAAAGAAGAACATGGCATCGCCGATTGGCACTGGTTCCCCACTGCGGAAAAGAATGGCGAGTTCGTATTCGGCAAGTCCACCGAACCGCTCAGCCCCTTCCGCAAACAGCTAAGTTTCCTCGGTGGGCTCCATCATCCGAGCGGGCCGAAGGCTGATCCGCACACCTGTTCCGACATGTGGCTCACCGGCGCGCCGCTGCACAACCCCAAGCCTGGCACATACAATACTGCCGGGCTCGATCAGGTCATCGCGCTGCACACCAAGCAGTTCTGCCGGCAGCCATCCCTGGTGCTTTCGATTGACGCCGGGACTGGATTTCTTTCCCGCACCGGCACGATCTCTTACAGCCTGGAAGGCCGCCCGATTCCCGCCGAAAACAACCCTCGCCGCATTTTTAACCGGCTCTTCCGGGGGGACCGGGAGTCGATTCAGTCTGAACGCGCCAACCTGCAGCGGCGCATCAAACTTGTGGATGCCGTGGCGCAAAGCGCAAAGGCCTTCGATCAGCAGTTGGGCAAGTCGGATCGCGAACGCATGGATCAGTACCTCACTTCGCTCGACGAAGTAGAGTCGCGCCTGATTGCTTCCGAAAAGTGGATCGACATCCCGCTGAAGAAGCAGGATTATTCCCACTTGAACCTCGATGCGACCAACGAAGGAGAGCCGGCTGAGTTCTATCGCAATATGTTCGACCTGATCGCGCTTGCCTTCGATGCCGACATCACGCGCTCCGTGACGTTTATGCTGAACCGCGAAGACGGAATGGGCATCAGCGATACCTTTCCAATCAAACTGGGCTTGGCGAAAACGCACCACAACCTCTCGCACGCCACCGACAAGGAAGGGCAGCTCAACTTTGCGAGATATGACCGCTTCCTCAGCGAGCAGATTGCGCACTTTCTCGGAAAGCTGAATGAATACAAGGATCGCAATGGAGCTGTGCTCGATAACAGCATCGTGCTCTTCGGCAGCGGCGCCAGCACTACGCACAATCCGCGTAACATCCCCACGCTCCTCGCCGGCGGCGCGAACATGGGTGTGCAGCACGGCGTTTATTGGCGGAAAGACGATACACGCATGTCGAATGTCTATCTCAGCATTCTGCATGCGTTGAACATTCAGCAGGAATCGTTCGCGGACAGCACGGGCTCCTTGTCCGGTTCCATTTTCAAATCGTAGGCGCAGAAGAGGGGGAGGGAACTCCCCTCCCGCTCTACTTCTTTTTCATTAGCCAGGCTTCGGCCAGGATCGTGCCCCATCCGCCGGAGTTGCGCCACTGCTCGCGTTCCACGCGGGAGCCGCGAGCCACATTCGCTGCCCGGTCAAAACGGATCATGAGTTCCCCGTTCTGTATCGCCTGGGCCGGTACATCGTAGGTGAAGTGGTCGCTCATCCGCTCTGGAATTTTTACGTCGCGCGCCAGCACCTGGTCCCCCGCATAGATCGTTTCGCTCTCCTGTACCATCCGTTCCCGGTAACGGTCCTGATACCACGGCCGCACCAGCGTGAATCGGATGCGGTAGTGCGCCTTGGCGTCCAGACCCCTGTAATGAAGCACGATTCCCTTGTCTTCATCCTGCGTAAAGTGCAAGGTGCGCTGCGTGGGCCGATTCTCTTCCGCCAGCATCTGCGAAACAAACGGTTGGCCGAAATCGTACGGATAGCCGTTCACAATATTCGGCGCCCGGTCCAACGTACCGCCGTCGTCATAGAATCCGCCAGGTCCCGGATCCTCGTAGGCTACAATCATCCGCACCAGGTCGGCCCGCGCTTCGCCCTGCGCGCTCCGCGCGCGTTCCAATTGCCGTTTCAACCATCCCAGCCCGATGAAATCATGATCCAGGTTGTAGATGCCTTCACTCCGGACTCCGAACAGCTGGTTGCTCTCTTCACCCAGACGGGTCGCCTCGGCGCGCAGCCGCAACATTTCCGGCGTATCGGCCAACGTGCCGAACCATCCCAGGGCCCGATCGATCGTGGCCGTGGCGGCATCGGTCGTCAGCGCCTTTTCAACGCGCTCCTGCAGCGCTGTCTGCTGCATCACCTTCAACTGCACATAGCGGTCAATCGCTCCCTTCTGCATATACTCGCGCCACAGCCAATTCTTCTCACGCCGTGCGGCCGGCATCTTCAATCCCGCATCCCGCACCAGCGCGTAGTAGCGGCCAATCCCTGCCTTCTTTGTGATCGGATCCTTCGGATTCTCCGCTAGGTAACTCTCCAGCTCCAGCAACGCCTTCCCCATCAGGGGAGCCGCCTCCGGCCCAAACCAGTTCCGTCCGTATTCGGCCAATACATCGTCCAGGCTGGTTTGCGGAGCCCATAGCAGCCGCTGCCACATCCATTGATTGAAATGGTCGTGTGTGCCGCTGGAATGGGTCACATCGCCGATTCCGTACCGCATCGTCTCGCCGAAGACCCAATGGAAATAGCGGGGCCACGCGAAGAAGGAGAGACGGTCGTAGACCATCGTGATTGCTCGGTCCGGATTCCGCTCGTACAGAAAGTGATTCCAGTGGGGTGGCCGGTCCCCGTTCCGGTCCGCGCGCGGCGGAGCCTGCGCATACCCGTTCTGCGAATAGCGCCAATGCGTCAATTCGTTGAAAAATACAATATCCTGCTGTGGCGGAAGCTGATGCAGGATCTCTTTCAAATACCGGTCATACGGTCCGAACCCCGGGTAGCGGAAGAGGTCCATGCGATGTGTTTGCCGGTGGCCGGGCTGCCAACTCATTGCGTCGGAGCCAGGGCCGTAGCAGAAGGCGCGCAACCAAGGGCGAGGTTTTTCGCGCAGATACTCAAAAATCGCCTTGTCATCATCATTGTCGAACTTTTGATTGGTAATGAAGATCTGCGTCGTTGGGTACTTCTCGTGCACCATTCTTGCCATGTCTTCGCACAGCCGGATAAATTTGCCGCCAAAGGGCTTGCAAAGATCGCACTCGCACCCGCCGCCATCGCCGCCCACGAACCGGACATAGTCCACGTAGGGCAGCGACTGCAACTGTTGCCGCAGCTTCTTCAGAAGGGCATCCCGTGCCGCGGGAATAGACGGACACAGATAGTTTGGCCGGCCAATCGATTCCGATGCCTGCCACTCTTTCGGTCCACTGCCCGCGTTTGGCGTATAGTGCACCAGTGTCTTGAGCCCGAACTCCTGTGCCGTCCGGTATCGAACGTCGTTCTCTCCCAGTCCCTCGTGCACTTCCATGGTGTTTAACCCGGCCAGCGCAAAGTCGAGAATCGCATGCCGCAATTCGGCGTCGGTCCATTTCCGGACCTTGCCCTTCGTCAACGCCACGCTGCTCTGCCCAAACTGCGTCCCGCGTATCTCAAATGCCGGAGCCGTCCGCACCGTCAACTCGTTGGGGAATGTGAACGAACTCTTGCCGATCTCCATCCGCCGCAGAATTTCGCCGGCAGCGTAGAGAACGCCGCGCGAATCTCTGCCGGCGGCCATTAACGCCGTCTCCGTCGTTTGTAGAAGAAAACCCTCCGGCCCCGGTTCCAAATCCGTAAGAACAGGAATACGCCGCGCCGCGAACAACGCGGACAGTGCATCGTGGTTCGCCGGTTGTCCTAGCAGAATCACGAACTGCCCGGGCGCCGCCTTGGGTTGCGTCTCCGCCACATGGGCGGGCAGTCCCGTCGGTTCGCCGATCCGCTCGGCCAGTAAAGCGGCCACGCTGCGCTCAATCTTCGTCGCGCGAGGACCGGTGACGATGACCGCGGAACGGTACTCCGCCGCCCAGGCGGCGCTCGTGGCCGCCGCAATACACAGAATGCTCGATATCTTCATGTTCGCTCCAAACTAGGGCACGCGAATTAACCAGACTTCCGATACCTGCGCGCCGCGGCCATTGCCTCCCAGACCCGGCGGGCGCGTCCACGCCAGCCGCAGCTTTCCATTGGCAGTTGCTGCGCGGGGAATGGGAAATTCCAGCGGCGCCACTGGCTGCGGCTTCTCCCGCATCGGATGGATCTCCGTGTCGCCATTGGCCATCAGCCGGATCGGAATCCGGATCGCGTCGCCGCCATAAACAACACGCACCTTATACTGCGCGGCCGGGTCCAGACCTGTGTACTCCATTTGCAGGCTACCTTCGTACAACGCCTCGGCGTGGTCGTACCAGGAACGACGCGCGCCCGATATCTCCGGTACCCGGTTAGAAAATCCGACCAGCGGCGATTTCCGGTAGTCCGGATCGGCATCATACGTTGCCGTTCCTCGTACCAGGTGCGGCTGCTGATTCGGATTACCCAGATCATCGTAAAATCCGCCCGGCCCTGGATTCGTCCATTGCAGAATCTCGTCGATCTTCGCCAGTTTCTCCGCTTCCTTCGCCGTGGCCCGGATCGCGGCGAACCGCGCCCGCAACCATTCCCGGTTGTTCAAGCTGAAATCAATAGCGTCCAGATTCGCTCCACGCCCAATGGCTGTCGCCTGATACCGTGTCACGCTCAGTTGCATACGGATGCTCTGGTAGAGTCCCTCGGCGAGTTCAAATACGCGTTGCCGCAACTCCCGGGTTCGTTCGGTGCTCGAAGCGGCGTAGAGGGCTGTCTCCGCTCGCAGAACGGCTGTATCGGCGCCTGTCTGCGGCGCCCTCCGCAGCGCATCCATCGCCCGCTCTTCCACATCGAGTTCCGTCCGCAGCCGTCCACGCAAATAGGCGTCGTAGTAAGCCCGGTAGAGCGGCTGTAAAAACCGCCAATTCGCCCGCCGCGCCGGCGTCGCTGTCCGCTCCATGGCCTGGAATTGTTGCAGCGTCGTATCAATTCCGGTGTTGGTGGCGAGCGCCCCCGTCCAGTTCCGCTCCAACGCCAGCAGGCCCTCGGCAAACCCAACGGCTACCTCCGGGCCAAGGAAAAAGCGGCTGTAGTCTTCGAGAATCGAACGCACATCGGCGTCCGGGTTCCACCCCAACGCGCTCCAAAGCATTTTGTTTACATCGTCATGGCAGCCTTCCGAATAAGCCACAAATCCATTCCCTTGCGTTCGCGTGGACAAAAAGATCGCCCGCTGCGCCAACGGCCGTGGATTGACGATCTCGCGGCCCTCCGTCATGGGAAACACGCTGTCCCACTCTGCCGTAGGGTATTGCGCGTGCATCATATGCGTAATATCGGGGTACAACCGGATCGGATACCGTTTCGGGACCCGTGCGCGCAACTCCGGCAGCGAATACATCACCTGCGGTCCGAAAACGATGCCAGTGAGCCACTTCGGCTCCGTTTGGAGGATCGCCTCCAGGTCATCCATCCACTTTTGCGAGAACCCCTGCGGCGACATCCACATCGTCGCCTTCGGGTGATACTTGTGC
This sequence comes from Bryobacteraceae bacterium, assembly GCA_035714175.1. Lineage (GTDB taxonomy): Bacteria > Acidobacteriota > Terriglobia > Bryobacterales > Bryobacteraceae. The sequence goes on along the minus strand of DASTML010000027.1, from coordinate 20,184 downwards.
AGATTGGCCGTCTGCTTTTCCAGTAACGGCATCATCGCCTTGGGCGGCGTATCGCCGGGGTCGCCGCCCGGTACGAACACGGCGTCGATCCGCGGTAGCCGACGGAACACTTCGCCCCACTCTTTTAGCGCAAAATCGACGGTCTTGGCGTCAAAGTAGTCGTGGTCCAGCGCCGGATAGAACACGGAAACGTCGATCGCGTACTCGTCGGCAATCCGTGACATCTCCACCATCATGTCGATCTGTTTCAACGGAAAATGAGGGCTGTCGGGCGCGTCGTCCGATCGTGGCGGCAACAACTCGATGGTATTGGTGCCATAAATCGCCAACTCGCGAATGTATTGCTCCCACATCGCCACATCCCAGGCGTCGTACGAATTCGTCTTCGGCCGGAATCCAAGTTGATGACCGCGCACCGCGGTTGCCGGCGTCGTGGTCACGCGCAGTCCGCCCGCCAGTTCCAACTTCTGCCTCTCCATCCGGAATTGACGCAGCAAGTACCCCGCGCCAAAAATCATGCCCCGGTCGTCTTTCCCAGTCACTACCGCGGCCGCTGTGCCGGATCCCTCCGCGGAACTTGCCAGCGTGAACCCCTCCGCTCCGGCCGTCGTGCCCGCCAACGTGCCTTTCAGCCGTCCTGCGCGGCCAATTGTGATTGTGGCCCGGCCTCCGCCGTTTGTCTGAATCGGCAGCCGGATCTGGGTTCGTTTGGCCACTTCTTCCGCCACCATCAGGGCCGCTTTCTTCTCTCGGGCCGTAGCGTCGGTCGGAACGACGATCACGGCGTCCCGGAAGTCCAGCGCGGCCAGAGAAAACGATGCCGCCGCGAATATCGCCAACGTAGGCGGTATCGACTTTGTGAAAAGCATCTCATGATTATATTGCTTGTTCCAGTTTTCATCTTTCCCCGTGAGTTTAAGCCGCCTCCGGTCCGAAACTATTGCCGAATCGTGTCCGAATTTTGAAACGCGCGCCCATTCCGGTGATATCATGTCTGGTCAATGCCAGGGTTGAAGAATAAAACTCGCAAGGTCGCCAAGGGGAAAGAAGAGCACGAGCCGGAGGATCAGTACTTCTCTCGCGCTGTGGCTAAGGGGTTGGATCTGTTGCAAATTCTCGAATCTGCGCCGAAGCCGATGCCGCTAAACCAATTGGCCGCCGCGGTCCGGCTCACGAAACCCTCCGCCTTCCGTCTCCTGTATACGCTCGAATCCAAAGGCTACGCCCTAAAGGGCGACGATGGACGCTATGCCATCAATCACGATCTGCGCCGGAGTGTCCGCGAACGTCTGATTTCCCACCTGCTCGAAGCCGCCACGCCCCACATGCGGGAATTGACCCGCGAGTTTCGCGAGACGACCGGATTGGCAGTGCTCTTTGAAAGTCACATCGAAGTTGTGGCTGTTGTTGACAGTCCCCATACGATTCGCATGGGAAATACCGTTGGCCGCATCCTGCAGCCGCACGCCAGTTCCCTCGGCAAATGTATAACCGCCTTTCAGTCCGAAGAACGCCGGGAGCATTTACTCCGCTGCTACGGCGTGAATGTGATCACGGACCGAACGATCGTTGATGAACGCGAACTCCACACGGAATTCGCTCGGATCCGGGAGCAGCAATACGCCATGGATCGGGGAGAGACCTGCCTGGAAGGCCAATGCGTCGGAGCTCCCATCCGGAATGCCCATGGCGAGGTGTTCGCCGCGCTCAGCATGTCCGTGCCCCTCATTCGTCTTGGCCCCGAGGAGCAACAGACGCAGATGCGCGAAAAGGTCCGCGAAGCGGCCAATGCCATCGGAGAAGCCCTGGCCCAATAAGCATTTCATTTTTCACCTTCGCTTGCCATATTCTGAAAAGCGAAATGAAACGCATTTTTTCGTTCGGCGTCCTGGCGGTTCTTGCCTCCGTGGTCGCCATTCGCAGCGCTCCGGCCGCCGCCCGCTGGGTGAGCCTTTTTGACGGGAAGAGTTTTGCCGGCTGGGACGATCCCGGTGTTCGTACGCCTCCTGGCGATAGTTGGGCGATTGACGGCGGAGCTCTAATGTCCCGTGCCAAACCCCGCATTCGCGAGGACCTTTTCACCACGGCCACGTTCGGCAAGTACGAACTTGAATGGGACTGGCGCATTGAACCCGGCGGCAACAGCGGCGTTAAATACAGCGTGCAAGACAGCGAGTTCTTTGACTACTCGAAGGTCTCCACGCAGGAAATTCAGACGCAAATCATTGAGCAGATGGAGAAGAAGGTCTCTGTCCGCTCGCAACTCGCTCCGAACGGCACCGCCAAGGAGTACGTGGTGGGCTTCGAATACCAGATGATCGACGACGCCCGCCATGCCGATGCCAAAGTGGATGCCAAACACTCCTGCGGCTCCCTGTATGGGATGGTGGCGCCCTCTCGCGCCGTAGCCCGCCCCGCCGGTGAATGGAACCAGTCCCGCATCGTATTCCGCGGCGATTCGGTCGAGCATTGGATGAACGGCGTGAAGATCGTCTCCACCTCACTCAACGAGCCCACCGCCCTGCAGGGCATTGCCGAGCGGTGGGGCGTGCAGCATCCCGTCTATCGTATGTTGGCCGAGCGCCCCAAAAAACGTACTCCCATCGTCCTGCAGAATCATGGCAACCGCGCCTGGTTCAAGAACATTCGCGTTCGCGAACTGTAAACAAAAAAAGGGGGGATGGCCGGAAAGCCATCCCCCCCCAAGGGAGAATCAATTCGCTAGCTATTAGAAAGTCAATCGGGCTTCGAGGAAGATGGTCCGCGGCTCGTTATTCTGCTGCGGGTTGATCTGGCCAAAGCTGGCGGCGGTCACGTTTGGCGGGTTCGTCACCAGGTCCGTGAAGTACGGACGGTTCAACGAGTTGATAAAATCCGCACGAACTTGAACGCGAATGCGTTCTTTGATCGGGATTTCCTTAGACAGGGACATGTCGTAGTTGTGCACGCCCATGAAACGCACGTCCGGGAACCGCGTCGGGAAATTCCGAAGAGTAAACGCCGGTTGAGCCGTATTCGGGAAAACCGAGGTGTCGAACCAACGGCTCAGAGTCCGCTCGTCGGACGGCAATTTGGCGCTCCGGTTGGCGATCGGTGCCGCGTTCGGGAAATCGATCGGGAAGCCGCTTTGCATGGTGAAGTTCCAACCCACGGTCCAATTGCCGAATACGCCATTGGCGATCTTGTTCATGCCGCTTAGGAAGGCGCGGTTCCGGCCCACGGGCAGGTCGTAGGAGCCAAGAATCGAAAGCTTCTGCGGAACATCAAAAATCGACAGCCGTTTTTCCAGACGTGACTGCTCCAGGTTCGCCAGGTTGGCGTCCTGCGCGTTCAACAGCGTCAACTGTTCCAGGGTCTTCGTCTTCATGTAGTTCACCTGGAAGTTCAAGCCGTTGGAGAAGCGCTTCCGGGCCGCAATTTGCAACGCGTCATAACGGTTCCTTCCTGCCGGAACGTTGTTCGCCGTCAGGCCGGAGTACTGCGGGAATGCCGTCATCAGGGACTGTCGCGGAATCGTAGCGCCGTTCAGGGCCGCATTGTTCGGCAGCAGGCCGCGCATCGGGTTCGTGACCGCCGCCGTGTAGTAGCTGGCCGGCTGATTCAACTGGTCGGCCGGAATGTAGTTCAAGGAAGCGCTGATCGGCAGGCCGTCCGTCACGTTGCCCACATAGGAGGCATCGATCACAATGCCCGCCCACACATCGCGCTGGATGCCGAACGAGTACTGCTTGGAAATCGGCAAGCGGCGGTTGAGGTAGTTGAAGGAGGTGCCGATGCCCAAATCGGTCGAAAGCCCCAGCGTGTTGCCCACTGGCTGTAGCACGCCTGTTGGGAACGGGTTGCTCATGCTGCCCGCCGGGACCAGATTATTTAGGGTTGTCACCATCTGGGTCGTACGGCTGTAGCCATTGCTGCCGCCCATGGCCCACTGGCCCAGTGAATACACGCCAAAACCGCCGCGCAAAACGGTCTTGTTGTTCAACATATACGCCGCGCCCAGCCGGATCTGCACATTGTTGCGATCCGGACTGAAGGCGTAGCGCTGGTCGCCGCTGTCACCCGCGTACAGCAGGCCACCACGCAGATCCGCGCAAGCCGGACAATTTTCCACTCCCGCCGCTGTCTTGGCCCCAGCGGCGATCGGGCTTGCCTGGTCAAAAGCATAACCGCGCGTTTGGCGGTTATACCGTTCGCGGACCGGCGTTTCGTAGTCCCAACGCAGGCCAAGGTTCAGCGTCAGCTTGCGCGTAATCTTCCAATCGTCCTGGAAAAATAACGCGTAGTAGCGGCCGCTGTAGGCCGGCGTAATCGGGATAATCACGTTGCCGGAAGTCGGATTGCCCAGCAGCATGCTGGCAATCTCGTTGCCCGAAAGGGCGTCAGCCTGGTTCGGGTTGTTCTGCGTCCAAAGACGAGTGAAGTTGTAGGTGCCGCTAGCCGCGCCGAAAGCCAGATTGGTCGAGCGGTAGTCGCGCGCTTCCACGCCGTACTTCATGACATGGGTGCCGGTCACCTTGCCGGCCGTCGCGCCCAACGTGTAGGTGTCGTCGGCCGTGGAGGACGGCGATGCGCCCATGTTGCGATAGTTGCCCGCCGAAATCGTCGGAAACTGCGGGCGTGAAAACTGGCCCACCGTGGAAGCCGGGAAGCCGAGGTCCACCGGGTTATAAGCCGTTGTCTGCGAGTTGCCGAAAACGTTCTCCAGCCGCGAGAACCCGGCGCGAACGTTCAACGTCATCGACGGGGAAAGCACCGAAGACCAATCCAGCGTCAATGTACGGCCGCGACGGCCGCGCGGAAGGATCGTACTTGTTTCCGCCGGGCTGCCTTCCGGGAAGCTGCGATCGCAGCAGCGATTCAACTCGGTTTCCCCGTAGCGGCCGAAGAACAGGTTCTTGTCGCTCAAACGGTAATCCATGCGGCCCATCCACTGCGCAAGCGAACGGTTGTTGTCGCTTACCGTGTAGTAATTGTTCACGTTCGCCGGACCATCGCCCGCGCTCGTCGGGTTCGGATAGAAGCTGGCCATCTTCTGCCCCACCGGGTTAATCCGGTCCGCGGGAATCCGGTTGCCGGCAAACGGAGTGCGGCTGTACTGTCCATTCGCGCCCAGCACCGTCGTCAGGGGGTCATAAATCAGAACCGGCCGGCCGTCGGCGGCAAACAACTTGGAGAAGTCGCCATTCTTCATCTCCGGCAGCGGGACTGAGTATTGCGCCGAAAACTGGCTGGCCTGCGGGTAGCTGTCAAAGCTCAGAAGGTAAAACAGGCGGTTGCGGCCATCGACAATTTTCGGGATGAAAATCGGCCCGTTGGTTTGGAACCCATAATTGTTTTGAATCAGATCCGGACGCGCCACTCCCTGCCGGTTATTGGCGAAGGTGTTGGCGTTCAGCCGGTTGTCATAACGGCGGTTGAACACCGCGCCGTGAAATTCGTTAGTGCCGGACTTCGTCGTCGTGCTGACGATGCCGCCGCCCGTGCGCCCATACTGGGCGTCGTATATGTTCGTAAGGACGCGAAACTCCTGAACGGATTCCAACGCCGGAATCATGATGACGCCGCGTCCGCCTGTGGCGTCACTGGTACCGTCAATCAAAATGTCGTTATTGTTTTCCGAACCGCCCGTACCCGCGGCTGATCCGTTGATCGAGGGCCGCGAATTGGCCAGATCGTCCAGCGTAAATGCATTGCCTTGTGACTTCGAGGGCTTGTATACGCCCGGCATCGCGAAAGCCAGTTGGTTAATATTGCGGCCCGCATTCGGTACCGTCTGCAACAGCTTGTTGTCCACAACGCCGCCGCGCGATGCCGTCTCCGTTTCCAGCAAGGACATCTGCGTCGTCACCGTAATCTTTTCATTGACGCCGCCCAATTCCAGCGATGCATCCAGGGAAGAGCGCGTATTGATCTGCAACTCCACATTCTCGCGGACGACTTTCTTGAAACCAGCGGCGTCGATCTCGACGCGATACTTACCCGGAGTGAGGAAGGGAATCGAGTAGCGGCCGGAGTCGTTCGTCGAGGTCTCCGATACCGCATTGGTGTCCAAATGAATTGCTTTCACCGTGGCGTGGGCGACAGCAGCGCCCGACGGGTCCGAGACCAGGCCAGTCAACGCGGCGCGAAAATCCTGCGCGTAGGCGGCGGTGAGAATAGCGGCGGACAGAATCAGACGACGTATCTGATGCATGAAAATAGAAAACCTCTCGTCCGGGAGAAAGTACACACATTGTGACCCGGCTGGGAGCGATTCTATTGCAAATTGGTTATCATCGTCAATACTTTGGAATGGGGTATCAGAAAACGAATAGCGTTTCGTTTTGCATTACACGTCGCGGGAGCTCTGTCAGGAACTCATTGTTTGCCCGGAATCACGATTCGAATTGGTTTTGAGCGTTGTGCTTCAACCCGTATCCGGAACTGGGCCGGTTCTGCTTCCCATCCCGGGCGTATAGCGCGCCGCAGCGGCTCGGTCTCCAGCAATGTATGGCGGGGAGGCAGAGATCGTGGATCTACTGAAACCTCGTATTCTCCCTGCCGCAGATTGTAAAACTGAAAATCCCCGTTGTCCGCGGTCTGGGTGGCTGTCTCTCCTGGCCGCAGCCGGACAATGGCGCCGGCAACGGGATCTCCTGCCTCCGTCGCCACGTGGCCCCGCATCGAACTGAGCGGCAGTACCAGCAAATCCAACCGTGAGGCCCGTCCGGCACGGACGACCGTCAACTCCCTTTCAGAAGCGGCGTCATACTCGGCCGGCAACTCACGAGGCGCCAAACGAACCGCATGCGTGCCGTCGGCGACATCTGGAAACCGATACCGCCCATTCCGGTCTGTATAGACAATCCTGTCCTCGTCCAACTGCACCGCAATGCCGGCCACCCCCTGCGTCGCCGTCTCCCCGGGAGCCTCCCGGACAAATCCTTCAATCGAGCCTGTGAGAAGTGCTTCGCCGTCGCGCCTGTGTATGCGATTCGCTTGCGTTGCCGAAAGGGCGGACCCAAACCCAAAGGAACGAGACACGCGGGCGAACACTGTCCATTGCCGGAAACCCGGAAGCACGACCGGAGTACCAACCCCTGCGCCGTTCAGGACAAACTCCTGGAGCGGGTTGAGCGTTGTGACCAACCGGTTCCGGAAGATCTCCGCGTCGACCGCCCAGTCACGATGGGGACGCCAATTGATTCCGGCGGCGGCCGTTTGAAATCGGTTGGCGGCGAAAAGCGTCTGGTTGGCCAAGTCACGCCCATATTCCATGTTTTGGTAGAACGTGAGAGTCCGAAGCCGGACCTGCAACTGCCCTCGTCCAAACGCCGTTGTTCGGGTTCCCATTCCGTTCATCTGTTGCAAACGGAGAGCGCCGCCGGCGACGACGTTTCGCCAAACATAGGTGTTCTCCACCTCCCAGGAGCGCTGCCGTGACGGCAGCGAAGCATCGCGCAACTGCAATTCCCGGGCCCAGAGCCGGATCGTAGATCGCCCGATAGGCCGCGAAAGGACTATGGCCATCTGCCTCTGCCGGCTCTCATAGGGATTTGTAGTTGCGCGCACCTGTGTAATCGTTCCCGATAAATCGAATCGCGCCGGTAGCCGTGAATGAAACCCGCCGGATGTGGAGGTTGCGCGGATGGCGGGCTGCCCATCCGGATTTCTGGAACTCGATTCATACATGCTGGCGGAAGCAAACAGTTCGAGCCCCTGGAGTGGGCGCACGGAAGCCTCGGCAAACGGTCCGCGGCGGTCGCCGGTCCGGGTTTGCAGTAGGGGCAAGTCGATGCGGGACTGGTTCACGTAGTTCAGCCGCACCGTTTCCCTGGGCTTTTGGTAGGTCAGACCAGCTACAAAACTATTGGTTCGTTCGGGGGTTGCTGGAGTCTGTACGTACCCGGGCAGGCTCTGCGTAAACTCGGCGAATAGCTTCAGTGACTCGCGCGGCGTGTACAAAATCTGGGCCGTTGCATTGGTCGAGCGGTCCAGGCCCAGTGCGTTTCGTTCAAACGGAGAGTCCCGTAACTTCCCCAGTGAGTTGCGGATATGCAGGACGCGAAGCCCGATCTGCAGGTTTTTGGCGAGGCTGGTGCGAATCCCTCCGCCCAGAATGGTCTGTGGAACGGCAAGGCGCAGGGGAATGCGTGGCCCGTCGTAGGCGAGCCCTTGCCCGGCAAATACCTGGTAGGTAATCCGCCGCCCCGTGGCCTCGATTCGTGCTCCGGAGGCCAGCAGGTTGGGGTAGAAAACGTTGTAAAACGGACGTTCTAATACGGAGGAGGAAAGGTCGAAATCCCCCGCAGTCAGTTTCCACTGTCTCCCTCGCCACTGTGGAAGTTCCCACTGGACGGAGTTGTTTCCCAGTCGCGCCGAGCCCGAAAGGGCATACCCCTCGGAGTGCACCGTCAGGGTCCCTGCCTTATCCGTGACGTAGCGGGCATGTACGCCAAGCCCGGTCAGTGTCCCCGGCGCTCCGCTCCACCCCCCCAAGTGATAAGACTGCCAGAATACTTGGCCTTGGCCGGTCTGCTCTTCCGCGGCAACAACGGCCAGCGGTAGGAGCAGGCACGTCACCAGGCGTTCATGGCCGCGCATGGAGGTCTATGCTAGCCTCCTGTATGTCACTGCCGCCGATATCCATCCGTACGCGCAGCCGGCGGCCGCGGGCCAGCAACCCCTCTCCAAACCGCACCGGCAGCGGCTGTTTACGGGCAGGAAGAATGGGAACCCCGGGCAACGGTTGGCTATCGATAACTCGGCCCGCCTCATCGAGAACATCGATTGTTCCCGCTGCGCGGAACACGCGCTGGCCGGTATTGACAACCGTGACGATGGCTTCCTCATTGGATCTTGCGGCAAGGGCATCGATAGTCCCCTCCGGAGGTACATCGCCCACCATTGGGTACAGCGCCGCAATCACACGTACATTGGTGCGCATCCCAATGGAAGAAGATCCGTCAGCCGGGGGCGCCGCCGTGAAGCCCACCGCACAATGGAAACTGCCCTGGCCCGTTTCGTTGGGAACACGGAGGCTATAGCGGATCAGCCGGCGTTCATTCGCGCTCATCTCGAATTCCATAGGGTTAATGGCCAGCCAACTCCGGCATGAGTACGCCGATTCACCGGCCAATGACGGCGCGAAAAGTGGGCTCGCGCTTTCATCGATCCGAAAATCGAGCAGATCGGCTCGAATCCGTACGGGAATCGCTGACTCATTGGTCAGAGCCAGTACGCCCGTCTGACGTTGGCCCTGCTGAACGGCCACGTCGAGCCGCATAGGCGCCAAACCAAGCCCAACCTGCGCATAGCTGGGTGGGACCGTAGCGGCCAGAACAGCGACCGGGACTAGTCGACGGAGAGTATGTAGCTGAGATCGAAAGTGCATGCGGGGGCCTCTGGCGCCGTATAGCGCCAACTGTCGGTGATCGTGAAGGAGAGTGAGACGGTTGTAGTCGAAAGTCCAATGCGCTCAACGCCGCTGGCAATGGCAATGGGGCTTGTGGAGAGAGGAGCGGATGAAGCCGCACAGGTGGCGCTGCCCCCGAGGCCCAGGCCGGAGATACTGGCGCTGCCGCAGGTAACCCGGATGGCGGAAACAGGAATGCGCGGACAACTAGGGAAGGTGGAGGATGGAGCCTGCACGTCGATCCGCCAATTCCCATTCAACGCGACGCCAACCAGCGTCCAATTGATCGTAACGGCGGAGGAGGCGGCGACAGGCCCGGCATCAGGGTCAGAGAGTGAAAAGCTGATCGCCGTCGGAGACACGGTGAAGATGCTGATCACTGTCAGACCGCGATTGCCGGATTCTGCGTGCTTCGTTTTGATAGTGTCTCCGGCCGGAAGACAGGCCCCCGACACAGAGAAAAGGAGTAAGAAGAGAAGCGGAGAGCGAGATTTCATACCGCCCGCCCGATCAGGTGGCGCTGATCGTCAGCGTCGTGGTTGCCGTATAGGAGCCGGTTCGATACGCCGGATCGTTGGTCAAAGTCCAACTGACCGAACCGCTATTTCCGTTCGACGTGGAACTTGCGTTGGCCCCAAAAGTGGAGACGCTCGTTGCCACAGTCGTGCTGGCGACCTGTGTGCCGGTGCACCCCGTCCCTGGCGCGCTCACCGTACACACATAGGTCAATTGGTCGCCTGCTGTCGGCGGCGAGGCTACCGACGGACCGTTTGCCGGGCTGAAGTCGGCGGTCACCTGAAGCTGGATCGCTCCCGAGCCGCCGCTGGCCAGCGTTCGAATCTTGTAAGTAAACGCTGTCGTACCGGTGTAATTGCTGAAGGCTGTCCCCGTGCTTGTCAGCGTGGTGACGGCAGTATCGATGCGGATGGCTGCTTCGGGCTGTACGGTCACCGACATCGTTGTCGTTCCCGACGAGGCGAACTGCGCGGAAATCGGTAGTGCGGCGGCAAGTACAAGCAGGACAGGGCAATGGAATAGGCGCATAAGTAACATCCAGACGCTAAAGAGCGCTAATGGTAAACAGAAGCTGGCCGCTGTAGGCGCCCGTCGCAAACGAAGGCAGGTTTCGAAGTTGGAACTGCAGTTGTACGGTGTTCGGTTCCGCTGTGCTGCAAGGAGAACCGCCGCCCGTACATGCGAGAGCAGGCAATGTCAGAACGGTCTGCGAGGCGGCAGTCGAGGCTGTGGTCGCCCCTGTGCATCCCGTCCCCAACGTCGCGCTCCCGCAGGTATAGGTAAGATGGCCGGCTGCGGCGGATGGTCCTCCCGAGGGGGTGAAATCCGTGGAGACGCGCATCCCGGCGGAAACAGAAGTAGAAGTCCCGGTTCTTGCTTTATAAGATAAGGTAAATGCTCCCGTAAAATCTAAGAAACTTCCGCCGTTATATAAGAGGCTGGCGGAAGCGGGTACGGATATCTTGGCGGCGGGAGCTACACTGGCCGAGACAGTTTGTGTCACTGTTTGCGTAGCCCCCGTGCACAAGCAAGCAAGCCCCGCTGCCACGCTCATAGTGGGTATAGGAATCTTCATGTTGATAAACTCCTTTTGATAGTTTCCCGCCGCCTATCTATTGCGGCTGGGCCGGAGACAGGATGTGGGTTGTGGCTTGCTGATTGATGCGAAGCGAATATGGGCGGGGTGTTTGCGAATCCTAGGACCCCGGACACGCCCAATGACGTCTCCGGCATCCTATAGAAGATATCGGCCGTACTCCGGAATCACTTCTTGACTCTAGTCAACGGAATAGAAAAATGTATCTAGAGGACCTTTAATGTTATTCCTGTGTTGACAGTTATTCCGTTCAGAGTCCCCGATAGAGTCCCTACCAGCGGCTGCAAAAGACCGGAAAGCGCGGACAGCAAATTGTTCACTGTGAAGTTCGCTGAAGTCGCACCGGCGGGTATCGTTACCGTAGAGGGGAATCCAAGCTGCGAAAGGAGCAGATTGGTCGAGAGCGATACGACGCGCCCGCCAGCTGGCGCCGGCCCGTTCAACGTGACCGTGCCGGTGCTGGACCCCAAGAGATTGAGTGTCGAGGGAGTCAGACTGATTCCGCTTAAAATGGCGGGCGTGACGGAGAGGTTGACGGTAACTGGCGAGCAGGAGCCAAAGAGCGCCTGAATCGTTGAGCTCAGTATCGTGGCAACCGCCGCCGTGCCCACCGTGAAGTTAGCGGACGTTGCGCCGGCAGGCACCACGACACTGGCCGGACCAGTGACGCCTGCTCCCACATAAGCCAGCGGAATCGTTGCGCCCCCTGCCGGGGCGGGTCCCGTTAGTGTGACGGTACCTGTCGTATTCTGGCCGCCAAGCAGCGATCCAATCGACAATGTCAATCCACTTACACAGGGCGAAAGCACAGTCAGCGTCTTTGTTGCCGAATTGGAAGCCGTTGCCCGGATCGTCGCCTGTGCGTTTGCTCCCACCGCGCTGGTAGTGATGGGGAAGCTGCCGCTTGTGGTCCCTGCGGCGATGGTAAAGGAGGCGGGCACGGAGGCGGCGGCGTGGTTGCTCGATAACGAGATCAATGCGCCTCCGGATGGGGCGGGCGCGGTTAACGTCACGGTTCCGGTAGCGCCGGATCCTCCGGTGACGCTCCCGGATGAAAGAGAAAAGGCTGCAATCTGCACGCCGGCGGGATTCACAATGAGAGAGGCGGAACGGCTATTGCCGGCCGTGGCCGTAATAGAGATCGTCTGTGTGGCGACGGGACTTGTCGTAGTCACAGCAAACGTAGCGCTGGTCTGTCCAGCGGGAATTGTTACGGAACTATTCACGGCAGCGATTGCCGGATTGCTGCTAACGAGTCCGATGGTAGCTCCGCCCGTTGGAGCCGCGGCGGCCAACGAGATCGTTCCGGTCGCCCCGGCTCCGCCTGTCACAGTAGACGGCACAATCGAAACGGCCGCAACCAACGGACTGCTCAGTTGCAGAGTGACGTTGACGCCGCCGCATGGCGCACCTGTTAACGCGGTAACGGCCGATCCGATCAGCGAGAGCAGATTGGAGACGGTCAGGCTTACGCTCCCGCTTGTTTGTCCCTCAGGAATCGTAACTGTTCCCAGGTTTGTCGACCCGGCCACAAACTGAATCGGCATACCGCCCTGCGGCGCCGGTCCTGTCAAGGTGACCGGGCCGCTAAGCAACCCGCCTCCACTGAGCAGATCCGTAATATTCACGGTCAGGCTCAGGCTGCTGACACACGGTGGCCGGATCGTAAGGGATGCCGACACCGTATTTGCGGAGGTGGCCGCAATGGACACAGTCGTGGAGGAACCCACTGGGAGCGTGGTGATGGAGAATGTCGTACTGCTCGCTCCAGCGGCGATGCTCACGCTGGCCGGCGTTGTCGCATTGCCGCTGTTGCTGAGCAACGATATGCTGACCCCGCCTGCCGGCGCGGGCGCGGCTAACGTTACCGTTCCGGTCGCAGCCGCGCCGCCCTGCAAACTCGACGGGCTAAGGCTGATGCCGCTGAGCGTCACTGTGTTAGGTCCTGCCGGAGTTATGGACAACTGTGCCGAAACGCTGGTCAGCGAAGTACCCGTAATGGTCGCGGTGCGCGCCGCCGCTACCGCTGACGTGGACACTGCGAAGGTAGCCGAACTCTGCCCGGAGGCAATAGTGACGCTGGCGGGAACTGTGACGGAGGGATCCGAACTGGACAGGCTCACCGAGACGCCGCCGGGAGTCGCCGGCACGGCGAGCGTCACCGTACCGGTTGCCCCTGCACCGCCCACGACGGACGAGGGGCTGAGCGTCAACCCGGACACGATGGCCAGCGAGGGGCCGGCCGCCTGAACGGTCAGGTTTGCCGAGACCGAGTTGGCCGACGAGGCGGTGATGGCGATCGTAGTCGCACTACTGACCGGGGCTGTCGAAATGGGGAACGAGGCCGAACTGCTCCCAGCCGCCACCGTGACCGACGCCGGCACGGTCGCGGTCGCGTTGCCGCTACTCAAATTGACCAATACGCCGCCTGCCGGAGCGGGCGCCGCCAGAGTTACGGTTCCGGTGGAAGCCGCGCCGCTGGCGACCGTCGAGGGCGAAAGCGTCAACGAGCCGATCGTGCCCACGCCCGGTTGCGAGGCGCCGATGTTGAGCGCCGCGGTCACTGTGTTGGCGGACTGCGCCGTAATGGAGGCGATCGTCGCGCTCCCTACCGGCGAGGTGGTCACTGTGAACGTTCCGCTGGCAGAGCCAGCCGGTATGGTGAGGGTCGCCGGAAGCCCGGCGGCGCCGTTGTTGCTGCTCAGCGCGATCACAACGCCGCCGCTCCCCGCCGCGGCGGCCAACGTCACCGTTCCGGTAGCCGGGTTGCCGCCGGTCACCGAGGCTGGCGACAGCGTCAACCCAAGAATTGTGCTGGAGGCAGGCGCGGCCGGGTTGATCGTAAGTCCCGCGGTTACAGTGGTAAGGGACGATGCGGTGATCGTAGCCATCCGCAAAGTACTAACCGCGGTCGTGGGAATGGCGAAAGTGCCTATACTCTGGCCCGCCGGAATCGTCAGACTGGAAGGCAGTGTCGCCGCGGTGTCCGAACTGGACAGGTTGACCGAAACGCCGCCAATCGCCGCCGGCAGGACGAGCGTAACGGTGCCTGTTGCTGTTGACCCGCCCGTCACCGTATTGGGCGAAACAGAGAGGGTACCGATAGCGGCCAGGGCGGGAGCGGATGTTTGCACCAGGAGTGTACCGCTTACCGTGTTGGCCGAGGTTGCCGTGATGGTCACCGTAGTATTCGATGAAACGGGAATGGTCGACACGGGGAATGTTCCGCTCGCGGATCCCGCCGCGATGAGAAGGGAAGCCGGTACCGATGCCGCCGTGCTGTTGCTGGACAGCGTGACGAGCACTCCGCCCGCTCCTGCCGGGGATCCCAATGTCACAGTGCCAGTTGCCGCGCCGCCGCCGCCCACCGCGGATGGGGCGACGGAGATGTTGCCGATCGTTCCCGTTCCCGCCGCTGAGGCCGGCTGAACCCCGAGCGTCGCTGTTACCGTATTTGCCGATGTAGCTGTGATAGTGGCCGACTGGCTGGAGGTGACGGTGGCGGTCGAAATCAGGAATGTACCCGCCGTCTGCCCTGCTGGAACAACAATCGTGGCGGGAACTGTTGCGGACGGCAGGGAACTGGCAAGGGAAATCCGTACGCCCCCGGCGGGCGCTGCGGCCGCCAGAGTGACAGTGCCGGTTGCCGTACTTCCGCCCGAGACAGAATTTGGCGCAATGGAGATCGATCCGATGGTTGCCTCCACGGTCGGCGGCGCTTGCACGGTGAGGACGGCGGAAACGCTATTGGCCGAAGAGGCCGAGATCGTCACTGGGGTCGTCATACTGACTGGCGAGGTCGCGATGGGGAATGAGCCGCTGCTGCTGCCCGCGGGAACTACGACGCTTACGGGTACCGTCGCGGCCGGGCCGCCGCTGGACAGGTTCACCAACACGCCCCCCAGGCCCGCGGGCGCGGCAAGCGTTATCGTACCGGAGGCGGAACCTCCTCCCGCGACCGATTGCGGTGATATCGACAGTGTGCCGAGCGTTCCCTGTCCGGCCCCACCGGATTGGATGGTCAATGACGCCGTCATGCTGTTGGCCGATGCGGCGGTAATCACAGCGGTAATTGTGGCGGGAACCGCGGCAGTTGCCACCGCAAACGTCCCGGCAGTCGCACCAGCTGGAATCACAAGAACAGCAGGAACCGTGGCTGCGGGGTGGTTGCTGGAAAGAGATATGGCGACGCCTCCGGACGGCGCCGGTGAGGCGAGTGTCACTGTACCCGTTGCGCTGGCGCCCCCCGCGACACTGGATGGGGTGATGGTGATCCCGCCGACTGTCGCGCTCCCTGTGCTGCCGGGGGTAATCGTGAGCAGAGTTGTCACGCTATTTAAGGAGGCTGCGACAATCGATATCTGTTTAGTTTCTGTAACGCCTGACGTAGAGATCGTAAACGTTCCCGAGCTTTGCCCGGCAGGGATTGTGAGACTGGCGGGAACCGTAGCCGCGGGATCCGCTGCGGTGAGCCGAATGATCACGCCTCCTTCAGCGGCAGGATTCTGTAGTTCCACCGTCCCTGTCGAGGCGACGCCGCCGGGGACCGAAGCCGGAGCAACGCGCAAGGATCCGATGTTGGCCAGATTGGCGCTGGAAGGAGTAATTGTGA
Organism: Bryobacteraceae bacterium; assembly: GCA_035714175.1. Taxonomy (GTDB): domain Bacteria; phylum Acidobacteriota; class Terriglobia; order Bryobacterales; family Bryobacteraceae. Next base: position 4,566 of record DASTML010000027.1, on the reverse strand, counting down.
GCACGGCGGAGACGTTGACGCCGCCGCTGGACGCGGTAATGGTCGCCTGTACGGCCGCGGCGACCGATGTCGTCGGTATGGAAAAGGTGGCTTGTGTGGAGCCGGCGCTGAGGAACACGGCGCCGCCCGGCATTGCGGCGGAGTGGCTGCTGGTGATGCCCACGGAAATGCCGCCGTCCGGCGCGGCCGCTGCTAAGGTAATGGTACCCAGGGACGCGTCGCCGCCCGGAACAGAGGACGGTTGCAAGGTGATCTGCGCCACGGGTACGGAACCGGTCCCAGGCGCCAGAATGGTCATCTGAATCGTGCGGGAGTTGGCCGATGTGGCCGTAATCGTTGCTTGTGTGGTGGAGCGCACGCCGGTTGTCGGGATTTCAACCTGTGCACGGGTCGCTCCAGCTGGGATCAGAAGAGTCGAAGGAGGCAGCGCCGAACTGCTGCTGGAGGTAAGGCGCACCAACACGCCGTCCATACCCGCCGGAGCCGTCAGCGTGACCGTAAGCACGGGGGATGCCCCTCCCGGAGCCGGATTGGGAGAGAGCGACAAACTGCCGATTTCCCCTGTTTGCGCGCCTCCGCGCGGCTGGATCGTCAGACGGGCTGAAAGATCGTTGCCGGCCGTAGCCGTGATCGTTGCCGTGGTGACCGCCGTGACTGCGGAGGTTCCGATAGAAAAGCCCACCGAACTGGACCCCGGCGTAATGCGGACGGAGACCGGCGGCTGGGCCGATGGCTGATTGCTTCGCAGAGACACGGTCACACCGTTTGCGCCTGCCGGCGCTGCCAGCGTGATTAACCCCGCAATCGCTGTTCCGCCTGTCTCCGTGGAGGGCGTAAGCAGGAACGAGGCGAGAATCCCCTGGCCGCCTCCGTCGGCTGGAAGTAAAGAAAATTGCGCGGTTGCGCCCATTCCGAGTGTATTGGCTCGTACGGTAACGTCCTGCGCGGGCGAGCCCGCGTTGGTTTGCACCAGGAAAGTGGCCTGCTCCTGGCCAGCGGGGATCACGACGCTCGAGGCAAGACTTACCCCCGTACCCTCCGTGCTGAGTTGGACGGTGACAGTTTGTGTCGGCATGGGACGCCCGCGCAGGATCACAGATCCGCTCATCGACTGCCCAGCGACAAGCGCAGTGCGCGGCAGTTGAATGGTCAGCGTGGGGCTTCCCGTTCCGCCTGGGCTCCCATTGGTCGGGGAACTGAACCAGTTGCCGGTTACAGTCTGGGCGCCGTCGCTCGCCTCCACGGCCAGCAGCCGTCCTGAAGCATTGGGGCCGGGGACCAGCGAAAACGAGACAGAGTCCGCCCCGGCGGGAAGAACGACTGTTTCCGGTAGATTCTGGACAGGGAAGTTTGCTCGAAGCGTCAAAGTGCGCGGGGCCGTGGACACGCAGGCGGCAAAGACCGTTCCCGTCAGGGAAGCTCCGCCATCCGGCGACGAGAAGGTGAGAGCGGTCAGCGTGAGGCAGGAATCTTGGGCCGCGATGCGGCGGATACGGTTGTTGAAGCTATCTGCAACGAGTATCGATCCATCTGCCAACACTGCTAGCGCTCGCGGTTCGTTGAATTGCGACTCTCCCGCCCTGTTGCCGTCCTGGAAACCGGCCGCCCCTGTCCCTGCGATTGGCGCATAGAGGCAACTGGCGTCCAATGCGGAAACGCGGTGGTTCTTGCTATCGGAAATCCAAAGTGTACCGGCTCCATCGAGGGCCAGTCCGGCTACCCAACCCAGATTCGCGTCCATCGGGGCGCAGGCGTTTCGCTGGTCGCCATCCAGCCCGGACCCAGCCACCGTTCGAATCGTTCCATTCAAATCGATGCGCCTGATCCGTCGGTTCCCCGCATCGGCGAAGAATAGAGTCCCATCGCTGGCTGGAGCCATGGCGCCGGGCGATTGCAATTTGGCCTGATAGGCTGCGAAACCGTCTCCCGCGTAGCCGGGCTCGCCGGTACCGGCGACCAGGGAGACCAATCCGTCACTCGTAATCTTAAGGATCCGGTGATTTCCCGTGTCGGCGATGAGTATGGAGCCGAATGCATCGACAGCGACTGCGGAAGGCGCCGATAACTGCGCTCGCGTGGCCAATCCGCCTACGCCTGCCCGTCCCGCCGTTCCCGTTCCGGCGAAACTACGAATGACGCCGTCCGGGGACACGACTCGTACCCGGTGGTCGCCTTCGTCAGCGATATAGAGGTTGTTAGCTGTGTCAAATGCCAGCGAGACCGGTTTGCGAAAGGAGGCGTTGCTGGCGGCTCCGCCATCTCCGTCCCCCCCGTCTCGCCCGTTGCCGTAGACGGTGGCAAGTGTCCCGTCCAAACCAATCCGCCGGATTGTGCGGGATCCAACTTCGGCGATATAGCGCCGGCCGTCTTTATCAATTGCAATGCCCACGGGGGTATCAAAAGTTCCCTGCAGCGCGACTCCCCCATCGCCAGTCCGGCTGCGCTCCCCGGAGCCTGCGAGCGTCGCCACGCGGTAGGCGCCGGGCGTGTGGCCTGGGACCAGTTCCCAGTCGCTGGCCATCATCACGGTAACGGCATTAGAGGTGGCCTCGCCGGCTCTCAACTGCAAAGTCACTAATCCCGCGTTTTCCAGTGCGGCCGGAACCACCAGGTTCACTTGGTCCAACCCGGCAAACAGCGGGGCCGGACCGGCAAACTCCACGGGAACCTGTATCTTTTGGCCCGCTCCGTAGAGTGCGTCCACGGCAATAGGGGAGCCATCGTTACCGGCTGCGAAGCGGAGGCCCGTGCCGAAAAGGGCGAGCCGGGTCTGTTTGTCCGGGCCGGAATAGCGATTCGTCACCGGCTGAAACGGCTCCATCGTGAATCGAACGGCATCCAGTATGGCTCCCCGGTCTCCGCGCAGGCACGGAAGGGTGAATAATCCCGGAGCATAGCGGGCTACGGACACCGTGGTCTCCCGCGTCTCTCCTCCCGCCAGTTGAACGGTCACTTTTCGGGACCCGGACGGCAGCCCCGCCGGCACAACGAAGTTGATCTGCGTGGGCGAGACAAACACTAGCCGCGCCGCAAGCCCTTCCACTTGTACCCGTACTCCCTCCAACGTGACTGGCAGTTGACCATTGCAGTCCAATTCGCCCACCGCGCTGTGGGTGGCGAATCCATCGCCGAAAACGGTCGCCAGAGACTCCGGGGCGACAATGGGCCGGAAATTGGCCGCGGAAACCACCTGCAATGGCGAAGCGGTTATCTGAGCCTGCCCGATTGCGCCGCCCCCCATGGCGAGGAGGACGGCGGTTAGGCAGCGTATCGTCTCCAGCCATACACGCGAAAGCTGCAAAATAGGGCGGCCGGTATAGGAAGTAAATGGAGGACGCATACGACTTATCGTTCGTATCGTCGGTTGGCCAAAAACGATCCTTGATTAAAGTCAATATGGCAAGGGAAAAATCGGAGAAGTTATGCTAATTCTTGCGTCTCGCTCGCCTCTATTAGGCTATGAAGGGCTGATGTATTGATCGTAATCAATGGCCACTTTAGATCTTTGATGATATCGCTGTCCCGCAAACGGTGAATCATACGGTTCACATGTTCCGGTGACAAGTGAAGATACCGGGAGAGTTCCACCTGCCGCACGGGGAATCGAAGCTGCGTCGTTCCGCCTTCCCCGGGTGTGCCGCACCGTTCCGCGAATTCGCGGATGAAGAGGCACATCCGGTCCATGGGGCTTCGTGTGTACAGTTCCGCTTCCCGCTGAATCATTGCTTCGATCTCGCAGGCGTACATCGCCGCGACATGGCCCAGGAAAACCTCTCGTTCGGCAGGCGAGAGAAAGGAAATGCCGCTGGTTGTGGCATTTCGTATGGTACAACGCGTTACCGCGCTCGCCATTAGCGGAAACGGCGTGGCGCTGTTCGGCAGCAAGTCACCGACGATCCACCCCTTGGAACGGTACCCAACGATAGCGCCGCCATGCGCTCCGCCCCGCGCTGTCACCCGGATAATCCCCTCTTCAATGTAGGCCGCCCGGCCAGACCCCCGCAGGCTAGGGATCGGTGTCCCGGGATCGACCAACAAGGCGGCGCCAAAACCAGGGGGAATACCCAACTCGGGGATAGAAAGAATGATGTCCGAACAATGTAAGGTGAGTTTCTTCACGTTTGGACCTGCAAATGATCTTCAATAGCCGGTACATAGTGACTAACCGGTCTGGATCGAATCACTCTATACTACGCCGATCCCCATGCGGGGTAAAGTCTGGGAGTGTGGTTTTGTTAATTTTGTAAGTGGCTTTAATCCACTGCCGATTGCCAGCCTGTATCGTACGCGAATAGCCCTAGGATTAATCCGAATTGAGTCTGTCCGGCTACAAAATTCGTATGCCGAGCAGCTGTGCGAACACCATCGCTTGCGTCGGATCAACAGTCGCGCCACGCAAGCTTTCCGGGCTCACGTGCATCCCATCCACTAAAGATCCCCGCAGGTCGGCATTCGTCAGCTTCACCCTTTGCATCTCGACATTTTTCAGATTGCAGCCCCGGAAAATTGCGCCGGTTAAGTCTGTCTCCTGGAAATCCGCGTCCTCAAAATTACACACATCAAACT
>DASTML010000026.1:0-41031 GCA_035714175.1 Bryobacteraceae bacterium | reverse complement strand
GCGTTCTGCAGGAGATCTACGAAGGAGACAAGCTTTTCCGCAGCATGGACAAACTGCTGAAACCGGGCGGGTGGATGCTGCATAAAGTCGATCACCGTGACTATGGCCTGTTTAACGCCAATGGCTTTCCGGCGCTCGAGTTTTTAACCATTTCCGATGGCGTGTACGCTCTGATGGCCAAGCACAGCGACCGCCCGGCACGCCGGTTGATGAATTATTACCGGGACCAAGTGCAGCAACGCGGGTACCGCACGGCGTTTTATGCCGCCCATCTGATTGACGATACCTATTCGGCCAATCCCGTCGAAATATTACCTCACAAAACACAATTGACGCTGGGCGTGGACTACACGGAAGAACATTTGGCGATGATCCGCAAGATCCGGCCCCGGCTGGTGGAACCATTTCGCAGTCTGCCGGATTCCGATTTGCTGGTTTCCGGCTCTCTGGAAATCTCGCAGAAACCTCCATTCAGCAGCGACGGTCCGCCCGGAATGGACACCCCCAGGCTATAGCCAGGGAGGGCGGCCGTACGGATGATATTGGCCGCTCATGCCGTCCCGGAGGCCTTGCCAAATGGCGGTAACGTGGTTCCATTTGCGTTGACCGGGATGTTTGAGGATATGCCCGGCGCACCAGATGAGATTTCGCAAGGTGCAAAGCCACATGGAGGTGTTATTGATGTGCATCCCCAGGGCGCGCAGGTGTTCCAGCGTCAGATAGTTATTGCGGAACGTGAAATAGTAGCTCATCCGGTCCATGCCCTTCGACCAGCCGAAGTCTTTGCGGAAACCGGTGTGGTTGATATAGAGCAGATTGGTATGGAAAGAAGCCTGCAACCCGTAAATGGTGTCGTCGCCGTACATAAAGTACCGGGCGTCCGGCAGGCCAATCTTGTCGATGACGCGGCGATGGATCAGCGGTCCTTCGAAATTGCTGTAGTTGACGATCATCCATTCTTTGCCGTTGGCGAATGATTTTTCGGAGGGAAACATACGGACGGTCATCACGTTGAAATCCCACATTCCTTCAAAATGCCAGTTGCCGTCGGCGAGATCCTTCCGCATGTGGAGAAAATCGGATAAATCGCGGTAGCGAAGCAGGGTTTCCAGCGCATGCGGATAGGCCTCTACGTCGTCGTCCATGATCCACAGCCAATCGTAACCGCGAGCGTGCGCTTCTTTCATGCCGGCAACAAATCCGCCGGAACCGCCTGTATTTTCCGTCATTTGCATGACTTCTAATTGCGGGAATTCCTCGGCCAGCATGGCGGCGGTTTGGTCGGTTGACTTGTTGTTCACCACCAAAATATGGTCGAGCGGCCGGGTTTGCGCCAGTAGCGCATGGAGACATTTTCGAAGGAGAGCGGCGCGGTTATAAGTGACAACGACGGCGCATATTTTTCCTTCCGGGGTTTCCGGCGTCACTGTGGCGCTACCTCGTCTTCAAACATCTTCAATGCCCGGGCCACGGCCTGGTCCATGTTGTAGTACTTGTAATCGGCCAGCCGGCCGGCGAATAGTACCTTGCCGTTGAGAGCGTCCGCCTCGCGCCGGTACTTGTCGTAGTGTTCGCGGTTGTCGGGGCGGGGAATTGGATAATAAGGCTCGTTCTCGCCGCGTTTGTAGGCCTGCGGATATTCGACCACAATCGTTGACTTGGGCACGGTCTGCCCGGTGAGGTATTTTTGTTCGGTAATGCGGGTAAAGTCGTGTTCGTTGGGGTAGTTCACCGTACCGCAAGGCTGGTGCCATTCGCTGTCGACGGTCCGGAAGTCGAACCGCAAACTGCGATAGGCCAAGTCTCCGTGGGTGTATCCAAAAAAGGTGTCGATGGGGCCGGTGTAGATCATACGGTCGTACCGGACCTCACCGTCAATCTCGCTCCAATCGGCGTTCAGGAGCACGCGAATGTTTTTGTGATTTAGCATGCGTTGGAAGAGGGCGGTATAGCCTTCCCGGGGCATTGCTTGCCAGGTATCTTGAAAATAACGGTCATCGCGGCTGATGTAGACCGGGACGCGCCCGGTAACGCCCGGGTCCAACTGGTCCGGATCGAGTTCCCACTGCTTCCGGGTGTAGTGGAGGAAAATATTGTCGTAGATGTAGCCGGCCAAAAAGCGGAGGCTGGCATTGTCGCTCTCGCGCATCTTGAGAATAGGCACTTTGACGCCATATCCGTAACCGGCGAGCAATTGTTCTTCCAATTGCGCGGCGTATCGGGGCGGGAAGAGAGCGTAAAGCGAGTTGAGGTTAAACGGAACCGGTACTTGTTTCCCGTCCACGACACCCAAGACGTGGTGGTAGTAGGGACGCCATTCGGTGAACGCGCTGAGGTATTCCCACACCTTTCGCGAGTTCGTATGAAAAATGTGCGGGCCGTAACGGTGCACCAAAACGCCGTGTTCGTTGTAATGGTCATAGGCGTTTCCACCGATATGTGGACGGCGGTCGATCAACAGAACTTTCTGATTCAACTGCGTTGCGATCCGCTCCGCCAGCGTGCATCCGGTAAAACCGGCTCCTACAATTACCCAATTAACGTGCATTCCTAAATGTCTTCCCTGACCATATCAATAGTACCGTCCCTTTCTTTTTTATCGGCTAGACCGGTGCACTCCCTCATATTCCATCCTCTTCTTTTTCTTGTTTTTCCGCCGTTGGCGAAGCCGGCAGGGCAGGGAACGCGGTGAGAAGCTTCGCAGAGATTGCTTTCCGCCTGCGCCAGGAAACCGCTAATATCCGGATGCTGTGCTTTCCGCCCGCTCCGCGGCTGGTCTCTCCGCCGCACCGGCTGTCCGGTCTGCCCGATCCGGAAGCGGTAGCCCGCGCGTTGGCGGGCAGCCCCTATGCGGACAAGGTACGGGAGTTGGCGCGTACTCTGTCCGATGGAAAGTATCCGCTCTTCGATACGACTGTCGCCTTGGGCCGCGAACCGGCTTGGCGGCGGGATTGGCAAAGCGGGCAGGAGAGCGGGTTGGACTATTTCCGTCGGATTCCCTATCTGGACCCCACAAAAGTAGGCGACCATAAACGGGTTTGGGAGCCCGCGCGCCACCAGCATCTGGTTCTACTGGCGCAGGCGGCTCTCCTCGAAGAAGACCCGGCCGTCCGGACGGGCTATTTGGCGCTCATAGAGAGTCAGCTCCTTGGATTTATAGAATCGAACCCCTTTCAACGGGGCATGCACTGGGCCAGCGCCTTGGAAGTGTCTTTCCGGGCTCTGAGTTGGATCTGGATTGACCATTTGGCCGGTTCGAGTCTAACGCCCGCCGTACGGGAACGGCTACGCCTGGAGCTTTACCGGCATGGATTGCACCTTGCCTACAATTTGTCGATCTATTTTTCCCGCAATACGCATCTGCTGGGGGAAGCCGTGGCGCTGCATGCCCTGGGCGTGTTGTACCCGGAATGGCCCGCAGCCTCCGGCTGGAGGCAGACCGGCGAGCAGATACTGGCCCAGGAGATCGATTACCAGGTCCTTGCCGACGGCGCTGATTTTGAACAGTCGAGCTACTACCATGTGTACGCGCTCGATATGTTTCTTTTTCACTGGCTTCTGGCCGGTAAACCGGTGAAATTGGCTGGACGCCTGGCGGCGATGGCGGAGTACCTGGACGCCTGGAGCGGTTCCGGAGGACCTATGCCGCTGGCGGGCGATGACGACGGCGGACGATTCTTTCACCCGTATGGCCCCCGGGAGCGGTTCTACCAGGCCACTGTCACCACTGCGCACCTCGCCTTGCAAAACAATGCCCTTCCGCACTATCCGGACAGCGCTGCCGAACAGGCTGCCTGGTGGCTGGGCGTTGCGGCAATTTCCGGCAGGGGCGGGGGAGCGCCCGCTCCTGCCTCGCGGCGATTTCCGGAAGCGGGATTGGTTGCCATGGCGCACGGTGACGCACGGGTATGGGTGGACGCCGGCGGATTCGGCTCGCGCCGCGGCGGACACAGTCATTCCGACTCTCTGCAAATTCTCGTTCGCCGAGGCGAACGAGAACTGCTTGTGGACGCAGGTACATATACCTATGTCTCCGACCGAAAACGCCGCGATTGGTTCCGTTCCACTGCCGCGCACAATACCGTGCGCGTAGACGGCGCCGAACAGGGCGATATGGATTACCCGTTCGGATGGCGTAGCCGGCCAGACGTGCAGATCGAACAATGGGAGGCCGGTGAACAGACGGATTGCCTGACCGCCGTCTGCCGGTACCGGAATGTGCAGCACCGGCGAACGGTACATTTCCATAAGCGCGAGGGCCGTATAGAGATTACGGACGAGATTGATGCCGGCCCGGGGGAACACCTCGCCGAGCAGTTCTGGCATATGGGGGAAGGGGCGGAAGACTGTGTGGTGTTTCCGGCCGGAACCGAGGTGGAACGGGGAAAAGGCGGCGCGTGGGGATGGCGGTCACGTTGCCTGGGGCAGATCGAAGAGGCCAGCTACGCCGTGGCGCGTGTGCGCGGCGTTGGCATTCTCCGATTGCGGGCGAGCATTGTGGTGGAAGGCTAAAGCGCTATCGTTGGCCGGCAGAACGGCCAGCCGTCAAGGAACGGCAGAGGGGATGCGCTGCCAGATTTGATACCCGTTTTCGTCATAGACCAGCCGGTACTGCTCGGTATACAAACGCTGCATATGGGCAAAAACGGGCGGCCTTTCCGTCCGGAAGACTTCTTTGAGCCCCTGCCAGTTCGATTCCAACACGATAAACTCCGGCCGGTATCCGCTTCGAAAGCCAACGAGAATATCATCCACCAGATTACGGTCGAACCCTATGCCAAATCCCAGTTCAGCGCTGCCCATTACCATCTGTTCGCGCGTTGCATGTTGGTTGATATAGGCGGCGGCTGGAACAAATTGGTTTTTGTATACGTTGAATCGCATCCGTAAGGCAGACCCGCCGGCTTGCAATGCGACCAGTCCGGCCAGGCAAACCACTGGCAGCCACCGCAAGCGCGGGAAACGGGCCCAGAACCATTCCATTGCGATCGCCAGCAGGGCAGCAAAGGGAGGCGTCATGTAAGCCAGGTACCAAGTCTGTCGATGGCCGTCGAGCAGAGCCATGGTCCAGAATTCGATAAAGGTGAACGCCAGCAACGCCCGGACTACGGGGCGGCGACGGAGATCCGGCGCCAGGAGAGCTACCCCCAAGCCGCAAACCCAGGCCATCAATATGAAACTCTTCATCCAAATTGGGCCCGAATGAACCGCGGAATGAGTCCCCAACCCGAACCCAACCAAATACCGGCCCTGAATCTCCTGGATCAAAGACGTCCACGGATTGGATGCGCCTTCCACGCGGCCGGACATAGTGGCGTTGATTAGAAATTGAGTCCGGAAATCCGCCGGGCTCTGTGCAATATAGCTGTACCAAAGTCCGGCGCCCACCAAATACGGAATCGCGCATAGGAGTAAATGGACGAGGCGCAACCGGCTCCTGTCCTGCCAGAACACTAAAATCCAGAACCAGCTAAAGGCCATGATGCCTAGAAAATGGGTGAGCCCGCCCGCGCACAAGAGGCACTGGGCAACAAACAAAGCAGGCAGCAGGTGTTGTTCCCGCCACCGCAGGTAGACCCAGATAGCGGCGGCGCCCAGCGTGAGGCACAGCATATCGTAGCGGCCAAACGAACTCGCCTGGATAAAGTAGTAGTCCGTAACAATCAGGACAAACGACAAGACAGCGACCGTCTGCCCCGCCAGGCGGCGCAAGCTCCCATACCAGCAGCAGGCCGCAATGAGCCCGAGAACCAACGACAACGCCCGCATGGTGAACAGGTGAAAGCCCCAAATCTTATACCAAGCCGCCTGCACCAGGAAGTAAAAGGGAAGCACCCAATAGGTCCGTTGGTGAATGCCGGTAAGCCCGGTACCGCTTTCGTCCATGACCGGAGTTCCCATATACCCTTTTTCCGCCAAGGTAAAGCCGGCGCTGGCAAACCACCCTTCGTCGCTCCACGGGCGTTTTGTCATGAGACTTCCCGCCGCCAGCGCCACAAAGAGGATGGCAGCGGCCAGAAGCAGAATTTGAACCTGCCGGCGGGAAAATAACCACACAGACGAACCGGAAGAGGAGGATTGCATAAAAAAACCGGCTAAAAGGCGCCTGTCCCCCTCAAGAATATCATTGGGATCCCAGCGGCCAACGAGTGCCGGCCATCTCCCTATACAGATCGGCAACTGTGCGTAAATGTTCCAGCCCGGCATCGGGAGCAAGTGGAGTTTTCGGAATCGAGGCGGTCAGAACATCCACAACCGCGGCGGCCAGCGCCTCGCTATCGCCAATGGGAACCAGCCGGACCCCAGCGGGGCGCATGCCATTATCCGTAGCGATCACTGGAGTTCCCATTGCCATGGCTTCCCGTACCGAAATCGCATCCCCGTCGTAGAGCGTGGTACGCAGGCAAACATCGGCGGTGCGCATAGCCGCCAGTACGGAGGCGTGGGGCACGTCGCCGCACAAAAGGATACGGTCCTTCCACGGCAATGCCGCCGCCGCCGCCCGTATCTCCGCTTCCCGGCGTCCATAACCGGCGATGGCCAACCCGGCCCGGGGGAACCGGGCGAGAATCTTTTCCATCGCTCGGAATTGAGAAGGAATATCGTATTCCGGCTCAAATCCGGAGGCAGAGAACAGGCAGTGCGACGAGGAAGCAAAGAACGAGTGCAGAGGTTCGGGCAAGGGTCCCGGCGCTGGAGGCTCCGCCAAGGCAAAAGGAATGATGGTGTGAACACGCTCCGGTTTGGCTCCCAAGCGTCGAAAATAGGCGCTTAACTCCTCATTTACGCCAATTAAAGCGTCCAAACGGCGCAAAATTCGCGCCGCGATCGACCCAGGCCCTAACCGCAAACCCGCCGCAGACGTAGGGTAGCCGCCCGAATGAAACGTCAGCGCGACTTTCCGGCCGGGAAGGAGGGAGGCGACCAGACATAGCCCTAGAAGCCGCGGCGAAAGAGAACCGCCGAAGTGCAGGTGGACGATACGCGCGCGGCGTTGCACCAGAAGCCGGACGACCGCAAACGCGCTGCCCGGTACGTGAACCCCCGTTTCCCTCGCCTGGCGATGGCGAGTCAGGTTGATCACTTCGCAGCCAAGTCCAGCCGCGCGCATATATCGCCATAACGCGACTAGATGGGTTTGGACGCCGCCGTGCGGGGGAGGGAAGGGTCCAAGTAAGAGTAAAAATGGCTGAATGCCGGGATCCAACGCGATTTTCCGCAAAAATACATCATGCCATACTGAATGTGTGCCTCCGCCCAAAAAGATTGCAGTTGTTGGACTTGGATACGTAGGATGCGTTTCGGCGGCCTGTTTTTCCCGCCTCGGACACCAGGTAATTGGCGTTGATCGCGATGAATACAAAGTCCGGTCCGTGAATGAAGGCATCGCGCCCTTCTTTGAGCCGGGTTTGGAAGAGCTGATCGCCGCGGGAAGGCAGGCCGGACGCCTGTCGGCCACCACTTCGCTTGATGAAGCGCTGGCACAGAGCGACATTGCCTTGTTATGCGTCGGCACGCCATCGGAAAAAAACGGCAATCTGGGTTTGGACCAACTCCGGCGCGTCACTGCGGAAATCGCCGCCCATGTTCCCGGGCGGAACGGGCAGCCGCTGATTGTCGCCGTACGCAGCACCGTTTTTCCGGGGACTTGCGATGAAGTATTGGGCAGCGTACTGGGAGAAATGCCCGGGGTCGCCATTGTGAGCAACCCGGAATTCCTCCGCGAAGGAACGGCGGTGAAAGACTTTTTGGAGCCGTCCATCATCGTTGTCGGCGGGCATGACCGAAGCGCCGTGGAAGAAGCGGCCGGAATCTATAGCGGCTTGCCTGGGGAAACGTGCCTGGTCTCTTTGCGGACGGCCGAGATGATCAAGTACGCCTGCAATGCTTTCCATGCGTTGAAAATCTCCTTTGCCAATGAAATTGGAACGCTGAGCGCTTCGTTGGGCGTATCGCCGGCGGAAGTCATGGACACGGTATGCCGGGATACGCACCTGAACATCTCCCCGGCCTACCTGAAACCCGGATTTGCCTTTGGCGGGTCCTGCCTACCGAAGGATCTGCGCGCTCTTTCCTTCCGGGCTTCCCGTCTGGACCTTTCGTTACCCGTGCTGGAAGCGGTTTTGCCAAGCAACCGTTCCCATTTGGCTCGCGCCCTGGAAGCCGCCCTCAGTTTACCGGCGCCGCAATTGGGCATCTTCGGGTTAGCGTTCAAGGAGAACACGGACGATCTCCGCGAAAGCCCGGTTGTTCAGCTCCTGGAACAGTTGATCGGAAAAGGGCGCCAGATGCGCATCCATGACCCGCATATCCAACTGGACCGGATCTATGGCAGCAACCAACAGTACCTGTTGAACGCAATCCCGCATATCGGGCGGCTCATGGAGCCATCGCTCGAGACGCTGCTGGAATGGGCCGATCACATCATTTTGGCGCAGAAGCCATCGGCTGAAGCCAAAGCGCGTATTGCGGCCAGCGGCATACCGGTATTGGATCTCTCCGACCTTACCGCGGTGGCTCGTCCGGTAACTCCGGCGGCTTCACCAACTGCATCGTAGCCAGCAGCAGATAAATCGACACCAGATTCAGCGACACGGCAACGCCGACGTAGGAATAAGCCCAGGAGCCGGCAAACAACAGAATCGATCCCGCGGTTCCGGCTACTAACTGCAGCCTCGAATAGTTGGCATATCGTTTGGAAACCAACAAAAACTGCATCCGGAAGGCGTTCAAATTGATGATCCATACGCCGGCCAGCAACAACCGCAACGAGAGCAGCGTTTCCGGAAACTCCTGCTTGGCGACCAACCGGATTACCCAGCCAGCCAACAGCATGGCTACCGGGATTCCGGCCGTGTAGGCAATGGTGGTCCAGAGCTGAAAACGCCGCATTGCGGCAAAGGCGCGGCGCGGGTCCTCCTCATACATCCGGCTCAGGCGCGGATAGATTGCTTGCAACAAGCTGGCCAAGGGGAACATCTGGCAGATTTCCGATAGCCGCGCGGCGAGCACAAACCGGCCTGTGATGCTTTCGCTGTTAAACAGACCCAAAGCGAATGTACGGGCCGCCGTATAGGAGTTTTGGAACAGCCAGCTGACGAACGGATGCCACCCTTCGGAAAGACCGCGGCGCAGTTCCGCAAGCGCAGGCGCATGGAGACGGAATCCAAAACGGCGGCGGGCAAACCAGAGACCCGCCAGGTTTAGGGCCAACTCCGTGACGCCGTTGATAATCGGCATCTTATAGTAGTCCGCTTCGCTGCGAACGAAGAGAAAGATAGAAGCGGTAATGATGAGCCGGCTTGCCGTGTAGAGATAGGTAATGTACTCCATCCGCTCAATGCCCTGATAAAAACAGATGGAAGAAAGTGCAGACGCAAACGCGCTTACGAACGTCAACAGGTGAATGTCCCAGTAAAAGCGCAACTTATCGGTAGCCCCCACAACAGCCGACAGAAGGGCCAGGCAGGCAAGAGCCAGAGCCAGCCGGATCCAGAGGACATTGGAAAAGGCACGAGACCGGACGTCGAGATCGTCCTGCGCCAAAGAAATAGTTCGGGTGGCGCTCAGGTCAAACCCATAGTCGATGATCAGCTTGCAGTATTGGCCAAGAGATTGCGCGAAGGCCAGCAGACCGTAGTTTGCGATTCCCAAGGTCCTGACCAGATAGGGCATGGTGAGGATGGGCAATCCGTAGTTGGTGACCTGAATAAACCCTAGCGCCAGAAAATTACGAAGAACGGCCGGGTCTCGTTTAGCCACATCGGCAACATGAAGGACGGCGGTTGCCGCGCGCCGCCAGAGCGATTGAGCGATCACGCGATCATTGCGCCGCACCGAGCGTATCGAACTCGCCGGTGACAGTCGCACTGGCGCAAGAGAGCCGGTAGAAGTAATGATGGCCGGACTGGAGATTTGCCACAGGTATTGTGTGCCTTTCCCCCGCCGAACTATCGCGAAACCGCTGCGGATTGCGGAAATCCGCATCTGGAGCGACCTCTACTAAGCAGGGGTATGTATCCGGCGGATAAAAAACGATCGTAGCGGAGTGGGCGCTGACTTCATCCGGCCAGTGCGTACGAATAGACCCGACCTGGCGGTCCAGGTTGTCTAGATCCGTACCGGGGTCCGTACCGTCGGAACTGACGGACTTGAACGGACTGGCGATATTCAGGCGCAGATTCTTCAGAAAATCTTCGAAATGCAACGGGTCATCCCCCGTATCGCTTTGTTGCACGAAGCGGTTGGCGGTCGCATTGGGATAACTGGAGCGAAGGTCACTGATACGAACTCCAGGACCCGCGACCACCACATTGTTGCGGAAGTCATAGGAAGTGCCGGGGATACTCAGAGCTGTGGCATTCAGTATGGCCTGCTCATTCGCCCGGTTCGCCGCCATACCGTTAGGCAGCATGGCGGGTTCACTCCATCGAATGCCTAAACCGCCGCCGACCTCCGATTTGTTCACCCATAAAATATTGTCCCGGAAATCCAAGCCGCTCATTGCCGCAAACGAAATATGCAGGAAAGAAGGGGCCGTGCCCCGGTTATCGATGATCGTATTGTGACGGAACGTAAGGTCTTCTACGCCGTTGGAGATCGCCAGAACCTGACCGCGGTTGGTCCCGTACTTTTTATCGGCCCGTGTATAGGCATCAATACCGGTGACGAGATTGTGCTCGATGGTGACGCGCTGCGTGATCTTGGTGTTGCGGTATCCAACGTCATCCTGGCCGACAATCTGCACGAATCCGGTCCCGTTCCGGATTATGTTGTAGCGAATTGTCAAATCACTGATTTGGTAATCGTTATTGTCCGGGCCCTCCGAGCCGGAGGCCCGCGGAGTGATGATAAACGCCTGGCCGCCGCTCAGCGTACTCCAGAAATTTTCGATCGTGTTGCCCTCGAATAGTACGCGGCGGCCGCGCTTCAGTTCGATGGGTCCGCGCACATCCCGGCAAATATTGTCGCTCGACGGCGAACCGCAGCGGAATCTTTCGTTGTAAGTAAATGTATTGCGGCGAATTTCGATATCGTCACGCGGAACAACGCGGTTATTATCATTTACAAAGACCATGAACCCGGAGCCGCGCACATAATTGTTGTAGACCTTGAAGGGTCCTGTTCCACTGGTGATATTGATCATCACTGAGTTGGCGACTGGGTTGTAAGGGTGCAGGTTGGGCACAACGCGCATATCGAACCAGGAGTTCATGACCGCGATGTTGGATCCGTTCAGGCTGATCGCACTCGTAGCGCTGCCTTCAGGCGGAACACGGAAAATACAACGATCGACAATGACGTTTTCGTGATTGCTGTTGTAGTTGCCGATGTCCACTAAGCCGCTGTAGTTAATACCTTCCGGTTCTGCCGTCTCAAAAATCAATCCCACAAACCGGTAGCCGCGGATTGCTTGCTGATAAGGATTTCCCACCGCCCGCCCGCCGTCGCCCCGGGGCGTGACCGGAACCCACCGGTTTTCCGTCACACAGCGAGACATGCTGTAGCGCACATCGCTCTTTGGCTTTTCCAGGAGGAAGAAGTCGCCGGTAGCGCAACTGGCCGGCCGCTCAGTTCCGGCGCTGTAATAGCGCATGGACTCCAGCGGCTTCCAGGTATTCTTTTCCACGCAGACATGATATTTATTAACGCTCGGATACGTAGTTAGCCAGGTGAACTCTTCCGGCGTGCATTCTTTGGCGAGTTCCCCGCCGTACCCGGCGAAAATAGCATTATTGACGAGATGGGCCATGGATCCTTCCCAGGCTGGTCCAATGCGCATCCCTTCCGGAGGCAGTTCTGCATCGGGAACGGCCGAACGCACGACAATCACGCCATCTCCCTTTGCGTTTGGCCCATTCTTGACCGGAATATCAAAAGTCCCGTAGCAGAATGTCCCGGCCGGAATCGTCACAAAGTGATTCAAATTGCCGTCCGCGGCGGCGGCGGCGGCCAATTGACGGGTGAAATTGGAACAATCCGCGTCGACAGAGAAAACGTCCCCGGTCAGCGACGGCATCGGCGCATCAAAAATTTGCGGTTCCACGGCTCGCGCCACACCCGCCGTATCCGCCTTGGCGGTTCGGGTTATCCTGTCCTCGCTGCACAATACCTGCGAGGTATTCGCGGGGGGCAGATAGCACACCCGGTAATGGATCTCCTGGTCAGGAGGCAAACCAGTCAGAACTCCGACTCCTGCTTTGCCCGCACGAATCCGTGAACTTTGATACCCGTAGCGGGTATCCAGACCGTACACAATGCCATAATCCCCTGCCCGGTTGGTGTAAAAACCGACGCGGGCCGAACTTTTCGTCACAGAATCTACTTTGATATCCGTGATCTGCAGTTCTGTTTGGGCATGCAGGGCGTACAAGCCGGCCAGAAAAAGAAACAGGATTCCGGAAATCGACAGGTAGACTTTAACGCGGCCACGTTGAAACATAAAATTGGCGCTCTTTCGCATTATCGTCCTTTTGCCGCCGTTTCTTCATTATGCCGTGAAAGGCGGCAGGACCCGGCTTACAGTCCGCCGGCATCGCGCAGAGACAAATGCCGGTAAAGCGTGGACCGAGAAACACGAAGCGCGCGGCATACGTCGTCGATTCGAGCCGCTGGATCGGAAAGAAGCGTACGCGCCATGCCGAGCTGCCGTTCGTTGAGCTTCCGCGGCCGGCCTCCCTTCCGCCCGCGCGACCGGGCGGCGGCCAACCCCGCGGAGGTGCGTTCCCGAATCAGATCGCGTTCGAACTCAGCCAGCGCGGCAAAGACATGGAAAATCAGTTTCCCGCCGCTTGTCGTGGTATCGATCTGCTCCCGCAGGCTCTGAAACCCGATCTTTCGCTCCTGCAAACCGGTGACGGTATCGACAAGGTGTTTGAGAGACCGCCCCAGCCGGTCTAGCTTCCAGACGACAAGCGTATCTCCCTCCCTGGCATAGGCCAGCGCTTCAGAGAGACCGGACCGGTTGTCTTTCGCGCCGCTTGCCGTGTCCTGAAATACGCGTTCACAGCCGGCCTTTTCTAAAGCGTCCTGTTGAAGATGCGTGTTCTGGTCGGCTGTAGATACGCGGACGTACCCTATGCGCATATGCCTCCTTGTATCAAAACCCATTCACGACAGACAATTTTGACACTTTGATTTCGAGATGGATATAGAAGCATCGCCAACACCCCAATGCCCCACCCCGGGAGGCGAAAAAGAGCAAGGTCAAAAACGAACGTTTTCGGGATTGTCCGCAAGGCCCGTCACGGAACCCGAGGTGGCGGGAAGTTGAACAGAATGGATACTAGGGTTCAAAGGGCTGGCTTTCTTGCGACCAGACCTTGGAACCCTACTTCCGCAATTTGTTCCATGAAACAGGTGAGCCCTCCAGCCAACCGGGCAGCGTTTTGGCCTGCCGGAAGTGATTGTCGGCTATGCCCGCGTTTCGACCGAGGAGCAAAATCTCGGCCCTCCAAGGGGGATGTTCCGTTGTATGGCGGCTGGATCGGCAACGCCGACGCCGGGTTGCATAGGGGATACCTCTGTGGTGGTGAGATTATCCCTCCCAGGGATTGATGATGGGAACGTAGGCCTTGTCGAACTGGCTGCGGTCGCGGGTTACGACTGTCATTCCGTGATGAGCGGCGGTGGCTGCGATGATAAGGTCTGGCTAAGAAAATGTGTGGCCGGTTTTCCTGCCCTCTTCCACTAGAAGCCGCCACTTCACCATGATGTCCTCGGTGATCGGCATAACGCGCTGATCGAACATGGGGCGGATGACATTGGCCAGCCAGTCATTCAGATCGGCCCGCCGGGCTGCGTTGTCTACGAGTTCTACGCCGTAGCGGAGCTCGGCCATGGTGGCTACGCTCATATATATCTGGTCAAGCGGTAGAGTTTCAATGAACGCTAGGACTTTGGCATCGGGCCCCGGGAAGGTTCAATCTCAATGTCCTTATGGGGAGAGGCTTGCATGGCGGCGATCAACGCCGCGCCGGTACGAGGTTCCGCTTTTGAGGAACGGAGCGCATGGAGAATCACGTCTTCCGGGCTGGAAAACGCGCCGCTTTTCATACGCTGCAAGATCAAGGCTTCCACTTCGGGTCTGCTGATTTCAATGGTCACGGCCCACGCCTCCTTCCTCTTTTCACGATATCGGATATAGGGGGAGGAGTCACGGAATTCAAGGGTCACCCTCTTTGCCTTGGCAACGGCGGACTGCGACCACGTGTTGACATTCGCAGAACATAGCAACGGCCCGGCTCTTTCGGCTCCATGGCCAAGGTCGGCTATTGATTCAGTAAACCGTACAGGTTGCTGTCTGGCGACCCCGCCGCATGTTGACGGCGGGGTCGTGTCCAGGATCGAGCTTAGACGCTCGGCTCAAAGGTGAGATTGAACCGGCTCTCCTCGGGCGTCAATTCTTCAAGCCCGACTGAGCGGGACCTTGCCGCGCTTTTACCCTTTTCGCTGCCGCAGCGCCCTTTCGTAGGCTTCTATGTTGACCTGCACAAGAGGAGACAACGCATGAAATCGTTCAGCCCGCTGCCGGGCCGCGGCGCCGAGACGCGCGCGGAGGGCTGGATCCCCGAGAGCGGAAATAGCCTCTCCGGCGATGGAGGCCGGGTCGTGCGGGTTGCACAGTAAGCCGTCTTCTCCATGCGAGATCACTTCCCCTCCGGGCCCGGTACGGGAGGCAAGAACGGCCTTCCCCATGGCAAGGCCTTCAATCCAGGCAATCGGCATGGCTTCCATGTGCGAGGGATACACGCACAGGCTGGCGGTGGCCATCAAAGCAGGCAACTCCGTACGGGCTACGCCTCCCCGGAAATGGATGCGGTTCCGAATCGACTCCGGGAGGGAGTCCTCCAATAGTTTCCGGAAGGAGCCGCCGGTCCTGGGATCCGTCGTATCGTTTCCGCACACCTCCAGGTGGGCCGCCGGATGCCGTTCGCAGATCGCCGGCATGGCCGCCAGAAGTTGGCGAATTCCTTTCTTTTCAATCAGCGTACCCGCATAAACCATGCGCCCGGGCGTCTCGCTTACGGCGGGGCGGGGGTAAAACGTATCGAGATCCACGGGATTGTAGATCACCTCCACGGGCCGGTTTCCGAGGTGCAGGTACTGTCGCGTACGGTCGGCCACATAGTGGCTGACGGCAAACAACGTGTCGGCTACCGCGAAAGACCGGCGTTCCTGCCAGGCAATCCACCGCCCCGGACGGCCGCCCAACTCCATGGAGAAGAAATGAACGCCGCCGTGCATCCGCAAAACCTTTACCGCCGGGAACGACCGGGAAATAATGGCATAGCTCAGTTCGGCGCCTTCGATCAGGTCCACCGGGTGGGAAGCGTGCACTTGGCGAAGCGCCTTGCCTAACCGCATGGCGCTCTGGAAAAAGCGAACGCCGGGCCGCCCGTATTTGGGAACACGGATGATACGGACACCCTGATCTTCACTCTCTCCCGCTTCGGCCGGCTCATACAGGCCCAATACGGTGACCCGGTGACCGCGCGCCGCCAACGCTCTGCCGAGGGTTTGCACGAAACTGCCAATGCCGCCGTGCCTGGACGGCGGATATTCCGGACAAAGATAGACAATATGCATCGGTTTCACGGCAACGGCAAAACGGGAGACACTAATAAATAAAGGTACTCCATGAAAAAGTGGGCTTTGCTCCTTCGCTATATTTTCTCCGACTGGAGGCTGGCGCGCGCTTATCGCGCCGGCAATCTGAATTCACGCGGAGGGTCTACGCACAGCCGGTTTACGCTCGATCAGAGTTTGGCTTATATTGACCGCGTATTCACGGAATATTTTGAATTTGGCGGGCTGTTGCCGCGGGAAATCCGCGATTGGCAAGTACTGGAAGCCGGGCCAGGCGACAATTTTGGCGTTGCGCTGCGGTTTCTCACAGCGGGCGCCGGCAAGGTCACCTGTCTCGATAAGTTTTATGCCGAACGCGACGAAATCCATCAAGCGAAGATTTACCGGGCTCTTCGTGAGCGGCTTTCCGGAGAAGAGGCTGTCGAGTTTGACCGCATCGTACGGTGGGAGAACGAGTTAGCCCGTTTCGACCCGGCCCGGCTGGAGTATATTTACGGCCTGGGGTTGGAGGAATCCGAAGGCCGGTTGCGGGCCGGAAGCTTCGACCTGGTCATTTCCCGCGCCGTCTTAACGGAAATTCCCGATGCCGAAAAGTCTTTCCAGGTGATGGACAGGTTATTGAAGCCGGGCGGTCTGATGCTGCACAAAATCGATCTGAGCGACTACGACATGCTGAGCGGGCTGGGTTATTCTCCTCTGGAATTTCTCACCGTACCGGAATCCATATGGAAAGCCATGGCCAGCCACGCAGGCCGGCCCAACCGGCGCCGAGTCAATTTTTATCGCGATATTTTGGATCGCCTTGGCTACGATAGCCAGCTTCACATCGTGCAATTGGCCGGAAAACGGGAATCTGCCGGTCCGGGCCGCCTCCGCTTGGAGACTATTCCTCCAGCATTGCGGGAGGAACTGCGGCAGATACGGCCGCGATTAGCCGCCCCTTTCCGTTCGCTGACAGACGAAGATATTCTCATCTCCGACCTTTTCATGACGGCGCGTAAACCGGCAAACCGGAGCGTCTAGGCATGGCGGCAGCAATTTGCTGGGCATGCGGACTCTTTGTGTTCTATGTCCTGGCTGGCTATCCGCTGTGTCTGGCCGTGCTCGCCCGTCTGCGGCCGCGGCCGTGGCAGCGGCGTTTCGTTCCCATGCCGGTAACGGTTCTGATGCCGGTGCGGAATGGGGAGCGTTGGCTGCGCGACAAGCTGGAATCCTTGCTCGCGCTGGACTATCCGGCTGACTTGTTGCGAATCCTGGTTCTTTCCGACGGATCGACCGATGCCACCGCGGCCATCGCCCGCTCGTATGCGGGCCGGGGCGTGGAATGTCAGGAACTGCCGCCGGGAGGAAAGGGCGCTGCGCTGAATGCCGGCCTCGCCAGCGTCCAGGAAGGGGCGCTGCTGATGACCGATGTCCGGCAACAGCTATCCAGGAATAGCTTGCGCGATCTGGTTGCCTGCCTCGGGGACCCTGCCGTAGGAGTGGCCAGCGGCGAACTCATTCTGCGCGACGGCGCCAGCGGCGAAACCCGCAACGTGGGTCTGTACTGGAAGTACGAAAAATTTATCCGGCGCAGGCAGGCGTTATTGGGTTCGGTTCCAGGAGCAACCGGCGCTATTTATGTCATCCGCCGTGAATTAGCGCGCCCCTTGCCGCCGGATATTTTGTTGGACGATGTCTTTCTGCCCGTGGGAGCCATCCGCCAGGGGTACCGGGTGGTGTTCGAAGACCGGGCCATCGCCTACGATGACGCAGCCACTCTGGACGCCGAGTTTGGGCGGAAAGTCAGAACACAGGGTGGCGTCTGGCAACTGCTGCGCCTGGAGCCCTGGCTGCTTAGTCCCGCAAATCCGATTTGGCTGCACGTTCTTTCGCATAAGGCCGGCCGTTTACTTTTGCCGTTTGCGTTACTGGCATTCCTGCTTGCCTCGCCCTGGACGCCGGCGCCTTGGCCGGCCCTCCTCCTCGGAGGGCAAGGGCTTTTCTATGGGCTGGCATTTCTCGATTCCCTGCTGCGGGAAGGCTCTCCGTTGAAACGGGCAACCGGTCCGTTGCGCACCTTTGTGACGTTGCTGCTGGCCGCCGCCGCCGGCATCCGCGTGTTCTGGACGCCGGCCCGCGACTTGTGGCGCCCGCCGGCAAGCCGCCTTTGATGCCGTTCCGGCTACGGACCACGTATGGTTTATCATGAGTAAACGATTGAAGTGAAAAGAGTTAAACACAACCGAGAAACTCCACTGGCTTATGGACTCGTATGGTGTTCTCTACTCTTGCTGCTGGGGGCCGGGATTGTTCTTCTGTCTGTGGAAACCATTCCCTTCTCCACGGTACGGGCATTAGCCGACCGGCAAGCCAGCGATGGCCGGGCTGATGGATTCACCGAAGAACTCTATCAGGGAATTGTTTATCGGACGCGGCGGGGCGGCATTCTTCTACTAGCCTATGCGGCAGGACTCTGGTTGCTGCGGACTCGCGCGATACAAATCGGAAGCGGGATACGCCGCGCAATCGGCCGGACATCCCGCGTGTTCCGGGGAGCCATCGCCCATTGGTGGCACACCGCTCCCGGATGGGAACGGTGGGGGCTCATCGCAGCCCTGACGGCCGGTTTGGCGGTACGGCTTTTGTGGATCCACGCGCCGTTACGGCACGATGAAGCCTTCACCATGGAAGCGTATGCGAGAACGCCCGTATATCGGCTGCTCACCGACATGCGAGAGCCAAACAACCATCTGCTGCACACTCTGCTGGCCAGCATTTCCATCCGTATATTCGGCGATAGCGAATGGGCGTTGCGGCTGCCCGCGCTCTGGGCGGGTTGGGCATCCATTGCCGCTGCGTTCGCGGCCTTCCGCGTTCTAGCAGGAGGCGGAGCCGCACTGGCCGCCGCGGTACTGATGGCAACACAAATGGCGCAGATCGAGTACTCGGTCTTGGCGCGCGGCTATTCCCTGGTGACGTTATTTTTTCTGCTCGGAATATTGACCGTTTACCGTTGGCCGCAGCGGCCGCGAAGCCCCGTCAGGCGCTGGGCCTTTACCCTGATTATTACGCTTTCGCTCTGCACCATACTGAGCTCTCTCTATGTAGCAGCCGTGCTGGGAACATGGTTACTTCTGCTCGGGCTGGAACAGAAACACACCCATTGGCGGTCTGTTTTCCAGGCGGCCGCCGGGGCCGGGGCCACAGCAGCCGCCTTCACTGTGTTGTTCTACTTTCCCGCCGGATTGGTGCACGGGCCCACACAATATTTCCAGAGCCGGTTTATGCAACCGGCGGCTTTTTCCTATGCCAAAGAGCAAGCAATAGAACTCGCCGCTGGAATGCCGGCGTATTGGGGAAGCGGATGGCCGCCCGCATTTCAGTTTTTCCTATGGGCCTTGGCCCTCCTTGGCGTTGTAGCCCTGTCGCGAGCGGCATCCTCAAACGGCAGTTGGCTTCCGCTTCCGCTCCTTGCGCCGCTACTCTGCTTCGGACTGACCCTGGCGCAACGCGTCGTCCACTTCCGCCGTAGTTTTCTGTTCTTATCTCCGCTCTTTTTAGGGGCGGCGGGCTGCGGGCTGGCCTGGTTGACCAACCGCGTCCGCTGGCAACCAGCGCTCCCTTACGCCGCGGCCGCTATGGGCATAACGGCAATCTTCACGGTAACCGCCTCCCAAGCCGTCTACCTGTCGAATGAGATCGGCAACGCCCGTGATATCCGGGAAGCAACAGCCTATCTCCAAGGCCTCCATCTGGAGGCGCGCGACCACGTGTCGGTTACCTTGGTTTCAAGCATGCCGGCCATCTATTACTTCCGAAAAGCAGGTATTCCTACTTCCGTACTCGATCACTCCCGCACCCGGCCGCGCAGACTATTCGCCTTGGAAGACGTTCTGCCGGCCCAACCGGTAAGCGGCAATGCCGAAAACCGGATTATGGCCGACAAGAACCTCGTCGTTCGCATTGACGGCTTCGACACGGAGCAGATGCCGCCCCCCGTCTTGTTGTGGCAATCCAGGTGGTGCCGTCTCTGGCTGTACGATACGCAGAACTTATCCTATCCATGACGTTCGCTTCCCTTCCCGGCCCGAAGGCTAATGCCCGCCCCTTTTCGCACCGATGTGGAAAGAAGGGCGACGCAAGCGCCTTTTCCGGCTACCCGGTTCTCCATGCTTTTTAACTCTTTCGCCTTCGCCCTCTTCCTGCCGGTCGTGCTCCTGTTGTACTACCTGCTGCCGCACAAGGCGCAGAATCGCATGTTGTTGGCGGCGAGCATTTTCTTCTACGCCTGCTGGGATTGGCGCTTCCTGGCGCCGCTGCTGTTTTCCACCGTCATCGATTTCTATTGCGCCAGCCGCATGGCGCGCCTGATCGATGCCGGCCGGCCCATCCAGGACCGGCGTCCCTATCTGTGGCTAAGCACCGTAACCAACCTCGGCCTGCTGGGCTTTTTTAAGTACTTCAACTTCTTTTCCGAAAACCTGCATGAACTGCTGACGGCCGTGGGCATCCCGGTCAGCCCATTTACGCTCCAGGTGATTCTTCCCGTCGGCATTAGTTTTTATACTTTCCAGGCGTTAAGCTACACCATCGACGTCTACCGGGGCGAATTGCACGCCATCAGCAGCTTCTGGGATTTCCTGCTGGCCGTTCTCTATTTTCCCCATCTGGTGGCCGGTCCCATTCAACGCGCCTCTTCCCTTCTCCCACAGGTAATCCAACCCCGTCACACCACGCGCCAACAGGTTCTGGAAGGCATTCACCTCATGGTGTGGGGATTTTTCAAAAAGGTATTCATCGCGGACCACCTTTCTCCGATCGTCGACGCCACATTTGCCAAGTCCCAGGCCTCCGGCGGCGAGGTCTGGCTGGCATGTCTGGCCTTTACCGTTCAAATTTATTGCGACTTCTCCGGGTACACCGATATCGCCCGCGGCGTGGCCAAGCTGATGGGCTTCGAATTCGTGCTCAATTTCAACCTTCCCTACTTCGCCCGGAATCCGCAGGAGTTCTGGTCGCGATGGCACATCAGCCTCTCCAGTTGGCTGCGCGACTACTTGTATGTTTCTCTTGGCGGCAACCGGAACGGCACAGCGCAAACCTACCGCAATCTGTTTCTCACCATGGTAATTGGCGGGCTTTGGCACGGTGCGGCATGGAACTTCGTTCTATGGGGCATCTATCATGGAACGCTACTGATCGTGCACCGGCTCTGGGTTCAGCCATGGGAAAAACGGCTGCCGGCCGGCCACCTGCTGGCAGGGCTGCAAATTCCCGTCATGTTCCTGCTCACCGTCTATGGCTGGCTGTTGTTCCGCGCCACCAGTCTGTCCCAGGTCATCGCATTCAGCCGCGCCATGGCGCATCCTCTGGAGGGCTGGGCGAATTTGGACCCGCTGAGCGTTTTCCTGTTTTCGCTGCCGCTTATCCTCGTGCAATGCGTCCAATACTTCAGCAGGCAGCTTTTCTGGTTGCACTTCCCCTGGTTGCCGGCCGAAGCCCGCAGCGCCGTCTACGCCGCTTTACTATACGCAACGCTGTTTGCCGGCGGCCAGCCGCAATCGTTCATCTATTTCCAATTCTGACGCCATGCTTCGCCTCGCTTTTCGTATTTTGACCTCGATTGCCGCCATGGGAGCGACCATGGAGCTTTGCGCCCGGCTGGAAGACACCCTCACTGCCGGAGCGCCGCTGCTGGGCGTCTACAATCACAGCATTCTCTACGACAAACCGGGTCCTGACTTCCACGGCCAACCCGGAGCCCGCTACCTGAAGTGGCGCATGAACAGCATGGGCTATCGCGGTCCGGAACCGCGGCCGGGCGCATTCCGCATCGCCTGCGTCGGCGCTTCGGAAACATTCGGGCTCTACGAAAGCGAAAACCAGGAATGGCCCCGCCAACTCGAACGGGATCTGAATGCCGCGCCCGGCGTCCCGCCCGTAACCGTCATCAACACCGCTTATGCCGCAACCAATCTCCGGACCCATCTGCACCAGGCGCCGCGGATGCTCGCCACCGTGCACCCGGACATGATCGTGCTCTATACCAGTGTGGCCGCCTATGTGCACCCGGAATACTACGGAGTAACCAATAACCAGCCCCAACCGGCCTGGCATTCCCGCCTCCTTGTCAAAGCCAAGGAGCGGGGAAAACGCCTCGTTCCCTCTTCCTGGTTCCTGCCCTGGCGGCGCTACATGATCGAGTCCTCCATGCAAGGCAAAGAATCTCAGATCATGGACCGTCTGCCCGCCAAAAACGAAGCGCTCTTTGCCTCCGACCTCAACCAGTTGCTCGATTTCTATGCCGCGCACAAAGTTCCCGTCGTGCTGGTGACCCATGCCAACCGGTTCGGCCAAACAGTCGATCCCGCTGAACAGGACATGTTAATAACGTGGCGGCAGTTCTACCCCATGCTCCGCGAGGATGGATTTCTCGATATGGAAAACCGGCTCAATCACCAGATCCACCTTATCGGCGCAGCCCGCGGCCTGCCGGTCGTCGACGCCGCGCGCGCCGTTCCGCCCGGCCCGCGCTACTTCGCCGATTTCGTCCACTTTACCGATGAGGGCGCCGCGATCATGGCTCATACGGTCAGCAAAGCGCTGGCGCCCCGCCTGGCGCAACCCTAACTCTCTCCCCGCGCCGGCCGCCTCACACCGTACTTCAAAGGAAGAACAACCGCCGGCAATTTGTCTTTACATCTATACATCTTTACTCCTCAATCCCCCGCCCCCAGTTTTCCGGCGGAGCCACATAGCGGCCAGAAGCCAACTCTGCCTCAATCGCCCGGATCAGAATATCGGTCATGCTGAGGTCATTGAACTGCGCGGTTCGCTTCAGCTGCGCATGCAGACGAAGCGGCAGTTTGGCGTTCATGAGCACGGTGGGTTCTTTCCGGCGAAGCGCCGGAGGAGCAGCGGGAGAAATATCGTACGTACTTACATCTTTACGTAAAGATATATCTACCTCTTCCTTTACAGGCGCCGCTCCCGATGCCCCCAAAATCAACTCCTCCATCTCCGCCGTCGCCGCCACCGGCGCCACACGCGGAACAGGCGGCAACCCGGTCTTCAGACCCAGCAAACTGCCTCGATTTACCGGTTTAGACATTCCAGAACCTCCTTCGCAAGCGCCTGTATCTCC
Organism: Bryobacteraceae bacterium; assembly: GCA_035714175.1. GTDB lineage: Bacteria > Acidobacteriota > Terriglobia > Bryobacterales > Bryobacteraceae. The sequence goes on along the minus strand of DASTML010000026.1, from coordinate 18,317 downwards.
AGACTCGCCTTCGAAGCCGGAGCGTAATCCACCACCGCTTCCCCCACCGCCGGCGCCTCGGCAAACGTCTGCCGCGCGCAAATCGTGGAAGCCAACACGCGTACCGGCATTCCCTCCGCCGTAAAGATCGTCTCGGCCGCCTCATGCGCTTCGGTCCCTAGCCGTGTATGCGCCGGCGGCTTGCCGTTAATAACCAGGAATACCTGCAGCGGCGCGTTCTGCCGCAAAAACGAAACGTCCTGCAGCAACGGCAGCATAATGGCTGACGCCTGGTAGTCGAGCGGCGTAGGCCGCACCGGCATCAGCACGGCATGAGAGGCCAAAAGCGCCGACCGCGTAATATCCGCCTTCCGGTCCGTACCGGTAGCCGCACCAGGCGGGCAGTCAATGACAACCACGTCATAACCGGCCTGCTCAAACTGCGGCGGCAGTTCTTTGTGAATCGTCGGGAACGGGAACGCCTGAATATGAAACGGTAGGGCGCTCTCTTCAGAGTTGTTGCGCCATTGCATGGCGCTTGCCTGCGGATCGGCATCGATCACAAGTACCTTGTAGCCGGCGCGGCCCAGACAGGCCGCCAGATTCATTGAAATTGTCGTTTTCCCGCAGCCGCCTTTTTGGTTCGCTACGGCGATCACGTAGGGCATGCCCTTCACCATACCGAAAGGGACCGTCGAATGTCTATATATATAGATGTCTTTACATCTTTACATAAAGATAAACAAATAGCCGTACTTCAAAGGAAAATTGCCTTCCGGCTCTCCTGCCGCCCTCGGCCGTCTTTTTGCCTCAGGCCGTACTTCAACGTAAGAATCACCGTACTTCAAAGGAAGCTGACCGTACTTCAACGTAAGAACTACCGTACTTCAAAGGAAGCCGACCGTACTTCAACGTAACGAAACCGGGGTTAATACTATATTTTTCTATAGCTTGCGAGATATGAAAGGTTTTCACATGTGTTTTATACGTATTCAAACAAACACGCGCGAAAATGTTCTTGTCTTTGCTGCCTGCCTGTGTGAACATCGCATCACGACCCGCCGCAATGTCCTCTTCCCGCCCTATCCAGCAAAATCTCTTCCCTGATAACACGGGAAAAGGCGATGCTCTGACAAGAAACGGGATCGTTCGTATCGAAAAGAACCTCAATACCTTCGGGTTCTTCACTCCTTCCAGTAAAAAATTGCTGGGCGTTACCTCCAAAACCGTGACTATCGCGGTACGGTCGGCTACCGGCCAATACGTGGACGCCAGAGCTACCATCTACCCCTCCGCTGAATTTGGGCTCCCCACTACAGCCGACCAGGATAAATATCTTGCTTTTCAAAAACTTATGGAAAAGCAACGCGGGACGGACGGCGTCCTCTCCAATCCTGTCCGGTTCACTTCCAGCGCCATGCTGGAGATTTTGCGCTGCACCCAGGGGGGGAAAAACTACCAGGAAATTTCGGACTGGCTGCGCCGGATGACGTTTACCGGTATCGAATCCGAAGGCGTAGTGTACCTTGCCGGCCGCAAAAAATATGCCCGCGATATGTTTCATGTCTTCCAGCGCTCCGTGGCGATTGGAGAGATCCTCGAAGATGGAACCGTAGCGCAAGAGAACTACGTTTGGCTTAGCGATTGGCAGTTGGAGAATCTGAACAACCGTCACACGTTGCCCATTCAGTACGACCTGTACCGGCGCTTGCAATTGCATATCGCCAAAGCCTTGGTTCCGCTGCTTCAACTCTGGTTTTTTGCCAGCCGGAAGCTCTATACGGAAAAGCGGTACAACGAGTTGTGTTCTCTGTTGGGGATACAACAATACCGGGCCCTGTCGCGGATTCGGCAGCAGGTCGAACCGAGCTTGAACGAACTGGTGGCGCAGGCCTTTCTCAGTAATTGGGAGATTGCCGAAACAGCGGATGGCCTCAGCTACAAGCTCCGTCTCTGGGCCGGATCGGCCTTTGTGAGCGCCGCCGATCTCCGGTTGGGGAGCCAACCGCGTACCCTTTTGCCGTCGGCGCAGAACGAGGCGGTAGAAGCGTTGGTGGCGCGAGGTATCCGGGAAGACAAAGCGCGTCAGTTGCTGCTCAATATTTCTGAGGATCAGCCTGTTCTGGACCAGATCGAATGGGCCGATGCCGAGATACAGCGAAAGCGGAGAACGGCTGGCGCTATTCGAAATACGGCCGGTTTCTTCATCTACGTCCTCCAGACCAACCAGCCCGTTCCAGCCAATTTCGTCAGTTCGCGCCGGCGCAAGCTTATGGACCAGGTGACGCAGGACCTGGAGCAAGAACGCCGCCTGGAGACGCAACGGGAACTGGAAGAATACCTTTGCCGTGAGCGTTACGAAGAGTACGTCACGCAAAATACCGATGCCTATATTGGCAAGCACATGGCCGGGGACCTTTTAAAGCGCCGTCTGGCCGTCATGCGGCGTAAGCTGGTGCAAAGCAATACGGCCACGCAAAGCTGGCCCGAACAGGTGCTGGATGAATATACGCAGCGCCTGTTGCGGGAAGAACTGGCTAAGGACATGGAACTCTTGTCTTATGAAGAGTTTAAAGAAGAATCACAGGGCCGGATGTTCTAGCGGCTTACGTTGAAGTACGGTACGGGTTCCGCAGAAGAATATCTTCGAATAGCGCCGTCACCTTTTCCCACGAGAACTGATCGGAAACCATCTGGAAGGCAGCTTTTGCCATGGTTTCCCGCTCCGTCCGGCGTTCCAGCAAGGATAGACATTCGGCGGCGAATGTTTCGGCCGTATCGGCGATGCGGATGTTGCGGGGCGGGTCGATGGTCAGCCCTTCCGCTCCGATGGCGGTAGAGACGACAGGCACTTGCGCCGCCATGGCCTCATAGATTTTCAGCCGGGTACCGCCGCCGATCCGTAAAGGTACGATCGACACTTGGGATCCCCACAAATAGGGCCGTATATCGGGAACGGTGCCGGTCACCTGAATCAGCGGATCCTGTTTCGCCCATTGCAATACCTCGGCCGGTGGTTTCCGGCCGGCGATGACAACCCGGCAATCAGGGCGCTGGGCACGGATGCGAGGAAGGATATCGGCCAGAAACCACCGCATGCCGTCAACGTTAGGCAGCCAGTCCATGGAACCAACGAAGACAAGTTCGGAGGCGGGGAGGGAATCCGGCAGCGGCGAGGGCGGAGAAAACTGCTCAATATCGACGCCGGTTGGAATGGGCGTAACGGCGGTTACGCCAAACATGGCGCGCATCCGTTCGGCGTCCTCTTTGCTCACGGCCGCCACATGAGTGGCAGCCCGGCACATCCGCCCTTCGTACTCCCGGACCAGCCGCGCCTGGCGGGTGAGGATCAGGCGTTCTCCGATGTGGCGGGCATTTTCGGCCCGGCGGTCCCAGATCGTGGTCTCTACGTTGTGTTGAAACAGGACCACGCCGTGGAACGAACGGAAATTCACGGATGGGGTCAGAAAATCGCAGACAACGCTGTCGAAGCGGTGGGCCGCCAACAAACGGTCGATCTCGCGCCGCATGCCTGGCGAATCTTTGCGTGCTACGACGACTGGGAGCGAGGAGACAAGGCCTCGCGCCACCTGCGCATAAAACCGGGGCGATGATTTCCCGGCGATCTGGAACGGCACTGGATAGACGGCGGAGCAGTATTCCTGGCTGCGGGGAACGGCCTCTGCGCTTTCGCCGTCGTCGAACGCCACGTAGTGAATTTCGTGCTGCTTATGCAGCCGGCGGAGCATTTCCAGCGTACGAATCTGCCCGCCTTTGGTGGTGGGGTGAAGAAAAATGTTGTTAACCCAGAGAATGCGCATCGTGGAGGGAAGGGTCAGGAGTTTTTGAGAATGGGTTCGGCGTCCGTGCGGCCCTGCAGAACGGTTTCGCCCCAAAGCTGGAGGTTCACCAGCCGCCAAATCCGGTCGGTTGCGTCTTCCACGCCGCCCCGGTGGCGATCGCACAGATCCCGCAGCGCTGCCGGACGGGTCAAATCGGCCAGCAGACCGCCCTTTTGCAATAACCGGTCGTAGAGGGGAGCTGCCGCCGGTTCCCGCAGCCAACTTCGCAACGGGGTAGGGAAGCCCTTCTTCTTTCGGTAGATCACTTCGTTGGGCAGCCAGGCCTCGGCGGCCCGCTTCATGATGTACTTGCCTTTCCCGCGAAGCTTCAGATCGGCCGGTACCGAGGCTGCAAAGCCAACCAACTCATGATCGAGCAACGGAACGCGGCTTTCTATGGAGCACGCCATGCTCATCTGGTCTTGTTTCATCAATAACTCGGCCAGGTAGGTTTTCTGGTCCGCATAGAGTAGCCGGTCCAGGTCCGGATATCCTTCCCGCGCCTGCCAGTAGCGCAGATAGCCGGCATAGGTTCCTTCGCCTGGGTCGGACCCGCGGAGTTCCTGCTGCTGCCGGCGGGAGAAGGCGCAGAGAAAATTTTCGAGATAGAGCGATTCCAAGGTGTCCGGCCGGCCCAGGAATGTATGGCCCACTTTGCGGCGCGCGCTGGCCGGGAGCAGGGAAGAGGTTTGCACCCATTGGTTAATCGAGTCCCGGAGTCCGCCAGGCAGCGTACGCCAGGCCGGGAGCCAGCTGGAAAAAAGGGTGTAGTAGCGGTAGCGTTCGTAACCTGCGAACAACTCATCGGCGCCTTCGCCGGTTAGTACCACCTTGACGCGCTCCGCCGCCAGCTTTGACACGGCATAAAGCGAAACGCTCGACGGCCAGCAGATCGGTTCGTCTTCGTGCCAGATCAGGCGCGGCAACGCTCCAAAGAAGTCGGCGGAGGAGACCCGGACCTCGTGATGCTCCGTTCCTAGAATGCGGGCGGTCTCAGCGGCTTCACTCAATTCGCTATAGCGGCTCTCGCCGTAGCCGACGGAAAACGTCTGCAGCGGCCCGCCGGTGATGCGCCGCGTCAGGGCGGCAATCGTGGCCGAGTCAAGGCCTCCTGAAAGAAACACGCCAAGCGGAACATCGCTCATCAGGCGCATCCGGACCGTTTCTTCCAGCCGCTGCCGCAACTCTGCGATCCAATCTTCCTCGGTTCTCCCGGCCGCTTCCCCTCCGGGCAGCGGAACGTCCCAGTACGGTACGATTTCGGGCCGCAGCGGTCCGTTGCCGTCTACGCGCAGCTTCAGCCAATGGCCGGGGGGCAGCCGCCGGATGCCGCGAAACATCGTTTGTTCGCCGGTCGTATAGCCGAGAGCCAGATATTCACTGACCGCCTCTTCGGCCAACTCCGCCGCAACGCCGGGATAGGCCAATAGCGCTTTAATCTCACTGCCAAAGACGAACCGTTGCGGGGAGAGCGCATAGTAGAACGGCTTGATTCCTAGCCGGTCCCGGGCACAGAAAAGAGTCCGGGACGGCTGATCCCAGATGGCAAAGGCGAACATGCCGCGATAGGCCTTCAGGCTGTCGGGCCCCTGTTCTTCCCAGGCATGAAGGATGGTTTCCGTATCGCAGCGGGTCTGGTAACGATGCCCCGCTTTTTCCAACGCCGGCCGCAGGCTGGCGTGGTTAAAGACCTCCCCGTTGTAGATGATCCAACGGGTTCCGTCTTCATTAGTCATCGGCTGCAAGCCCGCCGCCACGTCGATGATGCTTAACCGGCGGTGCGCCAGAAAGACGCCGGCGGGGTCGACATAAAAACCGTCGCTGTCCGGTCCGCGATGCGCAATGCGGCCGGCCATCTCTTTGAGAATGGCGCGGCCCCGCTCGGGCTCGCGTAATAGATCCGGTTCCAGAGAAACGAAGCCTGCAATACCGCACATAGTGGCGCTTTTAGCTCCTGGCTCCCAGGCGGGGGGGAAACGTCATGGGGAGGCGGGGAGGAAGCATGGGCCGTTTGGGCGTCGCTTCTGTAGGGGCTGCGAGTTTTTCCGCCTGCGCGGCGGCCGCGCTGCGGTCCGCACAAGCGCGGGTAAGGCAAATGGCCAATGCGCCCAGGACGTAGATGACGGTTGTATAGGCAATGCTCAGAAACATGCCGGCCATTAAGACGCCATAGAAGGCCATCAGCAGATAGCCCGCGGCCCGGCGCATTCCCTCTGCTTCCGGAAAATGGCCGCGGACGCGACGCACCCGGCGTAGGGGAATGATAATTTCAACCACGCCAATCAGATACAGCAAAAGGGCCGGGATGCCGCATTCGCTGGAAATCTGGGTGAACATGTTGTGCGTAGGCTGCCATTGTCCGCGCTTGAATCCGCTTTCCCGCGCCAGGAAATCGGTATAGGCCGGGAACATGCCAGGGCCGATTCCAAAGACCGGATGGGCGGTGGTAATGCGCACGCTTTGTAGAAAGAGTTCTTTCCGGCTCTCCGTGGAGGCTACGCTGCTGCCCAGCCTGCCGGCGATCTCCATGTTGCCGGCGTCATCGTCATCGACGGTGTAGATGGTCAGGAAGCGGCTTTTGACGTAGTCCGACATCACGAATGGCGCGATGGCTATGATGGCGACGCCGCCGCCGATCAGCAGAAACTTCCCGCGCGCCGGCAGATGGATAATCCACACCAATAGAACCATTGCCATTGCAATCAAGCCGCCTCGCGAGCCGGTGTTGAGGAAGGCCGCCAGAATCAGCAGAATGACCGGCATATAAAATATGGCCGTCATACCCGGATTGCGCGTTGTCTGCCATAGCAGCAACCAAAGGCAAAGTCCCATGATCATGTACATCGCGAAGTCATTGGGGTCCGACAGTGTGCCGAATTGGAGTCTTAACCGCCCGGTGGAATAGTCTCCCATCAGCCTGCTCAGTATGGCGGACACCAGAAGCCCGGCTGCAAGAACCCAGGTCGCCATGCGAAATTTGCGCCAGTTGTTAATGAGCACCTGGACGCATAGGAAAAAGACGAAAATTTTGACCGCATTGGTCCAATGCGTAATGCTGCCGCCCCGCCAATAGCTGGTCGGAACAGCCAATAGCATCCAAATGAGGTATAACCCCAGCCACCAGTTGGCCCGGGTCCGGAAGATGCGGGCTGCCCCCGACAGCAACGCCATGATGGTCATCATCACGTACAGAACCATCGGAATCCGCAACTGCGGCAGCGTTACATCCAGTACGCGGCTGATCAGAACGAACAGGTACAGCAAGACGAAAAACAGACCCAGGCGCTGAAATAGAGTGTCAGGCGCTTCCAAGGGCGGCGCGCGGCGCGCTCCGGGGTTTCGCGGTAAAGCTGTTTCTTGTGTGCCCGATCGAACCAACTCTTGCTTCCTTGCGGCCCCTTCTTGCAGGGTACCACTGCGGCCTTTCGGGCCCTGTTCCGTACTATCGGCCGATTCGGATGTTCTCAACAGGCTGGTTAGCGGCGATAGCGTTGCCGGATACGGACAACGTCGAAAAAAGCTCGAAAGAAATCCGTGGGCTTGACCTGGGAGCCTGCCACGTCGCGCCATTCTTCCAGCGGATATTCGTAGATGGCTTTTTCCACATCCGGCATCCGGTACCCGCGCAGACGGATAAACCGGGCAAGGATTTCCACATCAAAGACCCAGCGGGAGTGAAAGGGGTCGCGAAACAGCTCGCGGGCCTCTTCGTTGGCCCGGAAGAGTTTTGCGCCGCACTGCGTGTCATAGATAGGCAGCCGGAGCATGGTGGAAACGGTGGTGGCAAAAATCCGGCCTAGATAATGTCGAACCGCGCGGCGCTCTACCTGCCTGCCAAGCAGTTTCACGCGAGCTCCGAACACCATCGCAATCTCCGGCCGGTTTTCCAAAATGGAAAACAATTGGGAAATTGCGTCGAGCGGCGTAGCGAAATCGGCATCCCAGAATCCGGCTACACGGCATCCGCCGGCCGTCAGCGCATGCAGCATCCCCGCTCGCACCGCTTCGGCTTTGCCGCCGTTGACCGGCTGGTTGAGGACGCTTACCTGGTCTTCCCGTCCCGCTCGCGCCCGCTCCAGCACCGATAGAGTATTGTCCCGGCTGCCGTCATTTACCAGAAGAAACCCGATTTCCGGGTGCGCCGCGGCGAATTCGGCAAATGTTTGCAACGGAAAGCGTTTTTCTTCGTTGTAACAGGGGATGACAATCGTGCAAGTCCGGTGCATGAGAGGGGGAATAGTCTGCTTCGATTGTGTCATTTGTTTGCGGGACTGCGCATAAGACCAGGGGCAGGTTATAAATAGAAGATCTTGTCTTTTCAGCCGCTCACCCGCTTGATGACTTGGATAGAAGAAAAGCGCGGTGTTCCCTTCTGGCTTAGTTTTTTCGTTTTTCTCCTGGTTACCGTCCCGATGGGCGTGCTGCGTCCCTACTGGTACGACGAACTTTCGGCGCGGTGGCTGGCCGAGGCCCCCAATCTGGCGGAATTCGTCAGCCGGGTGAAGGCGGGAGTGGAGCCAACTCCCCCTGGGTACCTTTTTATTCAGTATCTGGCCCTCCATGCGTTGGGCTGGTCAGAGTGGACGACCCGTGTCCCGTCCATGATCGGATACGGCGTAGCGCTTTGCGGTCTCTATTGTTTTGTGAAGCGCCGTTTGGACGCTATGGCCGGAGCCTTGGCGATGGCGGTGATGATTTTGAGCGGGTCCATTTACTATGCCCAGGAAGCGCGTCCCTACGGCATGGTGTTCGGAGCCACCGCCCTGGCGATGTGCCTGTGGCAGAAATATGTAGACCAGGAGCGTGCAAAATACGTCATTTGGATGGCTTTTTGGCTGTTTTTAGCCGCTAGTTTGCACTATTATGCGGTTCTTTTGGGCGTTCCGTTCGGCATTTGGGCGCTATCCCGGATCTGGATCAAGCGCCGGATCGACTGGGGGGCTCTGGTGGCCGCCAGCGCTCCCGGCATCGCTCTTATCGTTCACTTGCCATTGATCCGTCTGGCCATGAGCGAGCAGTCGGATCCCAAATTCAGCTGGTCGCAGCCCTCCTTCGCCTTTCCTGCTAAATTTTGGGAACGGGCCTTGGAACCGGGCCTTCTGACCATCGCTTTTCTTACGCTATTGGTTCTTTGGATCTGGCGCGGCGTACAGCGCGGGCCGGCTCAACCGGCCCGCGAAACAGAAACGGCAAGGCTTCCGCTCGAAGAATTGATTCTGTTGACGGGGTTCGTTTTGATCCCGGTGGGCGGCACGATTTTTGCCAAACTGGTCACCAACGCCATTACGCCGCGGTATGTCTTTACGGCGATGTTGGGGTATTCCGTACTGGCGGCGCACGTTCTGACGCGCCTTGCGCCGGCCGGCCGCGCCTGGATTTTAGCGCTGTTGTTGGTTGGGGGCGCCGGCAATGGTTTGTTGGACCTGCGGTGGCTGATAAAATCGCCGCCTCCCGGAGCCTTTTCCATACCCGAGGTGGCCGGCGCGCCCCCGGCGGTGGTCGATGATTACCTGCTGTATGCCGTTCTGGGCCGGTATGCGCCGCCGGAGGTTTTCTCGCGCCTGGTCTATGTCACGGACCGGAAAAACTTAACGCGTTATACGAAATCCGGCCAAATGGAACTCGGTACGGTGGTCGCCGTGCGAAAAGGACAATTCCCGGGGCGGTCGGATTATCTGGATTCGTTTTTGCAGAAGGAACCCAGATTTTTGCTGTTTGAACCCAGGCGGCCCGAGGATAATGAATCATTTTTGTCCAGAAGCCTGTGGGAGCGCGGAGCCACGCTGAGCGTGGCCTCCATACAGCCGGACGGACGCTGGTTTCTGGTGGAACGCGGCGCGGCTCATTAAGACCGGGAACGCTGTTCCCAGAGCGCGTGGCGGCGCTCCAACGCCTCCGGGTGCTTCCTTTCAGGTACGGTCCGCAGCAGGAAGACGAGCGCTTCGGAAACGGATAACGGGTAGAGTTTAGCGGGGCCAGGCATGCGCCGGGGGACGGGGCCGCGGCGGTTTTGCGGGAAGGGCGCCTGCGTGGCGGCGTAGCGGATGCGGTCGGTAATGGCCCAGGCTCCGCGATAGCTAACGGCCAGTTCCTCCTGGAGTTGCCGCACCGGGATGCCCTTGGGCCGCGCGCAAAGCAGAGCAACGGCGCGCAACCAAATCAACAGCGGCAACTTGCTGCCGTCAAAGATCGTTTTCACGGTTACGGTGAACTGTCTCCGGCACCCGGCGCAGCGCCAAAGCCCCGGCCGGGCCGTGCTGTCCTGCCTGTGGCGCAGACGCTTGCATTCCGTTGCGCCGCAGTGCGGGCAAGCCGGGCCTTCAGGCCACCGCAGCGACTCCAGATAGCGGCGCGCCTGTTCCTCCGTAAGGAGTGGATCTGGTTTGTCTAATACATCAGACATTCTCTATATCCCTTTTTATCAATTCTTTATCTCTCTTGCGACGGGAGGCGCCTCCGCCCCGGGCCGTAGGGTGATAACCGGGATGGCTTCGTGCCGCCGCGGCAATGGCGGCGCGGCGAGAGCTGCCCGCAGAAAGGAAGAGGAGAGTATGAAGCGATCAATGGCTCCCGGCGTGGCGCTCTGCTTTGCCGCGGCATGGATAGGATACGGCCAGACGACGGTTGACTTGGGCAACCAGGCGCGGAATGTCGATTTTGGATCCGCGGCCAGAACGCGGCCCACAAAGACAGGCACGGCGTTGCCGGCGGTGTGCGGCGTGGGAGAACTGTTTTTTCTAACGTCGGCGCTGAGCGGACAGAACATGTACGGCTGTACGGCCGCGAATACATGGGCCCGAATGACCGGTTCGAGCGGGAGCGGGCTGCCGGATTTGACCGGACAATCGTCCAAGGTTCTAGCGATAAGCAGCGATACGGCGCAATGGCTTGCGCCGGGCGGCGATGCGGACGGGCCCGTAAACGCCTTAACTGTGAAGAAAGTGCAAGGGCGGCTTGTGTCCGCTTCGGCGCCCTTTAACGGACAGGTTCTTTCCTGGAACGCAACGGCCAACAGCGGGCTGGGGCAATGGGAACCGGCTACGCCGAGCGGCGGGGGCGGCACTAATACGGTGTCGGCCGGCGCAGGCATTACGGTGTCCCAAGTTGGGAGCGATTTTGCCGTGAGTCTGGATACGGCGGTTGTACCGGCCGCCTTGTTTCAGAGCGCGACGCTTGATTTTCCCTCCGTTGCCAACGGCGCCTGTTCGACGCCGCTTACGATGAGCATGCCGGGAGCTGTGGCTGGCAGCGCGGTGGCTCCTGGCTGGCCCGCCGGCCTGGAAAACGGACTGCTGCCGTTTATGCGGGTGAGCGCCGCCGGGACTATCAGCGTTTGGGTGTGTAATCTTTCCGGCGCCGCCTTGAATCCGGTAGCCGCTTTATATTCGGCCACGCTGGTGAAAGGGTTCTAGCTATGAGAACCCTTCTTCTGCTTCTTGTTCCGGCAGTAAGCGCAGTTTGGGCGCAGCCAACCATCAGCAGCCTGCAGGTGGACGCCATTACGCGCTCCGCGGCACGAGTAGGCTTCGATGTATCCGGCAGCGGCAGCTATTACATACAGTTTGGCCTGACGACTTCATATGGCTACCGGACGCCATCGTTCGGCGGTTCCACCAACGTGGTTCACCAAATTACAGGCATGGCTCCGGCCACGACATACCAGTGGCGGGTTTGCAATGAGAACTTTACGCCTCCGGCGGGATGCTCCTCGAATCAGACAGTGACCACGACCGCGGATGACAACGCCCTGGTGGCTCCGGCCACTTTACCGGCGTTGTTTAATACGGCGATGCCCGTGATCAACGGCAATACCTATACGGCGGCAGCCGATTGCAGCGACCTGATGGTGCAGATTAATCAGGCGCGCGCCGCTAACGGTAACCTGAACCATCAGGTGCTCATTCCAGCGGCCGCAGTCTGCGTGGGGCCCTATGACATTTCAGCCAAGAATGGAGCAAATGCAAACGGTTCCGGCGTAATTGTCATTCGTTCCGCATCGGCGGATTCGGCGTTGCCTCCGGAAGGAACGCGCGCGACCCGGGACTGGGAGAGCGCCATGCCGGTAATCGTCAATCCTTCCATTGCGGACACGCAGCAAGCCACGGCGCCCAACTGGTGTTATCCGCGAGAGTATTACTGGAATACGGCAAGCGCGGAGACGAATAAGTACACGGTCTGTACCGCGGTCAATACATGGACGGCGGTTCCGGCCACGGCCAACTACTCTTCCGGTTCCGTGAAGCCGGCGGTCTGCACGGCCGGAACGTATTGGTTCGATACATCGAATGGTACGCCGCGCCAGGCGCTACACCGTTGTGCGGCCTCTAACCGGTGGGTCCGTTTGATTCCGCGCGGCGACGGCGGGTACTCGATGGCAAATACCTATATGAACGACCTGCGCGGATTCCGCTTCATGGGATTACGGTTTGAGCCAGGCGATATGGAGGGTTCCGCGGTTGCGAGCCTGCTGGCGATTAGCAACTATACTTCCGGACACAACAATGTCGTGGTTGACCGCTGCATTTTCTACACGGGTACGGCAGCAAGTTCCATGCGTGCGATCGATCTGAATGGTTCGAATGTAGCGTTGATTGATTCTCATATCGACCTCCGCGTCGTACCGACCAGTAACCCCTATAACCCGGTGGCGAATCTGTTTGCCATCAGCATTACGAGCGGTACGGGACCGTTCAAGGTGGTCAATAACTACGTCCGGGGAGCCGGGCTGTTATTGTTTGTCAACGACAACAACGGCACCGTGCCACGGGATGACTTTGAAATCCGCCGCAACCGGTTTACATACAACGACTTGTATCGTTGCGGCAAGCCGGAAAGCGACGGCATCTGCCGCGATGTGCGTGCACCGATGGAGTTCAAGCGCGGCCGCCGCGTCTGGTTGGACGGCAATATTTTCGAGAATTTCTGGAGCACGGTAGGCACTTATCCGGCGATTATCGTTACGCCGCGTGCCTCCGGCTCGACCGGCTTTGACGGAAATGCGTATGGAATCAGCGACTTCACGATTACGAACAACATTTTCCGCCGAGGTACCGGTTTTCTGGAAGTCTGGTCCGGCGACAACCAGGGCTATCGCAACACCACGCCCACAGAGCGGTTTACTATCCGCAACAACCTGTTCCACGACATCAACAACAGCTATTCGTCCAGTTACGGCGGCTACAACGATGCACGCGGGCAGATTGTGGTCAACGGCGGCATTGCGGATATGATTTTTGAGCACAACACGGTGTATAAGAATACCGGGAGCGGAGCGGCTTTCCTGCATCTTTCCGACCAACGGACTTTCTCCGGGCTTTCCTGGCGCAACAACATTCTTTGGCTGAATCGCAATGTTGTTGGCGGGGGAAATGGTTTGCGCTATGGCTCATCGAGCTATCCGGATGGGACGTCCTCGGGGTCCACCAACGCTACCACGCGGTTAAACAAAACCGCCATGCGCGTTCCGACGCCGGTCTATTCGTTTACGCACAACGCCATCGTGCCGGCAACCACGGGCGATACGGCCGTTGAACAACCGGGGTATCCTTCCGGAAACTACTGGCCTGGAGACAATACGACAGGAGAAGCCGCGTTGCAATTTATGGACACCGTCAACGGAAATTTCCGGTTGCGCGCCACGTCCTCGTATCGAAATGGCGGGGTTAGTTCCGGTTCCGACGGCGCCGATGTGGGGGTCGATATGCCGCAGCTGGAGCGGGCGACGGGCCTTGTGCGAAACGTCAGGGTGAGCCGGAGCGGCCGGACGCAAGCATTGATCCAGTATGCGGCTCCGGACGGCGCCGCCTGCGGCGGAGTGGATGTAAGCACGTCTTCCACTTTCACTACTGTGCAGCGGTTTGCCGATACGAGAAACGGGTGGGACCGAGCGGTTGTCGTGAGCGGGTTAACGCCGTCGACGCTCTACTACTATCGCGTGATGTGCGCCGGCACCGTAGCCACGGGAACATTCAGCACGAATGACGCATCCGCGGCCTCTACCTCCGTAACCATACGGCTTCAGCCGCCGGCGTGGAGCAGCGTTTCGACAGCCACGATCAGCTATGGTCCCACTCCGGCATTGGGGACGACGAGCTCCGCGGTGGTGTGTTCGACGCAATGCGTGGTGACGGTTCCGGCTACATTGACGCAGGCGCTATATTGGCAGGCAAACTACTTTTCGCTGAGCCAAGCGCTTGTCGGCTCTTCTCGCGTGGAGGCGATGATTCCTTAGCGGGAATTGAGCCGGCGGGAATACCAGTCAATCAGGCGCCGGCCGCCGGCGGCTTTGGCGGCCTTCTTGCCCTGACGGAGGAACCACATGCGGAAGCGCGGGATGTGCTTATCCCGCGCTAAACCGCCGGCGAGCGAGGCCGGTGAGGATGACTGGAGCGGGAATCGTCCATAGAGCCGCAGGGAGCCTTCCGTTTTCACGGTGGTAACGGGTTCGGAATGGAAAAGATGGCGGTATCCGGCCTGGGCGGCCTGGGCAGCAACCTGTCCGGAGAAATAGCCGCCGGGTACGGAGGCCGTTTCGACGGGTTGTCCGAGGATTTGCTCGAGGGCGGCCTTGCTGTCTTTCCACTCTCCGGCCAGTTGCGAAACCGTCAGCTCCGCCATTCGTTCCGGATGCCGCACGGAATGAGATCCGATGACATGGCCGCGCGCCAGCAGTTCCCGCAACTGGGAGGCGGAAAGAAATCCCGGCGTATTAATCCGGCCAGAAGTAATAAAAAAATGCCCGCGCCAGCCATGAGCTTCGAGCAGGCCGGCAATGGGATCCAAAAAACTGACGCCGCCATCATCGAACGTAAAAACAACCGGGGGAGGCGTTGCCGGACCGAGCCGGGAAATGTCGTTGCAAACGGAAACGTTGGCGGAGGCAACCGCTTCCAGATGTCCGGTAAACAGAGCGCGGGATAGTTTATAAATGCCGGCTGGGCCGCCGGGGAAGCCGCTGGCTTCTTCGTGGCCGGGGTCGACGACATCGTGGTACATGAGTCCGATGGCGCGCATGATTAGAGCCTGGTCGGTCCGGGCCCATCGGCACGTGTGAGGTGAGCGGCGTGCAACGCGGCGCCGGCGGGGGAGTAGATCTCCCCCAAAGGAACGGAAACGGCGAAGACGTAATTGGAGGAGGTTTCCCAGAATCCGCTGGCGAGACAGGCGTCCTGCCAGGCCCGGTGAGAAAAATTGGCGACGACGAGGTCAACGCCCCGGCCGGCAAGAAACCGGTGCGCGGCGGCAATGACAGAGGAGGCGTCTCCGGGATGGGCAAAGGCATCCACAATAGAACCAACGCGCAGGTTGCCGAAGTATTTATTGTTTTCCATCTGCGTATCGAGCACTGTGGCCCAACCGATTGGCGTTCCCTTGTGTTCGACGGCCAAACGGAGGCATCGCTGCAAGGCCTTTGCGCTGTAGCGGAGGTTCAGCGTTTCCGCATCCCGCTGGGCGAGAAAGCGGTAATGCGGCGAGGCCGTATCCCACAGGCGGGTTGTCCATTCCGCAAACTGAGTGAAGACGTGTGTGGTGAGATTCGCGGTAGACGGCGCCCGCCGGCCTCGCAACGCCTGGGCCGCACGAATTCCCGCCCAGCCGGCTCCGGAAACGGCGGCGGCCAGCGCGGCCGTACGGCGGAGAGGACTGCTCCGAAGGGCCGGCATTTCCTGGAGAAACCGGGCCGGTTTCTCTACATGGAAGAAGAAGGGAACCGCGTCCATATGCCAACCCTGTTTTTTGAGGCTCTTGGTGACCGGGCGATCAAAACCGCCCATGCCGAGACAATAGAGATACGGTTGGCGCGCCAGCGCGGCGAGCATCAGATCCTTCGCCACGGACCGATAGGCAGGGTTGGCAATTCCTTCGGAGATAGGCAGGCGGTAATGAGAAACAGAAAGGAGTTTCCCATCGAAGCGCCACGGTTCGAAGGTCAACCAGAAAGTGCCCCGGACGGCGTTGGGGGACTCTTCGGTCGCCAGGTAATATTCTTGAAAAAAGAGGCGGTCCGGTTGCGGGGGAAACTCTGGCGCCGGTGTTTCAGGAAACTGTAGATCGTGATCGAGACCGGCGTTTTGCAAGCGGCGATTGAAGTCCTTCACCGGCTGAATCCAAGGCGTTGTGAAGGGCTGTACGCGAATGTTCATGAGAGAAGTGGGCGATTGATTTCGTTATAGCAGAGTGGTTTACAGCCAGCCGCGAGCGGCGTAATAGGCGATTTTTACAGTTTCGACGACCAGGTCGCAAAAGATGGTCCAGCGGCCGCGCCAACTGCCGAGGTGGCGCTTTTTGATGTCGGGAATGGGATACGGTTCGCAGTCGATACCGGCTTTGCGATAGGCGCGAAGAGCACGGAACATGTGATAGTCGCTGGTGAGCAGGACTTTCCGTCCTGGCAACTGGGCGGCGAGTGGCGCGGAATAGAGCGCATTTTCCCGTGTGGACATGCTGCCGGTTTCTATCGTGATGGCCGTGTTGGGCGCCCCGCTGGCGAGGAGGAAGTCACGAACCACGATTGCTTCGGCGGCCTGGGGCGCGTAGGTTCCGCCGCCGCTGAGCAGCATCCGGGCCGAGGGAACGGCCCGCCACGCCTGCAAAGCGTACACGGCACGCCAATAGGATCCGAGCCCGATGACTCCATCTGGCTCTACGGATCCGGTGGGGATAAGCAGAACGTCGCCGGCCGAGAGCGTGACGGAGGGGCCGTTGAGCCAGGATGCCCACCAATAGTTCAATGGCGTGACATGGACCAGAACCACCAGGGCCCCGAGCCCGGCGAGCGCATTGCGCAGGCGGTTACCCAATGCGGAGACCATGACGTGTTTTGCGGGGGAAGAATGCCGGCGCGCCCGTTACCCAGGCTTCGAACTCGAGCGGGCGAAGGGCGCTGAAATCAACCAGGCGCGGCAGCAGAAGCGGATTTTCTCCGGCGGAGGCTAACCCGGTATCGCAGGTGGTGGCGGAGGCGATGCCGCACTCGCGCAGCCAGGGGAAAAACTCCGCCTCATGCACGCCGCTGGGGTAACAAAAGTGGCTAGGGTTGGCGGATGCGCCGGAAGCCTGCAGGGCATGACGGTTATCTTCCAGTTCCCGCACAAAGAGGGAGCGGTCCAGCGGGGTCCGGTGGCGGTGAGTATGAAGCTGCATGTCGACGCCTTCGGCGGCGAGCGCGGCGGACTCCGCGGGAGTAAGCAGATGCAGAATCCGCCGGCGGCGCAGTTCGGCCTCCGCGCCGGATACGCCGGCCGCGGCGGCCAAACGGGAGAGCAACTCGTCCGATTCCTGTCCGCCTCCGTTATTTTTCCGGACAAAATCTTCCAGATGCGCTCTGACTTTGTTGCGGCTTTCCGCGTCGCCGCAGGGCAGAGAAAGGGACTCCCCGGTTACAGTCTCCAGGGAGACGTGCCCCTGGCCGGATTTCCAAAGCAAATACGAAGCTGTGATGCCAAAGACGGGCCGGTTAAACGCGCTGTAGTAGGTGGTGAGGTAGACGGTAGCCGGGAACCCGTACCGTCGCAGAATTGGCCAAGCCCGCTCGCGGAAATCAAAGAATCCATCGTCGAAGGTGAGCGCAACGGCCCGAGGCGGCAAGGAACCGGCGCGCAAGCGTTCCAATGCTTCTCCTAAGGGAAGGACCTGCGCGCCCAGGGCATGCAGCAACTCCATACGGGACTCAAATACGTCCGGGCTGAGGAACAAACTGGGATCCCAGCGATGTTCGTCGTCGAGCGAAATGCCGTGATAGCATACGATCAGGAGCTTACGGCGGCGCCATTCGCTGTCGAGCAAAACGGCCAGTGCGCCGGTTGTTTTTGCGGCGCGAAGTAGGGACAGTTTCAGTTTCCTATACACAGGATGGGGCTCTCCGGCCGATGTACCAATAGAGTGATTTCCTCCATACGCAGACAGTTAAAACGGCGGAAGGCGGCGCTCATCGCCTATACCATTGTGCACAGCACGATTGTCCGCTGGCGATTTCGCATGGGGAAAATAGATTCCATCACCGGTTCGACGCACCTGAAGTTCAGCGACGAACAGAGCGTCGCGTATTGCCGCCGGCAGTATGACGAGTACTTTCAGTATGGTTGCCTGACGCCGCGGATGCTGCAGGGCCGCACAATGCTGGAGTATGGTCCGGGTGACAACATTGGGGTAGGGCTGTTGTTTCTGGCCGCCGGCATGGCCTCTTACGCGGCCGCCGACAAATTCGATGCGATCCGGGATGTGGAAAAAGAACGGCGGATCTACCAAAAACTGCGCGCGGGGCTTGCGGGAGACGAGGAGCGGCGCCGTTTTGACGATGCGGTGGACCTTTCGACGGGGATTCAATTCAATCCGGAGCGGGTACGCTGCGTTTACGGCGTGGGCGCCGAAGACGCCGACACGCAGTTCAGCGAGCCATTCGACTTTTTGATTTCCCGCTGCGTTCTGCAGGAGATCTACGAAGGAGACAAGCTTTTCCGCAGCATGGACAAACTGCTGAAACCGGGCGGGTGGATG
>DASTML010000025.1:0-7758 GCA_035714175.1 Bryobacteraceae bacterium | reverse complement strand
TGTCTGCTCGCAGCCATTCTTACGCCCTCCACCGCAACGACTCCAGCGACCGTGCCGTCAGGAAAATCCCCAGCACAATCACGCTCAGAAAATAAACAGTGTCCTTCGTGTCCACCACGCCGCGCGCGAACGAACCGAAGTGCGCCGTCAGCGACAGATACGCCAACACCTTGGCCCAACCGTCGCTTTTGAATGTTGTCGCCCAGTCGAAGGTCCAGAACAGCAGCGCCATACCGAACGTCGTCGCGCCCGCCACAATCTGGTTCTTCGTCGTATTGGAAATAAACATGCCGATGGCCAGCAGTGCGCCGCCCTGTAGGAACATGCCCAAGTACGCCGTCGCCAGCGGCCGCCAGTCCGGGTTGCCAAACATAAACGCGAAACTAAGGCAGAACAACTTCACGCACAGGATGGAACCATACATCCCCATGGCGCCCAGCCATTTGCCAAGGATGATCTCCAGGTCCGTCACCGGCGAAGTCACCAACAGCTCAATCGTTCCTGTCCGCTTTTCTTCGGCAAACAGCCGCATGGTGATCATTGGGATCAGGAACAACGACAACACGCCCGCGTTCGATACCACCGGCGCTATCACATACCCGTTCAAATCGGCAGGTCCGTTGCCCTGCATCGAGAACTCGATGAAGTTGGCGATCGCAATCAACGAAAACCAACCGGAAATCAACGCATAGATCGCCAGTAGCGCATAGGCGATCGGAGAAACGAAATAGCTCTTCAGCTCTTTCTGTGCAATCGCAAGGATGTTGCTCATTCCGCTGCTCCTTTCGGGGTGTTGTCCGCTCCAGTCAATTGCAGGAATACCTCTTCCAGGGACATGCCCACGGCTTTCAGTTCCGTCAAGGCAAAGCCCCCTTCCACCACGGTCCTCGCCAAATCGGCGCGGATGCTACGGCCCTGCAGGCTCTCTACTTCAAAGAAAGCGCGGTTGGCCTTGTCCTCGCGGAGCATTACTTTGCTGACGCCCGAAACCTGTTCCAGCCGCCGCTGCACGGCCGCCGTATCCAGTTCGCCGTCTCTGCCTTCCACTTCCACGCCCACATTCTCTGAGCCGCGCATCCGGTTGGTCAGATTCTCCACGGTATCGGTGGCCACCAACTTGCCTTTGGAGATAATCACCACGCGTTCGCAGGTCTGCTCCACCTCGGGCAGAATGTGCGTGGAAAGGATAATCGTGTGGTCCCCGGCCAAGCCCTTGATCAACTGGCGGGTTTCCAGAATCTGCTTCGGGTCCAATCCGGATGTTGGTTCGTCCAGAATCAGGACATCCGGATTATGCAGCAGCGCCTGCGCCAAACCAACACGTTGCTTGTAGCCCTTGGAGAGCTTGGCGATCAGCTTGTTTCGCACATCGCCCACGTTGGTTTTCTCGGAGACCTCTCCGATTCGTTTGGCCAGGTCCGCGCCGCGCAGGCCCTTGAGCTTGCCGGCGAAATCCAGATATTCGCCCACTTCCATGTCCGGATAGAGCGGCGGCGTCTCGGGCAGGTAGCCGATGCGCTTCTTCACTTCCATCGGCTGCTCCATCACATCAAACCCGGCAACGCTGGCCTTGCCCTCCGACGGAGGTTGGAAACAGGTCAGGATACGCATCGTTGTCGTCTTCCCGGCGCCGTTCGGGCCCAGAAATCCAACGATCTGGCCTTTTCCAACCTCGAAGGACACGTTGTCGACCGCCGTAAAGCGGGCGTATCGCTTGGTAACACCTTCGACTTTGATCACAGGGAACCTCGAATTTACAAACCCATAATTTGATATCCGGAATCCACGAAGATCGTGTTTCCGGTCACGCCGCGTCCTAGTTCACTACCCAGGAACACGGCCGTGTCCGCCACTTCCGCCGGCGTGCAGTTCCGGCGCAGAGGCGCTTTGGACGCGATCGCGTCCAAAATCTTGCTGAAATCCTTGATGCCGCGGGCTGCGGCTGTTTTGATCGGACCGGCGCTGATGGCGTTCACCCGGATGTTGGACGCGCCTAACTCGCCCGCCAAGTACCGTACGGAAGCTTCCAGAGAGGCTTTCGCTACCCCCATCACGTTGTAATTCTCGATCACGCGTTGCGCTCCCAGGTAGCTCAACGTCATGATCGATCCGCCTTCGGTCATCAGCGGGCGGACCGCATTGGCCACGCCCACCAGCGACCAGGCGCTCACTTCCTGCGCCAGCTTGAACCCTTCGCGCGAAGTCTGCACGAAGGGCCGGCTCAAGTCTTCCGAGTTGGCAAAGGCAATCGAATGGACCACGATGTCCAGCTTCGGAAACTCCGGCCCCAGCGTCTCCGCCAGTTTCGCCAGTTCCTCGTCCTTGGAAACATCGCACTGCATGACTTTCTTTGCGCCCAGCGCCTGCCCCATCTCTTCCACGGAGCGCTGCAACCGCTCGCCCTGGTAGGTCAGGATCAGGTCCGCGCCTTCGCGCTGAAACGCCTGCGCAATCGCGTAGGCAATGCTCCATTTGTTGGCGATCCCTAGGATGAGCGCCGTCTTACCTTGCAACAGAGAAGACATAACTTTCCAGTTTAACGCTTCAACTTCACCGGCTTGCCGCCCTGTTCCTTGCTCTTCTGCGCGGCGTCCAGGAATGCGAACAGTTCCATCGTCTCTTCTTCGTTCACCGGTGCAACACCCGTCTGGAAGAACTTGACGATCTCCTTCAACATCGGCACATAGCTGACCTTGATCTTGCCGCTCTCAATGGTCTTCTTTTCCGTGTACGCCACCGCGGCAAACTCACCGTACGGACGCAGCACCTGCACCGTGCCTACCCGGCCATCTTTCCACTTGCCCACGACAACGTCGTTGTGGGAAGAAATGCGCGTCACTTCTTCGCAACCCGGTCCCATCAGCGCGTACAGCATCTCCACGGGGTGAATGGCGTACCAGGACAGGTCCAGGTAATGCGACTTGTCGATTGGCCCTGGTCCGGCCACCATCACGCTCTTGTTGTCCGGGCTCTTCATCGTCGTCATGGCGTCCGCCCAGCGCAGGCTGGAAGAGCTGAACCATTTCACATTCGCCGCTTTCGCTGCTTTGGAAATCGCAACCGCATCGGCATAGGTGGCAGCCAGCGGCTTGTCGATAAACATCGGCTTGCCGCACTTGATCGCCTCTTTCGCCTGCTCCAAATGTTTACGGCCGTCCACTGATTCCAAAAGAATCGCGTCCACCTTGCCGCATAACGAACCAATCGTCGGCACAATCTCGACCTTGTATTTCTCTGCCAGGTCCTTGGCATAGCCCTCGACACGGTTGGCGCTGGATTCAATATCGGGGCTTCCCCCCTTGAACGCGGCGACAACTTTGGCGCCTGGGATATGGTCTGGTGCGGTTGCGTCGTTCAGCACCTTCGAGAAGGCGATGACATGGGACGTATCAGTGCCGATAATTCCAAGGCGGAGATCGGCGGCGGTGGCCAGAATGGCACACAATAGGAAAAGGCTAACTGGCTTCATCACGGGAATTGTATCGCGCGTGCATCTCGACACACCGCTTGTTTATGTAAAGGGCGTCGGACCCAACCGGGCGGCTATGCTGGAAGCCAAGGGCCTCGTCACCGTCAGTGACCTGCTGCACTACCCCCCCTTCCGCTACGAAGACCGCAGTAACTTGAAGCAAATTCAAGAACTTGCGCCCGGCGAGATGGCTACCGTCATTGTGGAAGTGCGCGAAACGCGCCTCCCCACGCTCGGCCGGAAAAAGGTAGGCATGTTTGAGGCGGTATTCGGCGATGGCTCCCGCTCCACCCTCACCGGCAAGTGGTTCCACGGCGCCTACCTTGCCAACGTCCTCGCCGAGGGCGTCCGCCTCTCGATCTACGGCAAGGTGGAATTCGACGCCTATACCGGCAATCTGTTCATGATGCACCCGGAGTTTGAACAGCTCGCAGCCGATGACGAGGACGGCGACGCCTCGCTCCACACCGGCCGCGTCGTTCCTATCTACGAGGCCGCCGGCAAAGTAACCCCGAAGATGATGCGCGCCCTCGCCCGGCGCGTTCTCGATGCCATCGACCCTCTCGAAGACCTTCTCCCCCTCTCCCTCCGTGAGCGTCTGAAACTGGTCGACCGCTGGACTGCTGTTCGCGAGATCCACTTCCCCGGCGAGGACTCCGACCTCCGCCTCCTCAACGCCTACCGCTCACCCGCCCATATCCGTATGATTCTGGAAGAGTTCTTCTGGTTGGAATGCGGCCTGGAACTGAAGCGGAACAAGGCCCGGTTGGAGGAGGGCATCGCGTTTTCTCTGAATGACCGGGTCCGGGACCAAATCAAGGCGATGCTCCCGTTCAAACCCACCGGCGCGCAAAAACGCGTTCTGGGAGAAATTGCCAAGGATATGGCGGAACCCCACCCCATGAACCGGCTGGTGCAGGGGGACGTGGGGAGCGGGAAGACCCTGGTGGCCGCGGAGGCCGCCATTATCGCCATCGAAAACGGGTACCAGGTTGCCGTGCTGGCTCCGACGGAAATCCTTGCGATGCAACACTTTGCGTATTTCCGGAATCTGTTCGACCGGCTGGACTACCGGGTGGTGGCGCTTTCCGGGTCGTTCAAGGCAAAAGAGAAGGCCGCCGCGCGCGCAGAGGTGGAGAGCGGTCTGGCGCAAATCGTGACCGGCACGCACGCCATCCTGCAGGATGGCGTGAATTTCCATAATCTCGGCCTCGCCATTGTGGACGAGCAACATCGCTTCGGCGTGTTGCAACGATTGCAGTTAATGGAAAAAGGCGCCCGCAAACCCGATGTCCTGGTGATGACGGCCACCCCCATTCCTCGTACTTTGGCGCTGACCCTTTACGGGGACCTGGATACATCCGTGATCGATGAACTTCCGCCGGGCCGCAAACCGATCCACACCAAGCACCTCCCATCGTCCCGGATTGAGGAGGTTTGGAGCTTCGTGCAGCGCGAAATCCAGGACGGAAGGCAGGCCTATGTCGTCTATCCGGTCATCGAAGAGAACGAAAATGTCGCTTTAAAGGCGGCAGAAAAGGCGTTTTTGCACCTAAAAGACGTCGTTTTTGCGCACTTTTGCGTCGGTTTATTGCACGGAAAATTGCCTCAGACGGAAAAAGAGTCGGTGATGGCTCGTTTCAAGGCGGGCGAAATCCAGATTTTGGTAGCCACTACGGTTGTCGAAGTTGGGGTGGACGTCCCGAACGCCACGGTGATGGTTATCGAGCAGGCGGAGCGTTTCGGGTTGGCGCAGTTGCACCAATTGCGGGGCCGGGTGGGGCGGGGCGGCAACCAGAGCTACTGCGTGCTGGTGACGGAGAAGCTCGGCGAAACAGGGCGGGAACGTATCCGGACCATGACGGAGTCGAACGACGGTTTCTATATTGCGGAAATGGATCTGCGGCTGCGGGGACCGGGCGAGTTTTTCGGCACCAAACAGAGCGGAATGCCCTCCCTGCACTTCGCTAACATCATCAGGGACAGGGAGTTATTGGAAATGGCGCGCGGCGAGGCGCAGTCGTTTATCCGCAACCCGCCGAGCGAGGAAGCCCTCCGGAACGCCGTGCATTTCATCCGGGAGAATTGGCAGCGGCGCTACGGCTTGGTACAGGTAGGGTAATGCGAATTATTGCGGGAGAGTTCCGGAGCCGGAAGATTGCCAGCGTTCCTGGCCTGGAGGTGCGCCCTACCCCGGACCGCCTCCGCGAAACGTTGTTCAGTATATTAACTTCCATCATCGAGGGCGCCGTGTTTGTGGACGCTTATGCGGGCAGCGGTTCCGTGGGGCTAGAAGCCCTGAGCCGTGGCGCGCGGCGGGCGATATTTATCGAGCGCTCCGGCGCGGCGCTGGAAGTTTTGCGAGCCAATATCGTCACTTTGGGGGTGCAGGGCCGCGCCAATGTCATCCGGGGCAGGGCGGGGCAGGTGCTGGAGAACTATACGGCTGATATCGTGTTTCTCGACCCGCCGTATACACACCCGGACGAGTATGCCGCCGCACTGGCGCTCGCCAAGGCTCCCCTGGTGATTGCGCAGCATGCCTCCCGGCACAAACTAGAGCCGCAATACGGCAGTTTGACGAGCTATCGCACGGTAAAACAGGGTGACAATACGCTAACCTTTTTCCACTAGCCGGCTGTGATATAGTCCGCTGCCAGGAAGGATCCTCGCGGTGCAACTTTATCTCACACATACACTCCGGCTGAGCCTTGTGGCCTTGGCCGGGAGTTTGCTTTTGCAGGGGCAAGGGAATACAGGTTCGATTCTCGGTACTGTGACCGATTCATCGGCGGCCGTTATTCCGAACGCCAAGGTGATGATTACCAACAAGGGGACTGGCGTGAAAGCCGAGTCCACCTCTGACAGCGTCGGCAATTATCTATTCAACTTTCTACAGCCCGGCAGCTACCGGGTAGAGGCCGAGGTATCGGGCTTCAAGCGATTTGTGCGTGAAAACGTAACGTTGGAAATGACGCGGCAGCTTCGCATTGACGTCACGCTCGAGGCCGGACAACTCACCGAATCGGTTAGCGTGACCGCGACGACGCCGCTGCTGGAGACCGAAACCGGCTCGCTGGCGACAACCATCGAGAACCGGCAGGTGGTGAGCCTGCCGACGATTAACCGCAACCCGCAGGATTTCCGCCTGTTGGTGCCGGGCGTGGTGCTGAACCGGGACGGCAATCCGGTGACGCAGGGCGGGCTGGTGCGTAAAGATCCCTACTACATTGACGGCGCGCATTCTTCGAGCCACGTCTGGTCCGGCAATCCGGTGAATCCCAATCCCGACGTCATTGGCGAATTCAAGGTGTTGACCAATTCATTCTCCGCTGAATATGGCGAGACGTCCGGCGCGGTGATGCAGTCCACCACGAAATCCGGGACGAACTCTTTGCATGGAACGGCGTTTGAATTCCTGCAAAACGACAAGCTGAATGCCGGCAACTACTACACGGCTACGCGGCCGACATTGCGCCGGAACCAGTACGGCGGCACGATTGGCGGCCCGATTATCAAGAACAAGACCTTCTTCTTCTTCGATATGCAGTTCACCAAGCAACGCGGCACGCTGCCGTTCACGAACCTGACGGTTCCGACACAGGCGTTCCGCAACGGCGATTTCTCCTCCATTCCGAACGTGATCTACGACCCGAACACGTCGCGCACGGAAAACGGCGCCGTCGTCCGGACGCCTTTTACGGGCAACGCCATCCCGGCCAGCCGCATCAGCAATGCGGCCAAGAATCTACAGGCGCTCTACCCGCTGCCCCAGTTGAATACCAACTTCGCCAACTATACGAACTTTGGGCCGAACACGATCAACAACTACGAGTACGACATCAAGATTGACCATAACTTCTCCGACAAGGACAAGTTCTTCGCCCGCTACTCCGGACGGCAGTCCAACTCCGATCCTGCGAGCGCATTCCCGAATCCAGATGCCGGCGGACGTAACCCCGGCCAGTTGGGCTTCGGCAGCACGCGGACGCCCGGACGCCAAGCGGTTGTGAACTATGTGCGCGTCATTACGCCGCGATTGACCAACGATCTGCACCTGGGATGGTTCCAGGTGTATCCGAAGCGTACCGTGGCCGGTTACGGCAAAGTATCCACAAACTCCCTCGGCATCCTAGGCTTGCCGAACGGCGATGACAAGCTGGGCACACCGGACGTGCAGTTCACGAACTTTGCGCCGCTGGGCTCTTCCGGCGACACGATTCTGTTTGAGCTACAGAACAGCAATTCGCTGGTGAACGTGACGTCGTGGGTAAAGGATCGCCATACGG
>DASTML010000024.1:0-17833 GCA_035714175.1 Bryobacteraceae bacterium | reverse complement strand
TGATGATCGGAATCTTCTTCGGTTACTACCCGGCAAAGAAGGCCGCTGCGTTGGATCCGATCGAAGCGCTGCGCTTCGAATAACATAGAAAGCCGCATGAGTTGGCGGCTATTTGTGACGATGTTCGCGGGAACCCTCCTGGCGCAATCTCCCTGGAATGGTTCCTTTACGGCCGCGCAAGCGGAGCGCGGCGAACGGTTGTATCGGGAATCCTGCTTGAAGTGTCACGGCGAAAACCTGGCGGGCGGCGAAGGCGCGCCGCCGCTGGCCGGAACTGCTTTTCAAGAGCGCTGGTCCACCCGTACGCTGGCCGCGTTGGCGGAAAAGACACGAGCGACGATGCCGCCCGACGGTCCAGGTCTCCTGCGCGAGGGGCAGGCTGTGGATTTGTCCGCGTACCTTCTGCGCTTCAACGGCGCGGCGGTGGGCACTCGCAGCGAGCCGGCGCCGCTGCCTGCGTCTGGACCGCGGGGCGAGTGGCGCTACTACGGAGGCGACGCAGGCACGAAGAAATACTCGCCTCTCGATCAGATCAACGCGACGAATGTCCGTAATCTGCGAATTGCCTGGCGCTGGAGCGCCAACAACTTCGGTAAACAGCCGGAGGTCAACTGGCAAGTTACGCCGCTGATGGTGAACGGCATTTTGTATGTGACGGCCGGAGCCCGGCGAGATGCGGTCGCGATCGATGCCGTAACCGGTGAGACATTGTGGATGTACCGATTGGACGAGGGCGAGCGCGGCGCGAACGTGGCTCGGCCGCAAAACAGGGGGCTGGCTTATTGGGGAAACGGGAGCGACGCGCGCCTATTGCTAATCTCGCCCGGCTACCAGTTGATCGCCCTGGACGCCAGGACAGGCCGTCCCATACCTTCGTTCGGGAGCGACGGGCGCGTAGATTTGATTGAGGGTCTGGATCGCGAAAAAGTGCCGCCGGGACAGATCGGGTCAAGCTCGCCGGCGATTGTGATCCGCGACACGATCATCGTCGGCGCGGCTTTGCAGGCGGGCACGGCGCCCGCATCGAAAACCAACGTGCCGGGCTTCATTCGCGGCTACGACGTACGCACCGGCCGCAAGTTATGGACTTTCCGTACGATTCCCCGGCCCGGTGAGTTCGGCAATGACACGTGGCAACAGAACTCGTGGGAGTATACCGGGAACGCTGGCGCGTGGGCCCCATTGAGCGGAGACGAAGAATTTGGGTACGTCTATATCCCGGTGGAAAATGCCACCGGAGATTTCTATGGGGGCCACCGGCCAGGGAACAACTTGTTTTCCAGTTCCCTGGTGTGCCTGGATGCACGTACGGGTAAGCGCATTTGGCACTACCAGTTGGTACACCACGACCTGTGGGATATGGATGTCACGGCCGCTCCCATACTTGCCGATATCCGTGTGCGCGGACGCAGTATCCGCGCGGTGGCGGTAGTCACGAAGCAGGCGTTCACCTATGTGTTTGACCGATTGACCGGGGAACCGGTATGGCCTATCGTAGAGCGGCCGGTTCCGCAATCGCAGGTGCCCGGCGAACGTACATCTCCCACCCAGCCTTTCCCTACGCTGCCAAAACCTTTCGACCGTCAGGGGTTGGCCGATGAAGACCTGCTCGATTTTACGCCAGCCATCAAGCAGGAAGCGCGGCGCATCGCCGCCGGTTTCCAAATGGGGCCTCTTTTCGCTCCCCCCATTGTGGCCGGAGCGAACGGAAAGAAGGCTACGTTGACCATGCCCTCCCACTTGGGCGGCGCCAACTGGCAAGGCGGAGCATTTGACCCGGAAACGAACATTCTCTATGTCTCTTCCGTTACTAATCCAGCAACGTTAGCTGTCGCGCCAGGCGACCCGAAACAGACAGACATGGCCTATACCGGCTCCGGAATTGCTTATTCGCTAGGTGGCTTCGGTGGCAGCGGCGACGCACCGGCGGACGCGACCCGCAGCACGGTATGGCAAGTGCCGGACGGCCACATGGGACCCTTTGGCCTTCCGTTAGTAAATCCGCCATGGGGCCGGATCACTGCCATCGATCTCAACACCGGAGAGCATGTCTGGATGCGGCCCAACGGCGCGGCGCCGGAGTATGTGCGAAACCATCCTGCCCTCAAGGGCTTCACTCTTCCGCAAACCGGCCGCCCGTCCCGGTCTCCCTTGTTGGTCACCAGGACGTTGCTATTTGGTGCCGACGGCGCAAATCTGTTCAATCCGCTCACCGGCGGCGGCGGAAATACCTTCCGCGCCATCGACAAGCGGACGGGCGACGTACTGCACGAAATGCAACTGCCGGGGATGGCCACCGGAGCCCCGATGACTTATATGGCAGATGGCCGTCAGTTCGTCGTCGTCGCCGTGGGATCTGTGGGAGCCGGGTCGGAACTTGTCGCGCTTGCGCTGCCGTAGGGTTAATTCAGCCGCGCGCAGGCGGAGAGCATTTCCAATGTGACGTCTTCCAGCGCGTTCTCGTGCGTGGCCTCCAACCGGACAGGAGCGCGGATACCGGCCTCATATGAGATCTTCCACATCTCGACGCATACGCACCAGGAGTCACCGGGCTTCAATCCGGGGAAACCCCATTGGGGCCGCGGCGTAATGAGATCATTTCCAATGGATGCCTGGTGCAGCAGGAATTCATCGTTCACGGTAACGCACACATGGTGCTTGCCGACATCCTCCGGGCCCGTGTTGCACTTGCCATCGCGGTAAAAGCCGGTGAGCGGATCTGTGCAGCAAGTCTGCAGCACACCGCCAAGAACATTCTTCGTCATGCACTTTTCAAGGTATCTCAGAATCGCGAACAGGCGGACGAGCGCGGGTCTCGTCCGCCTGCCGGACTCTCCGGCCTATTGGATGGTGACCATGGCCGCATTGCTCTTTTCGCCGTTCACGGTAATGACCAGCGGATAGGTGCCTGGCTGCAAATTCGGAACTTTCAGGTTCACCTGCATCAGGCCGACGAAGCTCGGCGTCAACCCGCCAAACGCGACATCGGCGGGCATATCCGCGATGGTCGCCGTTACCGGACCTTGGGGGCGCGCAAGCGGTTCCGCCGGCGCGGCCGCCCCGGAAGGAACGGGATTGTCCACGGGACCGGAGCCCGTCAGGTAGGCGATGACGTAGCTATTGGCGGCTGCCGGATTGTCCGTGTTGTTTACTGTGTAATCGGCATTCTGCACTACGGCTCGTTTCTGCCCAAACTGGAAGATGCCCGGCGCCGCATTGCTAACCGTGACGTTGACCGCCGGGCTCGCGGTCCCGTTTACAGTCACGACCACCGGCACATTCTGGCCCACCGGCGTCTCATATGGAACTTGGGCGTTGATCTGCGTCGGACTCACATAAACCAGTGGGGCCTGCTTGCCGCCTATGGTGACGGAGGCGCCCCCGAGATTGTTCGACAACGGCAGGGCTGCCGCGCTCTGTGTGTTCAGCGCAAGGCTGGAGCCGAAGATGCTGAACAACGATCCCGGAGCCAATTTGGGTACAAAGCTGGCTCCGTTCACCACACCGCCCGCCGCGATTTCCGGCGGAGCCGTGACCTCCAGCGTGAACTCGCCCACGTAGTCTAGTGTCCGGTTGGCACGGACTTCAAAGGGAGAGACCCGGTCTACGTTGTACAACTCCGGCTGCGAAAAATGAAAGCGGGTCAGCTTCACTTCGGTCTGGCCGGACTTGTACACCAGCGTTCCGGGAGCCTTCACGTGATATCCGTCCAGCGTTTCGGTGAATTCCGAATTCGCGGTATGCGGCGGGAAGAAAAGAGTGGACGTCGTGTTGTAAGGGGCGAGCGCCGAAATCTGCGGGTTGTTGGAAAGGTCGAAAAAGAACTGGATGGAATAGTGATT
Organism: Bryobacteraceae bacterium; assembly: GCA_035714175.1. Lineage (GTDB taxonomy): Bacteria > Acidobacteriota > Terriglobia > Bryobacterales > Bryobacteraceae. Next base: position 13,991 of record DASTML010000024.1, on the reverse strand, counting down.
CCAGTTATAGCTGTTGGCTTTTTCCGCAAGAACGGTATAGGTATGCGTGCCTGCCGTCAACGGAATGCTGATGCCGTTCTGTGTAGGGCCGGGGCCGTTGATGATTGCTCCCGTGGGGTCGCCGTCCTTGATCAGAAATATGCAGGGTTGGCCGCCATGCTGGGTAGTACGAAACCGGTGCGCACCCACGCCTTGTATCTTGCCGTTCGCATCGGTCGAGATGATCTGAAGGGCGGTGAGTTTCACGGCGCCTTGGACGGTAGCGGCTGCCAGCAGCGCCGCAAATAGAAATAGTCTGGTAACTCGCATAAGATCCTCGGTAACTGCGGTCTCAGGACACTACGCGCATCCGCGCTGGCGGAATGGTTCATCAATTTGCCCAGACTAGATTTTTTCGCGCCGCCGATACTCACTGGGCGTGAACCCGGTGAGTTTCTTGAAATCCTTGCTGAAGAAAAACCGGTCGTGATAGCCCACGGCTTGCGCAATCCACTGGATGGGGTCCTCCGTATCGCCCAACCGTCGCTTGGCCTGGTTCACTCGTTCGCGGCGCAGCCAATCAATCGGGCTGGCTCCGAAAGCCGCCTTAAACTGACGGGAGAAATGAGAGGGGCTCATTCCCGCTTTGGCTGCCAACCCCGCCACGGTATGCGGTTCGAAATAAAACAGCTTCATTTGCTCGATGACCTTTCGCAGAGGCGCGGGCAGGGGGACTACGGTATCGGCCCGCTGTCGGGCGCAGCAGATGAGGGCCAATAGTCGCGCCACCGCCGCATGTATGCGCGGCGCAGAATCCGGCGCGTCATTCTCCAGGAGAGAAAAGAGCTCACGGTAAATCGCTTCCGGCGAAGGGACGGGAAACACGGGGTTTGTGTTCGCGGAGAGCATAGTACACATTCGTTCCAGGCGTGGCCCTTCCACACGAATCCAGAACACCTCCCACGGGTCGCTGCGATCTGCCCCGTGCTCGTGCGGATGATGACAGTTGATCCACACCAGTTCTCCCGGACCCACGCGGTGCGTCACGCCTTCGATCCGTGCGTAACCTGTCCCGCGTAAGCAATAGATCAACTCGTGACCAGGGAAGTGCTCCCTCCGGATGTGGTGATCCGGGCCGCCAATCATGTGGCCGGCGCGGGGTACTGTGTAAAAGACGTCCTGGTGAACGGGATTCGCCGTGTGATAGAGCGAAACGGGAAAGCGCGTCGCCATGGTCGAATAGTACAACTGTTTCCCTCCCATAGGCTATTGCAGGCGTGTGGCGAGATAGGAAACGATGACGGTATGGCGATCCGTCGATTTCTGTGGTTGCTTGTCTTGCCATTGGGAGCGCAGGAACCTGTGCGCTTTAGCCGGGATGTGCTGCCGCTTCTGTCCGACAAGTGTCTCAGTTGCCACGGCGGTGATCCCACCAGCCGTATGGCGGGATTGCGCCTTGATACGCGCGAGGGCGCGACCGCCAAGGTTATTGTCCCTGGCAAGCCGGACGAGAGTCTGTTGCTTAAGCGAATTACGGAGTCGAACCCAATTCGCCTCATGCCGCCCGCTCGCTCCCATAAAGCGCGCCTGACGGAACAGGAGGTTGGTACGCTGCGGACATGGATCGAGCAGGGCGCGGCCTGGGGTAAACATTGGTCGTTTGAACCTCCGGTACGTTCCGCGGGCGGCAGTATTGATTCATTCATCGACGCGCGTCTGCAAACGAAGAACGGAGAAGCTTCGCGCCATACTCTCCTTCGCCGGCTATCGTTCGATCTCATCGGGCTACCTCCTTCGGCCGAACTGTTGGCCGAGCCTATATATGACAGGGCCATTGACAAACTCCTGGCCAGCAGCCATTTCGGCGAGCGCATGGCGATGTGGTGGCTTGACGGGGCGCGGTACTCGGATACCGATGGGTTCCAGGCCGATGCCTCTCGTACGAACTGGCCCTGGCGGGACTGGGTCGTCGCCGCTTTCAATCGCAACCTTTCGTTCCGGGACTTCACCATCGAACAGTTTGCCGGGGATCTTCTGCCCAACCCCACTCCGGATCAACGCATCGCCACGGCGTTCCACCGGAACCATATGACGAACGGCGAAGGCGGCCGCGATCCGGAAGAGTCCCGCGTCGATTACGTGCTCGACCGCGCCAATACCACCGGTACCGTTTGGCTCGGCCTGACGCTCGGGTGTACGCAATGCCACAGCCATAAGTTTGATCCCATCACCCATCACGACTACTACTCCTTCACAGCGTTCTTCAACAGCATCGACGAGGATGGACAGGCCGGTAAGAAAGCCAAGCCCTATTTCAGCTATGCGTCTCCGTACGCGGTGCGGGCGGTTGCCGAGGCCGAAAAGTTGGTTGAGCAGCGTCGTCCGGCGGAACTTGTCGAACGGCAACGCGCGGAGAAGCCGTTTGCGGAGTGGTTGAAGCAGCAGACCGGATCTGTTCGCGGCGGTTTTCAGGCGTGGCGAACTCTCCGCATGGCGGATATGCAGTCGGCGGAAGGGACGAAGCTCGTGCAAGATTCCGAAGGGATCGTGCGCGCGGGTGGTCCAAATCCGAAACAGGACGACTACCGGTTGGCGATGAAGGTGGGACTGCGCCGGATCACTGGCTTGAGGTTGGAAGTCCTGCCCCCGCTCACTAGGGGCGCGTCCGGTGAGTTTCTGTTGACCGATATTAAAGTGCAGGTTCGCCAGGCCGGCAGTTCGCAAATCCGTGACATTAACGTACGCAGTGCGGTTGCTGATTACCAGACGGATAAGAAATCGAACAACAACTACGGCGAAATTAAGGACACGCTCGACGACGATCCACGCAATGGCTGGACGACAAAAGGCGGGGATCGTAATGTACAGCACACGGCAGTTTTCGAGTTGGAAGAACCGCTCGTACTGGCCGCTGACGAAGAACTGCTGTTCGAAATGCGGCATAGGTCGACGGCCGGAGACGCCAACATCGCGAACTTCCGTCTTTCAGCAACGGATCAGCGCGGCCCCGCCGTGCGTAGTTTGGAGGTCGCGCCGTTGGAAGCGCTGTCACGGGGACCCTTGACGCCGGCGCTTCGAGAGCGTTTGTTTGAGCAGTTCCTGGCCGATCACGCGCCCTACCTGGGAGCCCGTGAGGCCCTGGATCGTGCCTTGCGTCAGTACGAGGAAGTGAAGAGCGCGGGGACGGTCGACGTGATGGTTCTGGCCGACCGTGCCACGCCGCGCGATACGCATATCCTGCTTCGCGGCGTGTGGGACAAAAAGGGCGACGTCGTGCCGGCCGCCGTACTACCCGCTATCGCTCCCATGCCCCCCGGCGAACCCGCCAACCGCCTGGGATTGGCACGCTGGCTAGTGTCCGGGCAGAACCCGCTCACCGCGCGAGTCATCGTCAACCAACTCTGGCAGATGCTGTTCGGATACGGGTTGGTGCGCACTACCGAAGATTTTGGTCTCCAAGGGGAGCAGCCCACGCACCCGGAACTGCTGGACTGGCTCGCCGTCGAGTTTGTCGAAAGCGGTTGGGACGTAAAGCACATTTTGCGGGTGATGGTGAAGAGCGCGGCGTACAAACGGGACTCCCGCGCCACGCCCGCGATGATCGCGAGTGATCCGGAGAATCGGACGATGGCCCGTGGCCCGCGTTTCCGTCTGCCAAGTTGGATGCTGCGCGATGCGGCGCTCCAATATGCGGGACTGTTGAATCCCGCAATAGGAGGGCCTCCCGTCCGGCCCTATCAGCCCGATGGTGTGTGGGAAGAACTCTTCATGGGCCGGTTCAAATACGAGCCCAGCGAAGGCGCGGCGCAGTACCGTCGCACGCTGTATGCGTTCTGGCGGCGGACCATCGCGCCGACTTTTCTTTTTGACTCCGCACAGCGGCGTTCCTGCGAAGTCCGCACTGCGCGTACCAATACCCCACTGCAGGCTTTGACGCTCTTAAACGACCAGACTTATCTGGAAGCGTCCCGCGTTCTGGCCGCGTCGTCCGTGCAGGACATATTCTCGCGCGTGCTGTCCCGCAGGCCCGAACCGTCTGAGATGGCCGTCCTGGACCGGGAATACGCTCGTTCGCTGGCGCACTATCGGGCCCATCCAGCCGACAGCGCCAAGCTGATCGGGGGCGCCGCGAACCCCGAACTGGCCGCCCGCATGATTGTGGCCAGCATGATTCTCAACCTGGATGAGGCCATCACGCATGAATAAGACACGTAGAACCGTACTTGCCATGGCGGCCGCTCCATTCGTGATGGCGCAGCGGCCCGTTATCGGCCATGGCGGTATGCGCTACAGCGTCGATACGGCCTGGAGTCTTGCAGACGCCTCCAAGTATCCGGTGAATGATTGCCACGAGATGGTGCAGGCGTCGGATGGGCGTCTGTTTTTGCTCACCAACCACAAACAGAACAACGTGCTTGTTTATGACGTAGGCGGCAAGTTGTTGGACTCCTGGACGCTTGGTTTTGGCGGTGCGCATGGGCTTTCGCTCCATAGCGAACCCGGCGGCAAGGAGTTTCTCTACATTACGGATACTGGCTCCGGCCGCGTGGCAAAGACGACATTGGAAGGGGCCGTCGTGTTGGAACTGCCGAAAGCTGCGGAGTGCGGCGCCTACAAAGCATCTGACGTTTATAGCCCCACCGAAACGGCCGTGGGACCCAATGGGGATATTTATGTTGCCGACGGCTACGGGTCCCAATTCATCCTGCGTTTCGATAGGACCGGGAAGTTCATAGGGAAATTCGGCGGCAAGAGTTCGCAGCCCATCAACAAAGGTAAATTTCTGCAAGCCCATGGCGTTGCAATTGATGCGCGTTCCGGAACCCCGCTTGTCGTATGCACCGCGCGCATTCGGAATGAATTCGTCTGGTTTACGCTCGACGGGCAACATGTCAAAACGGTGTACCTGCCGGGAGCCTACATGAGCCGTCCGGTTATCGCGGACAAATACCTGTATTCCGGCGTTTGTTTCGGAATGTTCGCCGATGACTACCGCATGTGGCAGAATCGCGGCTTCGTGATGATCCTGGATGAGCGGGATCGCGTTATCTCCAATCCCGGCGGCCAGGAGCCGGTCTACCAGAATGGTCGGCTGCAGGTCATGCTGCAGGATCAACCCATTTTCAAGAACTGTCACGACGTTTGCGTGGATTCCAAGGGCGATCTCTATGTCTGCCAGTGGAACAGCGGACATGTCTATCCGTACAAGCTGCACAGGGAGAGCTAATCATGGAAATGTTCAGAAGAGACTTCCTGGGGGCGCTCGCGGCTTCCGCCATGTTGGGAGAAACGGCGCAGGGCCAGACAGGCAAATTGCCGCATTTCGCGCCAAAGGCAAAACGTGTCATTTTCCTGACCCAATCCGGCGGACCTTCGCAGATTGAGTTGTTCGACTACAAACCCGGCCTCGTCAAGTTGGCCGGTTCGGAGCTTCCGGACTCCGTGCGGCAGGGCCAACGCGTCACCACTATGACTGCCAATCAAAAGCAATTGGTGATGCCGGCCGTTACCAAGTTCGTTCGCCACGGAAAGAGCGGTACGTTGCTTGGCGAGTGGCTCCCGCATCTTGGCAAGGTGGTGGACGACGTCTGCTTCGTCAAGTCCATGCATACGGATCAGATCAATCATGCCCCGGCAATGACGCAGTTCTTAACGGGCCATCAGATTCCAGGCCGCCCGAGTATGGGTGCTTGGGTCAGCTATGGACTTGGCAGTGAAAACAAGAACCTGCCGGACTACCTCGTGCTGCTTTCGAAGATGATGCGGCCTAGCGACCAGCCCCTCTACGATCACTATTGGGGAAGCGGCTTTCTTCCCTCGCGCTATCAGGGTGTAAAGCTACGCAATGCCAAAGATCCCGTACTCTATCTTCGCGATCCCGAAGGTCTTCCCCGGACAGTACGCCGCGGCATGTTGGATGGCTTGGCCGAACTGAACCAGCAGCGCCTGGAACAGACCGGTGATCCGGAAATCGCCACGCGTATCCGGCAGTATGAAATGGCCTATCGCATGCAAAGCAGCGTGCCCGAATTGACCGATCTGCGCGAGGAACCGGAAGAAGTGTTTAACTTGTACGGTCCTGACTCGCGCCGCCCCGGAAGCTATGCGGCCAATTGCATTCTTGCGCGCCGCTTGGCGGAACGTGGCGTACGCTTCATTCAACTCTTCCATCCGGACTGGGATCACCACAGCCGCCTGCCCTCCTGGTGTACCGCGCGCTGCCGGGATACCGATCAACCCAGCGCCGCTCTGATCATGGACCTGAAACGCCGAGGCATGCTGGACGACACGCTTGTTCTTTGGGGCGGCGAATTCGGCCGCAGCGTCGCCGGGCAAGGAGATTGGCAAAGTATTGAGGCGGGTCGTGACCACCATCCGCGTTGCTTCACTATGTGGATGGCCGGCGGCGGTATTCAACCGGGCATCAGCTATGGCGCCACGGACGATTTCAGCTACAACGTCGCGGAGAATCCCGTGCACGTGCGGGATCTACACGCCACAGTAATGCAACTCTTGGGAATTGATCATTCCCGTTTCACTTACCGGTTCCAGGGTCTCGATTTCCGCCTCACCGGGGTAGAGCCGGCGCGGCCAGTGAAGGCCATTCTCAGTTGAGACAGTTGGCTCGGCGAGGGACCGTTTGTTCATATACTGATGGAACCTTATGTACGAGAAACTGTTTGATCTGACGGGTCGTGTGGCCCTTGTAACCGGCGGCAGCCGCGGCCTCGGCAAGGCGATGGCTCGTATCTACGCAGAACATGGCGCTTCGGTAATGATATGCAGCCGTAATGCTGTGGAGTTGGAAGCCGCCGCAAGCGAAATTGGTAACGGTCTGAACGCTCGCGTTGAATGGATGACGGCTGACCTCGCGAAAAGGGACGGCGCTCAACATGTCGCCGAAGAAACCCTGGCCCGCCTCGGTCGCGTCGACGTTCTAGTGAACAATGCTGGCGGAAACATCCCGCAGCGGGCTGACCAGATTACCGATGAGGCATGGGACCAAATCATCGAACTCAATCTATCCGGCATTATGCGTTTGACCCGGGCCGTACTTCCTCAGATGATGGAGCGCAAATGGGGCCGTGTTATTCATATCTCGTCGGTGCTTGGTCTGGGCGGCAAACTCGGACGCAATGCGTATAGCGCCACGAAAGCCGCGCTGATCGGCATGGCGCGCTCCAGCGCGCTGGACCTGGGTCCGCATGGCATCACCGTTAACTGCATCTCGCCCGGCCCATTCCTGACGGAACTTCCGCTCGGTCTCTTGAACGATGAGCAGAAGCAGGAATTCACGAATCGCACCGCGTTGAAGCGTTGGGGCAATCCCGAAGAAATCGCCGGGGTCGCGCTTTTGTTGGGTACTGACGCCGGCAGCTATATCACGGGGACAACACTGCTGATCGATGGCGGGGTTCTGGCAAACACTCTATGAAGAGCCTGTTCCTGGTCTTTGCGGCTTTATCGCTCTCCGCCGCGCCTGCATACAACGTGGAGACCGACGTCGAATTCTCTCATCCCGGCAATGTGAGCCTCAAACTGGATGCGCACATCCCCGACGGTCCCGGCCCGTTTCCGGCCGTAATCCTGGTACACGGAGGCGGTTGGACAGTGGGAACGAAGACGGCCAACTTCGTCAAACCGCTATTCCCTGTGCTGGACCAGACCGGCATGGCATGGTTCACCATTGACTATCGGCTGGCGCCGCAGCATCCCTATCCAGCCGCACTTCACGATGTGGAAGCCGCTGTGGCGTGGGTGAAAAAGAACGCCAAACGTCTACGTGTCGATCCCAAGCGTATTGCGCTGATGGGTGAGTCCGCGGGCGCTGTGCTCGTCAACCTAGTTGGCGCGAAGAATCAGGCCGGAGTGGCGGCAGTCGTCTGTTTTTATGGAGCCATTGATCTTTTGGATGCCGTCAAGCCTTTGGAGTCAGAGCCGCCGAAGGGCGGTTGGCGCGATTTTTTCGCCATTAGCGATTGGGGCGAGGCCACAAAAAAGAAATTGACTGAGGCGTCACCTCGCACCTGGCTGAACAAAAAGACGCCTCCATTCCTGGTCATCCACGGAACGAAGGATGCGGCGGCGGACTATGAACAGGCCAAGCTTCACGTCGCCCTCTTCCGGGAGCGCGGAATACCTGTCGAGCTCTACACAGTGGAGGACGGAATCCACGGAGTCATTAACTGGGAAAAGGACGTGCGTTTCCAGGGATATAAAAAACGGATGGTGGAGTGGTTGCAAACCACCCTGCGGTAAGGCGGCGCGGCGTGCCGGATCCGGCACAGGTTCGGCACGCCGTTGTCTTTTTCTCTCGCGGATTAGGTGACCATCTGTTGGCTCTGCCCACGATGCGAGCCCTCTGTGCGCTATTCCCAGGAAAGCTAACTCTGCTGGTTTCCCACAGTGCGCCGGACCTGCTCTTCGGTGGAGCGGAATTTGCTCGTATTGTTGAACTGGAAATGAACTTCCGTGACGCGGACGCCCTGATGTACGATCCCCGGCATGCCGCCCGCCAGTTGGGTCCACAGGATCTGTTTCTATCGGTTCTGCCCGGCGGGGTGCGGGAATGGGCGCAATTGGCGGAAGTCCTTCGCCCCCGCTGGATGGTCGGCGTGGCGGATGGCTTTGCGTGCCGTATCCCCGTCCGCCCGGCCTTGCACGCTCTGGAGCGTACCTTTGTGGTGCCGCGTGCTTTTGATCGAAGCCTGCAGCCTGCGGCATTTGCAGCGCCGCTTCCTTTACCAGCGGAGTCGGTTCATTTTGTCGAAACGCTCCGCTCCCGCCTACGGGGCCGCCGCTTGCTGATCATTCATGGGGAAACGAAACCGGAAAAGCAATGGTCCCCGTCCGCATGGACTGCGCTTTTGTCTCGATTCTTTGCGGAGAATCCAGATTTCGCGGGCATTGAAATCTTTCGTGACCACTCTGCCCTTATTTCCGGTTTGTCCAACATTTTGTCTCTGCGGGGTCTGCCTCTCGCCTCAGCAATGGCGCTCGTCGCCGCGGCTGATTTAGTAGTCTGCACGGACTCACTCTTCCTGCACACAGCCGATCTCTGGCACACGCCTACGGTTGCCCTTTTTGGTCCGACGGAGGAGCGTATTTGGGGCGCGCGCTTCAATCCTGTCTACAAGTTTGTGCAGGCAGCCAGCATGGATACGTTGAAAGTGGATCCCGTTTTAGCGGCGATGGACAATTTGGCGCGGTATATTCGGCAGACAAGGTATCGCCCTTTGCCGCTCAATCCTGGGGGGCACTTCTCGTTGATTCGCTGGACATGAGCCCTGAGGGCCTTTGTCCGCCTGCGTTACTATAAGGGGGATTATGCCGGAATCCAGCGAGATTACGCTGCTTCTTCGGGCCGCGCGCGATGGTGATCAGGCCGCCTTGGATAGAGTGATCAACACCACCTACGCGGAACTGCGCCGGCTAGCCCAATCTTATATGGCAAAGGAACGGCGGGATCACACGCTGCAACCTACGGCCCTTGTGCATGAGGCTTGTATTCACCTCTTGGGACGGGATGTGAATTCCTTGGCAGACCGGCAACATTTTTTTGCTTGTGCGGCGCAGCAAATGCGGCGCGTTTTACTCGACCACGCTCGAAGCCGGCGCGCGCAAAAGCGCGGCGGCAACGAGTTGTTGCGTGTAACTACAGTGGATTTGACGATGCCGCAACAGAGCGCCGCCATCGACATGCTCATCCTTGATGAGGCGCTTGACGCGCTCGCCAAGCAGGACCCTCGCCAGTGCCAGATCGTGGAACTCCGCTATTTTGCGGGTATGACCGCCGAGGAGATCGCGGAGGTGCTGAACGTCACGGTCCGGACGGTCAGGCGTGACTGGGTGCACGCGCGTGCTCTGCTCGCCCGGCATCTCGGACGCGGCGTCCAGGCCCATGGCTCTTCCAACTGATCCGGAAGAGGTTCCGGTAACGGAGCGAGACTGGGTAAAGAGCTTGCTGTTTGCGGCTTCGGAACTGCCGCCCGAAAAGCGTGCGGAATTCCTGGACAAAGCATGCTTCGGCAGGCCGGGAGCCCGCGCGGAAATCGAGGACCTCTTGCAGTATGTGGAAGAGGATCTTCCTCCTCCCTCCGTCGTCCGTGAGTTTGCGCCGGGGGAGATCATCGGCGGCCGATTCCGATTGGTGCGCAAGGTAGGCGAAGGCGGTATGGGGCAGGTGTACGAAGCCACAGACGTCGAAATGGAACAGGTGTCTCCGCAAGGACCGGAGCTTCGCGTGGCGCTCAAAATAATCCGCCCCGAACTCTCTGGGGTTCCTGGAGTAGAGTTGCAATTTCGCCGCGAGTTGCTGCTCTCTCGTAAAGTGCAACACCGGAATGTCTGCCGTATGCACGACCTGGGCCGTCACCTGCACGATGACGGCGGGACCACTCTGTTCCTCACCATGGACTTCCTGGAGGGGATGACCCTGGCCGAACGGCTTAAAGGACCAAAACTGGCCCGGCATTCCGCCTATTCCATGGCGAGGGAGCTTCTGGATGGTCTGGAGGAGGTTCACAAGACAGGGGTTGTTCATCGGGACCTGAAGCCGGGCAACTTGTATCTTGCTACGGGAGAACACGGGGATGTTCGTCTGGTCGTCACTGATTTCGGTTTAGCCCGGACATTGCAAGCGGGCGGTCCCACCATAACCCGCATGATGGCTGGCACACCCGGCTATACCGCGCCGGAGCAGTTCGAAACAGGAGAGTGTTCTGTTCCTGCGGATATCTATTCTCTTGGAGTCATCCTATTTGAAATGGCTGTCGGCGGTCGCTATGATCCGGTGAATGCCCGCGCATACCTGGCCGCCCATGCTCCGGAGTGGGCGGGAATTATTTTGCGCTGTTTGGAACGTGATCCGCGAAAACGTCCACAAAGCGTAGCCGAGGTGCGAGCGGCCTTTCCGGCTCCCCGCCGGTTTCGCTTCCCATCGCGACGTCTACTGGTATGGGGCGGAACTGCGGCCGTATTGTTCGCCGCTATTTGGCGAGCGCCGTTCTCTGGCGTCGGAATGCCCGAGGTTACTCGAATCACTTTCGATCGAAGTCTGGCTACGGATCCGTCCTTCACTGCCAGCGGCCGTTATATGGCTTTCATTTCGGATCGCGAGCCGAACGGCGTGTTTACAGTATGGCTACGTGACATGGCGGACCATTCCGACAGACGTCTTACCGCGAGCGATGCCCCGGCTACGACACCCAATATCTCCGCGGACGGAAAGTGGGTCGCCTATCGCTCCGAAAGAAACGGCGGCGGAGTTTATCTTGTCTCGACGCAGGGCGGCGAAGAAAGGCTGCTTGGCAAAGATGGCCGGCATCCGGTGATCTCTCCGGATGGCCGGCAAATCGTTTATTGGACTGGACAGGAAGGTGACTACTCAACGCCCACGGGACAACTTTGGGTCGTCGATATCACCGGCAGGGAGAGGAGGAGGCTGCATACGGAGTTTGTGGATGCCCGCTTTCCCGTTTGGTCCGCCGATGGACAACGCGTCTTGTTTCGCGGCAGCCGTGATTCGTCCGTACTTTGGAATGAGAGCGCGGATTGGTGGGTATCCGATGTCGCCGATGATAGAGGGGCGGTATCCACCGGAGCTTATGCGGTCTTGCGATCCGCTGGCTTGTCTGTTCACGAGTCCCGCATCTTTTGGTCCGAGGATCGACTGCTTTTTGGCGGACGCTCCGGCCACAGTACGAACCTGTGGGCTCTTCCTGTCAGCGGAAAATTTGCTCGCGTGGCCGGCACGCCGCAGGCTCTCACCACGGGAACAGAGACCGAATCGGTCCCTTGGCTGCTTGCGGATGGCGGTGTAGCTTATGCCCACCGGCGCACGCTCGTTCACATCGTCCGCATTCCTCTCATCAACGACAAGGCCGGCCCGGTCGAATTCGTAAGTCAGGATGACGCCTTGGACTCCAGGCCAACGATTTCCGCCAGCGGCGGCCAGATTCTCTTTACCCGCCGTCTGGGTGATGCCCGCAATGTAATGAAGAAGGATATGGACACCGGTACGCTTCGATCTCTTCTGCGAGATCGGCCGGCGGTACCTTACATCAGTCCGGATGGGAGGCAGGTTGTCTACTCTATGCCCCTCGCCGAGCGCAATCCGATTTACATGCTCAATGCCTCCGGCGGTGAATCTCGTGTGGTCTGCGAGGACTGCGGCGAGGCGGCCGGTTGGATGCCTGACAGCCGCGGCATTCTATTCTTGACGGGAACGGCGGGCTCCGTCCGCGGGTTGGAGGTTTTGGACCCGTCAACTGGTGCTCGTCGCGTTCTCATCGCTCCTGTTGCCGGCCTCGCGGAGGCAAGTGTTTCTACTCAGGGCGTCATCGCGTTTGCTCTTCGTTCCGGGGGCGGAGTGGTATCCCGCATTTATGCAGCGCCAATTCCTCCGGATGGCCCTGTTTTCCAAAGCACCTGGACCGCTTGGACTGCCTCCACGGGGTGGGCTGACAAACCGCGTTGGGCTCCGGACGGGAAAAAGCTCTATTTCCTCTCAGAACGGGATGGATTTGTCTGCGTCTGGCGGTTGACTCCCCCTCCTTCTGGCGCGCCGCTTCCTATTCCCGAAGAGGTGTTTCACAATCACGCCGGTAGCCGGGACTTGCACTATCTATCTCGTCCGGCACAGGGTCTTGGCGTCAGTGCCGGAGCGCTGGTTTTGAGCGTTCCTCAAATGAGCGGCAATATTTGGATCATTCGAAGACGAGCTCGGGATAGATGGGCCATGTCCTCACTGGTCCGGTTTTTCTTGCCGCTACCTCAAAATTAGCCTATAGTTACTGGAAGGATCGCCAGCAGCTTACTAACTTGCTGTCTCCTAACTCAACCGGCCTCCCTTACGAAAGGACGTTTTGTATGGCATCCGTTTCTCCGGCAGTGAAGAAGACGACGAAAAAAGGCAGTGCAAAGCCGAAATCGGCGAAGACTGCCCAGGCTGTCAGCGTGCAGGATCTGCTCGCCGAATTCCAGACGGTTGCTGATAATCATATGAGCGTGGTGAAACGCGTCCGCACGGCGATTGCCCCTGGCGCGTCCATCATCACCGCGCATGGCGATACTGACAAATAACGGCTCTGTCCTGGCATGCGGGTAAGTCTGGTCAGCCCACTTACAATTGGTCTGTCTCCACGCGAAGCCAGCGAGATTCCTTACGGTGATGCCCCGCTCGGCGTGTTGACGCTGGCGGCGGTTGCACGAAACCAGGGGCACATCGTTCAGTTCGCTGATCTGGACTACCTGTCTCATCATTTGCCTGTTGACCACTTTGCGGTGGAGGCCGCCAATTGGATCGCGGACGCGCGCGCGGACCTCTACGGCTTCGGGACCATTTGCGACTCTTATCCTTTAACGTTGCGCGTTGCCCGGGAGGTGGCGCGGCTCTGTCCCGCCGCGAAAATTATACTGGGAGGTCCCCAGGCCTCTGTCACGGACCTGGAAGTGCTCCTTGCGCTTCCCGAAGTGGATCTGGTGGTGCGAGGAGAGGCCGAGGAGACCTTTGCTGCCCTGCTGCAAAAAATGGAGGCCGGCCACGATTGGTCCAAATTGCCTGGCCTCACTCTCTGGGGGCCATTTGGCCCGCAACGCACTGCCGTCGCGCCCCTTCTTTCCAACCTGGACATAATTCCCGATCCTGCCTGGGACCTCGATCCTGTTTTTGCGCAGCGTCCGGACGCGAGCGTAGAAATGGGCCGCGGCTGTCCTTTTGCCTGCGATTTTTGCTCCACCAATGACTTTTTCCGGCGCAAATACAGGATGAAGTCTCCCGCCCGCGTCTTAGGCCAAATGGCCGAGATCGCACGGCGCTACGGCTTTCGCAAGTTCTCGCTGGTACACGACATGTTCACCGTGGATCGTCGTCGCGTACTGGCCTTCTGTACGGCTGCCGAACAAATGGGTTCTCCGTTTGAGTGGGGCTGCAGCGCGCGGACGGACTGCCTGGATGAGGCTTTGCTGGAACGCATGTATGCGGCCGGATGCCGCAAACTCTTCTTCGGTGT
>DASTML010000023.1:0-25303 GCA_035714175.1 Bryobacteraceae bacterium | reverse complement strand
AGGGGTAGTACGTGATGCTCACGAAGTCGCAGAGGGACAGCAGGTCGCCGTACTCGCGGTCCAGGGTGGGCGCCGCGAAGAAAGTGAAATTCACCGAGAATTTGGCGCCAGGGAACTTCTGACGCACATCGGGCATGACCTGATCGAGAAGTTTGCGGTATCCGGCCAACTCACCTCGATGGCTCTTAAAGTACTCGTTTACCTCGTTGCCAATTTCGATCCAGCGCACCGTGCCCTGCAATCGCGAGCTCATCTCGGTGATCAGGCGCCGGAGCCGTTCGGCGGTCTTGGGATCGTCAAATGCCCACCGTTGGTAGGGACCCGGCATGGCGCGATTGTTCGTATCCACGACACGAATATTGAGAGCGATCGGCCAGCCGTTCTCTTTCGCGACGGCGACTTTGTGATCGAGTTCGGAGAAGTTGTACTTGCCCTCCCGTGGTTCCAGCTCATTCCACTTTGGCGCGTAGTAGAGGAAAGATGCGCCAGCCTTTCGCGCGATTCGGGCGCGTTCCGATTTCGCGTTATCCGAATAGCCCTCGTTCGAGCTCGGATTGGCGTCGATGCCGACAAGCGTCGTGCCGGATGGCGTTGAATAGGGCGGTTGCACCGGATCCCGGGGACTCGGCCGCCGGCCACGATCTCGGTCGCGACGGTCTTCGCGGGCCGTTGGAGGAGCAGAAGACTCCGCGGCGGCGCCGGGCCGGTAGTTCGTCAGGAGAAATGCTCCCCGGCCCTCTCCGAACTGGACGGGGCCGACCCCTGCGGCGAACGTCCAGAAGGTGTCTGTCTTCTTGGTATCGCGGGCGCGAATCGTGATGGTATCGCTATAGCTGCCGGCAGGAGCGGAAACTTTGCCGCCGCGGCGAAGAGTCGTGATCGTACCCAGGACATTCGACCAGCTCTCTCCTTGATTCCGAGTGAAATCGAAATAGGCTGTGTCTGCAGGCATCCGGACGACGCCCTGACCCATGTCCAAGGTCGCCAACATGATCTTGTCGCCGGAGACACGGAACCCGAAGGTCGCCTTGACCCATGGATTGTCCCAGCGCACTTCGTAGATATCGCCGTCCCGACCCGTTACTTCGAATGCCATCTGTTCCCGGCCGGATTGCAACTCCCATCTAGCGCCGTGCTCCAGCGGCCAGTACGGGCGTCCGACTGCAAACAATCCGCTGCCCGTTACAAGGGCAAGCGCGAGAAAGAGCTTCTTCACCCGTTGACTCCCTTCCCGCAGAGCATGACAAGCCACGGGTTAATCGGACTCGGGCGAAGAATTGCGCCTGGTTCGGTACTGACAAGACGGAATATCATCTCGACGGGGAAAGCCATCATTCGTCCTTTCCATGTGCGCTTCATGCGCAAGAAACCCCAATACCCTTGGACCGGCATAGGCCGGAAAGTGTTACATCCTGCCGCACCGAAGAGTCGCCGGTAGTCTCCAGAGGAGAGCAAGAATCGGCTCGTCGGCGAGTTCCAGCGAGGATAGGGGTTTTGGGGATCGCGGCCGTGGAAGAGGTCGAGGGGAAACCAGCGATTCGGACTGCTGACAAGGACGCGTCCGCCCGGTTTCAAAACGCGCGTCATTTCGGAGGCGATCCGAGCCCGCTCCTCCCAGCCGTCGGCACGTACAATGTTGGAGTCGCCCTCGACGCCCACATGGGGAAAGACGCAGCCGCAGTACACCATGTCGAAGGAGCCGTCCGCGAACGGCAGGTTCTTACCGTTCGCCAGATACAGGCGGTCGCGATGTTGACGTCTCGGCCATGCGTTGGAGCGATTGCCGCAATCGATTCCATAGACATCGAATCCAGCGGCGGCCAGCATGTCCACATCCATGCCGACACCACAGCCCAGCGATAGCAGTTTCGGCTTCGGCTTTTCCCGAAGCAGATTCTTGAAGACCGGCAGGAAATAGTTTCGAGTAAGGTCCTCATTCGTTTGCGTTTCATACGCGGTGCGTTCGGCATCGTCGGCATCGTCAAAACGTCCGCCAACGATTAGATCGGGGAATCCCTGCTCATACGTGTATTCGGCGCCGCAACCGTTGCACCCAATGCTCTCAGCTCGCCAATCCAAATTTCCTCGGCAGACCGGACACACCGGAACAATGCCTTTTTCGTTGATTGCTGTCATGGTCATTGTCATTTGCTAGATTGCCACGCCGCCTTCCGGGCGGCCTTTTTCCATATCCTGTTTCGTGTGCACAGGATCCGGTTTTATGGTTTCGAGCGCCATAAGAAAGCCTGCCCGGCCGGCCAATAAAACAGCCGATAACCACCGCACCGGATGGACCGGACCAAGTTCGTGATGAAAGGCAAACCATCGATGCGCAGCGCGATGAAACGCCTCGATGTGTTTTCGCCGCACGCGTTTAGTGCGGACGCCGCTTCCGACGCCTTCGTAGTGGATAATCTTCGACTGCGGATGCAGGTAGCTTGTCCAACCCTTCTCGGCGAGACGTTTGGCGATTACCTGCTCGTGGAAGTAGTAGTAGTCTTCGGCAAGCCCGCTGACCTCGAAGTACGCCTCGCGCCGGGACATCATCGCAGCGGCGGATAGCCAGTCGACCTGATACGGCTCAGGATCGTCGATCCGATCCGACAGGAGGTAGTTCCGAGCCCAGGGCGAGTCAGGGAAAAACCGGGTGAGCACCGATTTGCGCCCGAAGAGAGCCGCCATCGGAGTCGTATAGGAGCGACCGGAGGAGAACTGGTCCGTCCCATCGGGGTTCAGCAGCCTGCTGCCGATCATCCCGGCTTTCGGATTGTGGTCCATCCACTCGACAAGTTTTGGGAATGCATCTTCGACGATTAGGATGTCGTCATTCAGATGCATGAAATATCGCCCTTTAGCGATTTCCGCCCCCTGATTGCCGGCCTTGCAGTATCCCACATTCGTCTTGTTCGCGATCACGCGGACATACGGATAGCTGGCCGCCAGCATCTCGACTGTTCCGTCCGTCGAAGCGTTATCGACCACGATGACTTCGTAGGTTGTGTCTCTCCAGACCGATTCCCGAATGGAGCGAAGGCAATCAACGAGGAAGTGCCGTGAATTCAAGCTGATGATGATAAGCGATATATCTATTTGCGAGCTCATACGGTGTCTCCTTCCGGCAGTCCGCGCCGGCTAAAATCGAACAAGCACATCCCCAGGCCCATGGCGAGCCACCATCCCTTCAACGGAAAATGCAGTACGTCGACCTGCAATCCGTAGGCAAGCGTGGCGACCATGCAGACACGCATCGCGGAGAGAAGGCGCGCCGTGTCTTCGTCTTCCCATTGCCGGTACCGGCGCTCGGCGACGGTCAGGCGCCGGGCGACCATTGCCAGAAATGCGAACAGGACGAGAACGATAACAATTCCCACCTCCATGGTCGATTGGATGAACTCGTTATGAACCGTGGAGTTTTCGGGCATGGCCAGCTTTCCGCTGATTCGCTTCGGGATCTCTGCCTGATTTCCCAGCCCGATTCCGGTCATCGGGTTTTCAGTAATAATGTCGAACCCCGCTTCCCAATAGATCAGCCGGGCGCGTAGCGTGGCGGAGCGGGCTGTCGTATAGTTCGACGGATCGAAAATCCGTTCCCATATTGCATTGGGGACGAATGGAATCGCCAGAAGTCCCAAGCCCGCAACGGCGCCGACAATCCGAATATTGAGCCGGAGCAGCTTGACCGCAAACAGCATTGCACCCGTTACAACCAGCGAGATGAGCGCCGCGCGCGTATTTGTCAGCAGGATGTTGTAAGCGATCAGAGCCGCACCCACTACACCGAGCAGACGCAGTTTCCATGAGATGCGCCGCGTGATCCACCACGCGAGGAAGGGAAGCGTCAGGATGTTGTTGATGGCATACACCGCCGGATGAGAGGTTGGTCCCATCGCGCGCGGCATACGAGTGGACATCTCATATTCGCTGGCTTCTTCCAGAATCGTTGAGAAGCGGTCATCGGTGGAACGCTCGCCAGTGGATGCAAATCGATCCTCCTGCACGCGGCCGCTGTTTCTGTGCCACTGGTAGGCCGTGAACGCGGCGATGGAAACCGAAATGGCCAGCCAAAGCGCGATCGCCGCCTTTACCTGTTGTAACCGGCGGACCAGGTTGCAAATCAGGAAGAGAAACATCAGGTTTCCCGCCATGGCCCCAGCGGTTCTTATACCGCTGCGCACGTCCGTGCTGTAGGAAATCGTCCCAATTCCGAGTGCCAGGAAAACTGCATATAGAGTGAGTGGCCAATTCCAGCGGAATCGGTCGCGCGCCAAAAGTTGGCGCACTCCCCAGACCCCGAGCGTGGCCAAGCCCACAACACGCATGAGCGAGAACGTCACCATGCTGGAGTCGTTGCTGAACCGGCCGATCCGCTCCAGCGGAACGACGATCACTGTAAGAAAGAGGCCGGCCGTTGGTTGAAGGAGCAGAATGATGCCCCCAATCAGCGCGCCAAGAGCGCCCAGCGCCATGGTCGGTGAAAGCATGGTGGAGAGTGCGGCCATCGCAGGTCCACCAACAATTCCCAGCAGCCAAGCCCTGCGCTCCATTTATGATTCCTTATACGTTGCCGAGCCAATCTCGCCCAGAAATGCAATCCCCAGGTCGAGCTCCAAATCCCGGCCGTTCCTGACGCGATTGTCGCTATAGTGCAATAGAAGCGAAAGAACGAGGGCAAGCGCAACGCCGGCCGCGAGTATGATCGCCATGGCGATTAGTTTCGGCGGATAGACAGGGACAAGCGTCGAGATTGGTGGCGTGAGCACGCTGACGTTGGAAATGCGATTGTCGTCAAGCTCTTCGGTCACTTCCGCTTCGCTCCGGCGCTTCAATACGGACTTTAAGCTCTCCTCGGCCATCTGCCGCTTTCGCTCGAACGCGTTAGCTACAGTTTCCGCCTCATCGAGCACGGCCATGCGAGAACGTAGCGTCTCCAATTGCTTCTGCTGAATGGACTGCGTAGCGCGCAATCCGGCAAGACGAACGGAGTCGTGTCGCAGTTTTTGTTCCAACGATTGACGGGACGTGTTCACGTTCGACACAATGGCGCCCGGTTGCGTCGTCTTTTCGCTAGCCAGCATCTGGCGCATGGCGGTCAACTGGTCGTCTATGTTGCGCACAGCCGTCGAGCCGGGCTGGTACTTGGCCAGAGCCTGGACACGTTCCGCTTCCAGGCCTGCAATCTTTTCGCGCAGAGACTGCACGAGCGGATTGGGAGTTGTCTGTTCGCTTGTTCGTTCAAACGCGGGCATGGAGGACGAGAGATCGCGCGCGGCAGCAACCTGGCGAGTCAAATTCTCGATTTCGCGGCTGGACTGGCCAATTTCCAGAGAAAGATCCTGAATCTGCTTCATCAGCACGCCCTTCTCTTCGGCAGGCGAGGACATCAGCGACTTCCCTTTCTTCCAGCGAACCATTTCCTGGTCCGCGTCATTCAATTCGGTGCGAAGCGTTTCGGCCCGTCCGTCCAGATACGACTTGACACCGCTGTTGCGGCGAACTTCGATACGCCGGCGAAGGTACAGTTCCACCATCTCTTCCAAAACGCGAACGCCCAGTTGCCGGTCCGGGTAGCGCAGGACTAGCAAGACCACGTCGGAATCCTTGCGCACGTCCACTACAAGCCGTTCCGACAGATCTTGAATCACCTGTTCCTTTTCCGGGAGAGACTTCTTCAAGTCCAGATACACCAGCAAGTCCTGATAGCGATCCTTGACTCCCCGCACCAACGCCTTAATCTCGAACTTGACGCGAGCGATCAATCCGGGAGGAGGCACTCGTTTTACTCGAAATGGCTCCACGCCCATCTTGTCGACAAGTTGATGGAGTAGGGACGGGGATTTAAGGATCTCAACCTCACTCAGCAGCTCTTCGCGCCGCAGGCCCGTGCTGAGCGGCATGTTTCGGGAGATGGCGGGAGGATCCAAATTCTCTCGCCCGATCTTGACGAGCAATTCGGTTGTAACGTCATACTGCTCGGTGTAGAGGGAAAGCGCCGCGTAGCCGCTGAGAACAGTAGCGAGGAACGTCAACACCATCGTGAGCCTGTATCGGCGCAGGAATTGGCGGACCTGGGCCCAATCGATTTCTACCTCGCGATAGGGCTGTGGGGCGCCGGCGGGAGTGCCGGCGGTGATCATTTGGATTGAATTTTTCATTGGAGCCCCGGAAACAGGCCAGCGCCGGCGTTGTTGTATAAGTAATTAAAACCGGCATTCAGCAGCGCCGGCGACATCGATCTTATGTATTGATCGACCACCTGATTGGCTTTCGCGATGCCAGAACGATTCACGACAATGAGATCGAACGGTTCCAGGGCAATACTCGCAGCTTCGGGCGCAGCCGACTTGGCGGCCTTTAGGGCGATTGTGCGCATTTCTGGGCCAGAGGCCGTCCGGCGAATGAGTGTCACCTTGCCGCGGTCCGCGGTTCGGAGCAGGCCGCCGGCCTCCATCAACGCTCCCATGATCGTTTGTTTACCTGCCAAAACGAACGGCCCGGGACGCATGACTTCTCCGCCCACAAAAATTCTGCGGTTGGCATAGTTACGGACCTGGACCAGCACTTTGGGCTGTTTTGCTTCGGCCGCATACTTCTCCTCCAGCAGTTTCGAGAGCTGCGACGGCGCGAGACCGGCCACCTGCAACTCACCGATCAACGGCATGGCGATGATGCCGTCAGGCCGGATTACGGCCCGCTCGTTGAACTCCGGATTGTAGTGAAATCGAATTTCAATGTCGTCACCGGCTTCGAGCGTGTAGGCCGGCGGGTTGTTCGCTGCCGGCGCCTGGGCTGCTGCGGTGGCGGCGCACAACGCGAGTATCCACACAGCGGCCGCGGCCTGACTTGGGCAACGGCGTAACATGTTCACGGACCTCTCCATAACTTCTTTACCTCCCCGCATAGTTCGATTCGTAGTATTCGCGATAGGCGCCGCTGCGCACGCGGCTGAGCCATTCCTGGTTGGCTTCGTACCAGGCGATGGTCGCTGCCAATCCCTCATCGAAGGGCATCTGGGCCAGCCAGCCCGTGGCCGCGGTGAGTTTGTCGCAGTTTAAGGCATACCGCCGGTCGTGGCCAGGCCTGTCGGCCACCCGGCGCATCAATGACTCAGGCCGTCCCGTGATGCGAAGAATCCGCTTGACGACTTCAATATTCGGCAACGCCAAGCTTCCGCCGACATTGTAAACCTCTCCGGGCTCTCCGTCTTCGAGAACGGCGAGTATCGCCCGGCAGTGATCGTCCACATACAGCCAGTCGCGGATCTGCATGCCATCCCCATAAATCGGCAAGGGGAGGTTCTCTCTCGCGTTGGCGATCATCAGCGGAATCAGCTTTTCGGGGAACTGGTGCGGGCCATAGTTGTTACTCGCTCGCGTGACCATGACCGGCAGCTTGTAAGTGGTGAAGTAACTCAGTGCCAGAAGATCGGAACCGGCCTTGCTTGCCGAGTACGGGCTGGATGCGCAGAGCGGATACGACTCGTCCGCGTCGTAGGGTTCGTCGATGCTCCCATAGACTTCGTCGGTTGACACATGCAGGAAACGGTCGACCTTGTTGCGGCGGGCCGCCTCCAGCAACGTAAATGTGCCGTTGATATTCGTTCGGACCACCGGTTCCGGCGAGAGGATGCTGCGGTCCACATGGCTCTCGGCCGCGAAATGCACAACGGCGTCCGGACGTTCGTCACGGAAGACAGACTCCATCTCCGCGGCATCGGCGATATCGGCGCGTACGAAACGGTACGACGGATTGCCCTCCAACTCGGCAAGGTTCTCCAAATTGCCGGCGTAGGTGAGCTTGTCAACGTTTACGAGTTTCCAACTCGGCCGGGTCCGTGCCGTTAACCGCAGGAATGCAGATCCGATGAAGCCGGCTCCGCCAGTGACGAGGATTTTCATAAGTCTTAGTTACTCACTTTGACGATCGGGTTATGGCGCTTTCGCGCCCGAGGCTACGCGATGCCGCTCGCGACGACAACTCTTCTCCGAGCGAGCGGTAAGCGTCGAGCGTCGACGCGGCGCAGTTCTTCCAGGAGAAGTCCTTCGCACGTTCGAAGCCCTTTTGAATCAGGCCGTCCCGTAAGCCGGGTTCGCGTTCCATACGGAGTAAGGCCGCGGCAATCTCGCCAGGCGATTCCGGATCAACGACCAAGGCGGCGCTGCCCGCAACTTCGGGAAGGGAAGTGGCGGAGGACGTAATGACGGGGGCGCCGGACGCCATGGCTTCGACGATGGGAATTCCAAAGCCCTCCCACAAAGAGGGGAAGACAAAGGCGTGTGCGCCGCGGTAGAGTTCCGGAACAAGGTCACCAGGCACGTAGCCGAGCCGTTTGATGTACGGTCCCAGTTCGAGCCGGTTGATAATCTCCGCCACCGGTTCCGAGGTACCCTGTTCGCGGCCGGCAAGCACCAGCGGTAGAGGAGCTTTGGATTCGGCTCGATACCGCCGGTAGGCTTCGAGCAGCCTTCCGATATTCTTGTGCTTCTGAATCTTTCCGAGATAAAGAATGTAGGGTCCGTCGATGCCGGCTGCGCGCAGCTTCGAAGCGGTGTCCTCGGGGCGAAGCGAAGGACCAAAGCGGCTGTCCACGCCGTTATAGGTGATCGGCATGACATCGAGGGGTACCCGGAACATCTCGTGCACCTGCTGCCGTGTCGTGTCGGACACACATAGGATCCGTCGAGCCGAACGAATTCCACGACGAAGCAGATAGTTCAAGCGAAGGGCCGTGAACGGCCGGTAGTACTCCGGATGGACCATACTGCTGAGGCAGTGCGCGGTGAGAATCAGGGGTGTTGCAGAGAACGGCGGCGGCGTGAAGGTCGCGTGATAGAAGTCGAGCCGATCGCGCACCATCCAAATCGGAAGCGTCGTACATTGGCTGAGCGGCCGAATCGAAGGTTTGAGCACGCGGTAGTGAAAGTTGGCCTGCTGGACTCCGACAGCTTCCACCGCATGGGGGCCGGTGACGTATACGAAATACTCGTTTTCCCGGTCCAACTCGGCCAGTGCGCGGAGCATCTGGACTTCGTAGGTCTCCGGACCGCCGGCGGAACGTCCGGCCATGATGATGGAAATTCCAATTCTCAAGTGGCTCTCCCTGAAACTGGACGCCGCATCATGTCGGCGTAAATTCCGGTGAGTCGGCTGGTGGCCACTTTCAGCGAATACTCTTCCTGAATAAAGCGCCTAGCGGTCAGGCCAAGGGCCTTGGCGCGGTCAGGATCGTTGATTAGCGCAGACACGGAATTGGCAAGGGCCGCAGGATCTCTGGGGGGAATCAGAATTGCCGATTCTTCATGCTTCAATACCTCCATCAAGCCGCCAACACGGCTGGCGACGATGGGAAGCCCGGCGGACATGGCCGCGCAGACTGCAAGCGCCACGCCTTCGTTGTCGCTCGGATGGACCATGATGTCGGCGATGTCGAGGAGGCGATCGTAGTCGTCGCGGAATCCAAGGAAGCGGACGCAATTATCCAAATGCAACTTACTGCAGTGGGCCTTGGCTGCTTCCAATTCGGGTCCCGCCCCAGGGAGCAGGAGCACTGCCTCAGGGTGGCGGCGATGGATCGACACCATGGCGTCAAGAAGATTGGTATGCGCTTTCTCCGGCCAGAAGCGCGCGCCATATATAAGAACGCGGTCAGAATCGCGGATTCCCATCGCATCCCGCATCGAGGCGCGCTCCACGGGGTTCATCCGGTCGCCTTTCTCCGGATAACCGCAAATGGCCAACCGCAAACGGTGCTCCGGATAACCGCGGTCTACCGTGTCGTGCAAGCACTGTTCACAGTGAGCAGTCACCTGATCGAACTGGCCCATCAGCAACCGGTCAATACCCTGCAGTGCATTCCGGACAACGGTGAAGTTCCCCCACACGTAATACGTGGTGGCGGTGCGGACCGGTGTCAACTTGGCCGTCAGAATGCCGACGAGATTCGCATAGGTGTTATGACAATGGAGAATGTCGATATTGTGCCGCCGAACTTCTTCGGCCATTTGAAGCGCGCACCGCAAGACGGGCTTCCAACGGCTCCAGGGAAGAATACCGACCGGCAGTCCTTGAGCAGATGCGGCTTCGAGAAAAGGTTCCTCGGTTCCTCCGGGATTGGAAAAGCAGTACATGCGCGCGTCGATAGAGTGATCGAATGTTGCGAACCAATTCAGGAGCGCAGTTTCCACGCCGCCGTGCGCTACGGTATGTAGCAGGTGCGCGACTCGGATGGGTGTCGTGGTCCCACCGGAATATTCCACACGTTGCTGGATACCCGGCGAAATCATCTAGTGTCCCCCGGTAGTGACTGCGGTTCTCTCAAGCAGAAATCCCAGGACTTCAGTTCCACATTGCCGCAGGCGGGATAGCGCGATCCGGGCATCCGCATACGTGGTGTGGTCCGCGGCTACGGTCATGATCAGGCAATCGGCCATCTGTGCGACCACCGCCGCTTCCGGGTGCTCTTGCTGGCATCCGGCGGAGACGACGATGTGCCGGAACGTTTCACTGGCCCTGTCGAGAAACTCCTTGAAGCCCGGAGACGCGAGGATCGAAGCGACGTTTACCCCCGGACCGAACAGTAGCCGCGGGTTCGCTGTTAATGCGGCTTGTGCTGGCAATTGGACAAGTTCCGTGGCTTTCTGCCCGTCTTTCGAGTCTGTGGTGACCAAAAATTCTCCATGGCCGGTGGACTGAGCGGATTCCCGCTTGCCATGCCCGTTGCCGCAGTGAATGGTCAGTACGGGACCCTCGTAGATCTGCTCCAGGGCCCGGGCGAGTCCGGCGACAGTTCCCCGGGAGTCGAAGCCGGGACCGGCCGGGACTACGACGGTGAAGAGCCGGCGGTCGAATTCGAGGCGACGCGCGCGGAGTTGAATGGCCACTGACAACGAGGCGGGCTCAATGCTTGCCGTCTCCCCTTGGCCGAAACGTGGACCAGTAAGCGCCAAATCATCCATAACGATCGCTATTCTACCCTTCGAGTTGCGGAACCAATTTGTACAAGGCCAGGCTGTGAGTCGGGCTGCTTCTGTCCATTTCTGCGCGGTTTATCATACTGGGCGAAGATATCGCAGCCGTCACAGATCGTTTCTACAGTGTTGGCGGCATTCTGGGGAGAGAAAAGTGCGCGGCCACTCTGGTAGTAGTCATTGTTCCAGAGCTTCCGGACATCGGAAACAGGAAGCTGGCCGAAGTCTCCGTGCTTCTTGTCCACCACGCAACATGGTGAGACTCCCCCATCGGGGTTGACGACCATGGAACGATAGAGATAGAAACAGGGGCTAGGTTTGTTCGCTTGCCCGAATGTCTGCTCGACGCCGTCCGGTGCGTACTCACGACCGGCGACCGTGGTCGGAAACCACTCCGCCGCCACTGCCCGACGGTCCACCGTATCGTACGGCATCCCCACTGGGATGAAGCGGAGGAGGTCCACTCCCGCCTTCTTGGCGAGCGCACCTGCCTCTTCGATCTGGTGTTCGTTTTGCTTCATCACGATGAACTGCCATTCGACGACAGGGTACTTTAGGCCCCGCTGATTTCGCCTCCGGATCACCTCCGCCATGTTGTCGATTACCTTGTCGAAATTCCCGCGTACCCGATACTTGGAGTAGCTTTCCTGCGTGGTGCCGTCCAACGAAACGATAAGGTACTCCAGGCCACTATCCAGAAGAGCGTCGATATCGGATGACGAAGTTTCCGACAGGTTGGAGCTGATGTTGGTGCCGACGTTGCGGGATTGCGCATGGGCAATCATTTTGAACACTTCTTTATTGAGTAGCGATTCGCCCCAGTTGTGCAGGTAGGCTTCAAACAAATAGTCGGATAGAGGATCGAAGTAGTCCTTGAAACATTGGAACGACATCATCTTCTGCGGCCGACCCAACGTTCCGAGCCCCGTCGGGCAAAGCGGGCAGCGAAGGTTGCAGTAATTGCAAGGATCTAAAATCAGCAAATAGGGCATGCCGGAAACTTCGATCCGCCGCGCCTTTCGCTCCCATTCGACCCTGGCCAAATTGGCCCACTTCTTCGGCGTCCCATGTTGCAAGACCGAACGAGCATGCCGCAGGTGTCTTGTGTATTGCGGAACCTTCTTGAGAAATCGTTCGGCGACGTTCATGCGGTACCTCCAACGGTCGCGTGGCGCAGTTTTCCTGCCTTCGCTGCCTCGTCCGGTATCGTTAGCCGAAGCCCGGCATCAAAATTGACAGTAGGGCTCCAACCCAAAAGCTTCTTGGCGTCGGCGTTGTCGGTATAGTTCCGCCAGATTTCCGTCGGCCGCGGATCTGCTCCTCCGATTTCAATCGGAGTGTCTTCGGCCCCAAGCCGAGTAAGGATACGCCGCACAAGATCGGTCACGCTAAACTCAACGCCGCCGCCGACGGGGATCGCCGAACCGTTTATTCCGGGAACGGTGCCGGCATCGAGATAAGCTTGGGCCACGTCGCCGACATAAAGAGGGTCCCGTGTTTGGCCTCCACCCTGAAGCCGTACCGGTTCGTTCATTTCCACGCACCGTTGAACATATTGGACGAGGTTCCAATTCTGCCGCGGCCCGTAAACAAAGGCGGGGTGCAGACAGACTACTTCAATTGGATAGAGCAGTGAATACAACGTGCAACTCTGCCAAGCGGCCGCTTTCGAGATTGCATACGAGGAGATAGGGGCGATGGCGGTTCTGGTCGTTGACGGCACGCTGTGATGTCCGAAAACCTTGCTTGAACCGCCGTAAACGAGCCGCTTGACTCCGGCGATGCGCGCGGCCTCAAGAACTCGGACCGTGCCCAACGAGTTTACTTTGATACAGTTCTCGATCTGCTCGGCCGATTCCGACGAATCCGGACGGGCGGCCAGAAGATAGACAATCTCAGGTCGAGCGCGAAGGAATATTTCATTCAGGTCTGGGCTCGTTACGATGTCGCAGGCCGCGAACTCGTAGCGTCCGCCCGCATCTTCCAGGTTCTGCCTACGGATTTCGCTCCGGGCTATCGCTAGAATATCAGCGCCTTCGAAGGCCAAGCGATCAACTAGATGTGAGCCGATGAATCCTGTGGCTCCAATGACGGCCACTTTTTTTCCCTTTAACGTCATTTGATCCTCCATATAGTTTTCAAGGTCCTTGGACGTTAGAACGCACCCCGCCGGAAAACCACGCACTGGGCGGTTTTGAGGAGAATGCGTAAGTCCTCAAGCAGGCTCTGGTTTTCGACATAGGCAAGGTCGAACGCGACGGTCTCGCGAAACGACAGGTTTCCGCGGCCGGAGATTTGCGCCAATCCCGTGACGCCCGGACGGACGGTGAATTTACGAAGTTCGCCGTCGCGATAGTGGGGCAGCATCTCAGGGATTTCAGGTCTTGGCCCGACCAAGGCCATATGTCCTGTCAATACGTGCCAAAAGTTCGGCAACTCGTCGAGCGTCGTCTGCCGCAGCCACGCGCCTACGCGTGTGGCCCGCGGATCGTTGGGTACTTTGAAACAGACCTGCTCGATCTCTTTTTCGCCATAGCTATAGTTGTACAGTTCGGGGAACCGTTCTCTCGCGTCCGTGAAATAGGTCCTGAATTTTGTGAAACGGAATAGCCGTCCCCCGGCTCCTACGCGCCACTGCCTAAACAGCACCGGTCCGGGGGAGTCGAGCAGGACCAGCAGGCCAACAACACAAAGAATTGGCGACAAAATGATAAGGATGCAGAGCGCGAGGGATCGCTCCGCCAAATCCCTCCCCCAGGGCACGCCACGGTTCCCGAGCGCGAGGATTTTTGGTGCGAACGCCTCCCATTCCAATGGGCGTTCCTTATCGGCGTTGGAAGCGGCGCGACGTCCGGAACCTAGTTCCGGGCAAGGCTCAACTTGTGCGGTCTCAACTTCGAGTGCTCTCCGATAGGTCATCAAATCTCAAATTCCTACCCTCCGCCGGTCTTACAGCGCCTGTAAATGACAGGGCCGCTGAGAGGGTAGAAATTTCCTCCGTAATTCCTCTAAGAAAGTCTTTTGCCGGTTCGAAACCGGTCTTTTGTTTCAGTCTTGATATATCGCTGACAAAGTCGCCCGTCTCAACTTGGCGGTACTCCTCGGGCCACGTAAGATACACCACCGGTACATTGGCAAGTTCACCGATCATTCGGGCGGCGTCTGCAATACGGATGCCAGCCCCAGATCCCACGTTGAAGGTTTCGTTTCGGGCATTGGGGCTCGTTCCGCAGAGCGCTAAAGCCTTGGCAAGATCGGACACATGAATGTAGTCACGAAGCTGTTCGCCTGATCCAAATACCTCCAACTGCTTCCCGTTCACAGCATTTTCGAGAAGGACGTTCAAAAAGCCGTGATTCTTGGTCCCCACCCCGGGATCGCGGCCATAGGCGACAGAGATTCGGCAAATTGTGTACGTGATAGCGCCGCTTTGGGCGTAGATGCGATGGTACTGCTCACCGGCGAATTTGTGCACAGCGTACACGCTTTCGGGCTCCAGTACATGGGACTCGTCAACCGGCAGGCTTCTGGGTTTGCCGTAGACCAGTCTCGAGCTGGCGAAAACGACGTGGGGGCAGTGGCCAGCTTCCCGGCATGCTTCAAGCAGTTCCAACTGCCAGGTACAGTTAGCTTCCAGATTGGCCACCGGGTTCTGATTGCTCGCTACCGCTCCAGAACTACCGGCTAAGTTGTATATGACGTCAGCGTCTTCGATCGCCCGCCGCATGATACACCGGGCCTCGGAGGACCGGTCAAACCCTAAGGATACTTTTCGTACACCGGCAGGGAGATGGGCCGCATCTCCGCGCGTCAAAATCGTTATATTCGCGTTTTGACGCAACAAGAAATTCACCAAACTCGCGCCGATGAACCCGGTGCCGCCCCAAATTAAGACACGCTGCCCCAATTGAAAATCCTCGTTTGGCATCTTCGACTAAAACGTATACGGACGTGGTATTCGAAAACTCTAGGAACTACAGGTCAGGCTACCTATGTAGCCCGCTATTGAGATGACGATACGTTATGTCACCTAGGCTGTCAATAGGTATGTTGCTGTTGTCCTGATTCAGAATACAGGATAGTGAAAGTCGCGTAAACTGTCTCTAGTTCTAGTACGAGTATTAGTACTTCTAGTGCTACTGTTTCTTTACTGTCTTTTCCTATGAACAGCGCACAAAACACTAGGGATTTTTTGAGTATTCAGCACGGAAGAATGCCCATATTCTGTGCTCGGCCAATACTGCAGACTGAAGGTATGCAATGGAATTCTCGCCTTCGCTGGCTGGTGTTGCCCGTGATTTCGATATTTGCGGCGGCCTCTATGGCCGCATTCGCTGGAACCTACCTTCCTTTGGCGACTGGGAATCTGTGGCAACTGAACTACATGAACCAGTCGGCGGCGAGCATGACGCTGCGAGTGATTTCCGCGGAACAGGTGACGGAGTCCGTTCGCCGTGCGCACGTGGAATGGGTCACTCCCTGGGGCTTCTCCTACACGATGATTCTGCGAAGCAGTTCAGCCGGAATTGAGCACGAGGGGTTCATTTCTCCGTCCGGGACGGTCTCTTTTCCTAATCCTCTGCCGCTCTTTCCGGAAGGCGACGCGGGTCAATCCTGGACCAGCGCCCTGGGAACGGTGACGTTGGTGAGCAAAACAGCCTCTGTGACGACGGCAAGCGGGAACTATAGCAATGTTCGGCAGTATCGGATTTCCTATTCCGATGGGTCCGTGCAGTCCTGGTTTCTTTCCGACGGCAATGGCTACCTACAATTTGGAGAGGCTCCCCATCAATTCGGATTGGCGGCGAAAACGGTCGCGCTGGAACCGGCTGCCAAAGTCGCAGTTCAGACGCCCGGTCCTTGTCCGTTGGTTGGCATCGATCCAAGTCCCGCTCCGGGGCAGACCCATGCCGGAATTCTCACATCGGTATCGGCGCTCGGAGCCAAATTCTACGAGTTTTCCTTGCCCTGGAGCATGCTGGAGCCATCGCCCGGCCAATACGATTTCAGTTTGGTAACCGCTGCTATCCAGCAGGCATCGAGTTTCGGAATGAGCGCCGCGATGACCATCAAGACCGTGGACACCAATACACGAGCGATTCCGGCGGACTTGACAGCGAGGGCCTGGAACGAAACGGCAATGACCGATCGCTTCAAAAAGATGCTCAAGGCGCTTTCCGCGAAGTTCGGTTCGACTGTGAAATGGGTGCACTTGGCCAACGAAGTCGACCTCTATTTCATCAATCGGCCGGCCGAGGTTGCGGCATTTCGAACCTTTTTTGAAACAGGGATGGCTCAACTGAAAACCTCCACGCCCGGAGTCTCCGTGGGGCTCATTTTCAACTACGACGCGTTGCGTTTGAGCAACCAGACGTTTGCGCAGTTGGGTTCGTTGGGTAATCACATCGGATTTACTTTCTATAATTTAGATGGAACCGTTACCCGGAGCCCCGAGACCGTTTCCATCGAAGTTCCCACAATGATCTCGCTCGCCGCAGGGCGGCCGATCATTCTCACCGAAGTTGGTTATCCGTCGGCGTCGCAGACCGGCAGCAGTACGGATCGGCAACGACAGTTTTATACGCTGCTATTCCAGGAACTCCGCAAGGGAGCCGGGAAGATTGCCGCGGTTCGTGTCTATCAGATGACGGACATGTCGATGAGCGTCGCGAATACCACGACCGCCTACTACTCCTATACGCCTAACTCTCCGTTTGCCTATTACTTGGCGTCGTTGGGACTGGCCTCGGAGAGTGGCGCGCTCAAGCCAGCCTACTCCGTGTTTCAGGCCGAGTTGCCCTCGTACCGGCAGGCCAACTACTGCTACTCGGTCTCGTTGCAGTAGCCGTCGGCAATTCAAACATATTTCTTTACATATTCACCCCTTATTTTCTATGAAAATGGGCATAGTGTCGATATGGAGAAATATGGTGCTCGCCTGGAGGATTCTCGGTATTCTGCTGATGTCTTTGGGCCTCTTTCTCACTTCGGAACTCTACGGAATGGACCGGTTTGCCCCTTTGCCGATCACGGACGGAAGCTGGTGGCGGCTGCAAGCCGGTCAAGATGAATCGTCCTTCGTTGAGTTGTGGGTAAGCGACGCACGTGCAACTGCTTCAGGGGTCGTGCGGGCGCGGCTCACGTTCCGTTCCGGCGATCGTGAAGAAGTCTTTACCGTCCAGTCTTCTACGGCTGGTATTTTCCTCTCTGCTATTCAACCCCGCGGAGGTGATCTCGTCTCGTTGCCCGCGCCTTCTCCGATGTTCCCCTCTGGGGAAGCGGGGGAGAGTTGGATTTCGGCAATTGGGAAAGTGACACTTGTAGAATCCTCGCTTCGGATCCACACAGCAGCCGGAGAATTTGGAGATGTTGCACACTACCGGCTCTATCTGGAAAGCGGCAGGACCCAGGAATGGTTTCTTTCGTCGACTGCCGGAATTGTTCGCTTCCAGGATGACACCGCCCCCTACGATCTGGTCGCTTACTTAGCCAATTCTGCACCGCCAGTGGCGACGGGGTCTTGGGGCTCCTGTCCGAAACTCGGGATGGATCTAAATCCCGCCGAAACCGTCGGATTCTCCGATGCCGCCAAGGATGCCACTGCGAATTCGCTGGCGGAATGGGTTCGTTATGTCGATATCGCCGCCCCTTGGAGTGAATTGGAACCTGCGCCCGGCCGTTATGCATTCGGGCGGGTGGCGGTGGAACTCGCCCGTGCGAAAAGGATCGGCGCTGCTGTATCGTTCACTATTAAAGTCGTTGACGGTCCCAATCGGGGCGTTCCGGCCGACCTGATGAATACAAACTGGGACGATGCGCGACTCCTTTTGCGCTGGCGGCAACTGCTCGCCGCACTCTCGCCGTATCTCCGCGGGCAGGTCGAGTGGCTGCACCTGGCAAACGAGGTCGATACGTTTTTTCTCGCAGCGCCGCCGGAGCTATCGGGTTTCGAGGTATTTCTGACGGAGTCCCGGACGCACTTGAACACCGTCTGGCCTGCCGCGAGAGTCGGTTTGGTGCACGCATTTGACGCCGTGCGAAAGGACGACTCTACCTTTCGTCGCCTCCGGCCCTATTCCAACCACATTGGTTTTACCTACTACGGCATGGATGGTCTGAAAACGCGCCAAATAGATACAGTGAGCGCAGATATTGAGCAGATGCAGCTTCTGGCCGGCGGTCTACCCCTAGTGTTGACGGAGTTGGGCCATCCGAGCGAATTGGGAGATCAGGCTGGTTTCTACCAGGCCGTGGGGAATGCCTTGGGCCGGTCGTCCGGGCGGATTGAGGCGGCCCGTTTCTTTCAATTGCACGACATGCCAAAATCAGTGGCTGCTCAGTTCGCGGCAGTGTATGGCTACCAAGGTGCCCCGGTATTTGTCGAGTTTTTGTCCTCTCTCGGAATGCACGACGCCGACGGCCGGCCAAAACCTGTGTGGACGGTATACCAGTCGTTAGCGGCAAGGTTTCGCCAACCTGAAGCGTGTACAACGAATTGAAAATCACTTCGTTGATATAGTACTAGTAGACTTTGTAAAGCTTCATCAAATCGGCTATTATTAACCGACTCGGTGGCATGTGCGTTCCTATTAGACAATAGAAACCGGGCCCTGCGGTAGGTATATCTATAATGGCCGTCAAAATCTGGCGCGGTAGTCTATATGCGCCATTAATTCTCTATTTTTTGTCTGCTTTTTCTGCCAGTGCCCAACCGTCCTCGGCTGCCGATGATGTGTGGATGCCCGTCGGACCGCAGGCGGGTACTGTGTTTGCCCTGGAAAGCGACCCTTTTAACGAGGAAACCTTTTACGCGGGAACCTATTTCGGGGGGCTCTATCGGTCGGTTGACCGCGGTCAGAACTGGGTGCACATGCCCAGTCCCTTCTCGACATATTCGGTCTTCAGTCTCGTTGTCGATTCCCAGGTCCGGGGCCGCATTTTTGCAGGCACATTTCAATCTGGCGTGTACGTTTCCGATGACGGCGGCCGCTCGTGGAGAGCAAGCAATACCGGCCTTCGAAATCTCAATATTCAACAGTTGACCGCCAATCCGGCCGATTCGAACCAACTGTTGGTCACTACGAATTCCGGTGTGTATAACTCCACTGATGGCGGTCGGTCGTGGAACGTGCCGGAGCGCGCGGAGGGTATCCAGTTCGGCAAGTGCGCGATATTCGATCCGAAGAACACGTCTACCGTCTATTTGGGAACAACTGGACTCGGGGTCTTTCGGAGCCCTGATGGAGGACGGAACTGGACCGAATTCAGCAATGGGCTTCGGAACCCCGTCGTTGTGGATTTCAAATTCAGCCCGCGAACCGGCGCCTTATATGCCGCTGTCAGCAACGGCTTATACCGGCTTTCGGCAGGCGAGACGAATTGGGTAAATCTCAGCGAAAATCTGCCTACGGACGTGTCAGTTGCGGGTCTTTCCATCAATACGTCTGCTGGAGCGGACGAAGGGCTTTACCTCTCAACCGACAAAGGCGTCTATTCGAGACGTGAGGGCGACCGCGAACCAGGGTGGAGCGTCTGGGCCACCCAGCCGTCTCGGCTGCTCCTGTTTCGGAGTGGATTTGCCATGCTCTCTCGTTTCGGAGGCGGCTTGCGGGCATCTGCCGATGGTGGTCGCAGTTGGGTCAATCGCGAAAACGGAATGCAGAATCTGTTTGTGGGCGCCTTGACTACGATGCAGCGCTTTGGAGAATCACAGGTTCTGGCAGGTAGCGACAGTGGGGTGTTCCGGTTGGAAGAGTCTGGCGGCTGGAAAAAGGCGCCTAACTTCACAGAGGGAATCTTCCGCTATCTGGTTGATCCGACTAATCCCAGCACCGTCTTTGCCGGGACTGAGCGTGCCGGAGTCTGGAAAAGTACCGACGCCGGATTGACTTGGGAATCTTCGGCCGATGGCATCGTTCCTCCGGGCTTTTTCGGCGTTAGCTTGGCGGCTGAACGCGGCGTAATCTACGCGGCTACGACCAGTGGACTGTATATTTCGCGCAACGGCGGTGAAAAGTGGGGGCAGGATCAGGTTACTGGAACTTTGGGCACTGCTTTTTCCGTCGAGGCCGATCCCGTTGAAAAGAATCGTGTCGTATTCGGGAGCGACGGCGGAAAGGTCTTTGAATCATTCGATTTAGGGAAGACATTCACCCTGATCAATCGAGGCTTGCCGCCGGAATTGATTCGTTCGATTCGGATTATTCCTTTTGGAGCGACCTACGCGGTGACCAGCGGCGGCAGTCTCTATATATTGAATCCCGCTGATCATGTTTGGCAGCCTGTGTGGATCGATCCTGTAAAAGGCGCACTTGCGGTAGACGCCGATCCGAAAACCCCCTGGGTACTCTATTTGGCGACCCAGGACGGGATGTACAAGTCGGAGTCGGGGGGCATCGAATGGAAAAAATCAAACGATGGGATTGAGAGTCCGCCTCAAGTTTATACGGTAGTGGTCGACCGCGTTACAGACGGCCTGATATATGCCGGTGGGACCGGAACGGTCTACCGGTCCACAGACGCTGGGACCACCTGGAAACCTTTCCGGGAGGGACTTCCGGCAAACGGCGCCGTTGTCTCCATCTCTATCGACCCGCTAAAGCCAACGCTGCTCTACGTTTCCGTGCAGGACAATGGCGTTTTCCGCAGCACGGACGGAGGCGTCAGTTGGAGTCGTTTCGGTAATACACTTCCCGAACAGGGCGTTACCACGGTCGCGCTCGATCCGGCAGGCACCGGTACCATTTATGCCGGAACCTATCTCGAAGGTCTGTTCGTAAGCCGGGGCGGGCGTGAATTTGTCAGGGATGCTCCGGGCCTGACATTATTTGTACGCGGACTGGCGGCAGATCGCGGCGGGCGGCGAGTCTTTGCCGGCGCGCTGCTGGGCGGCATTTTCCGGAGCGATGACGCGGGGGTGACCTGGCACAATCGCGGCCTTCTGGACCGCAATCTCTTCGATGTGCAAGTGGATCCGTCTTCCGGCACGGTCTACGTCGGATCGGGCATCGGCCTAAGCCGCAGCGTGGACGGCGGGGATACCTGGAGCGACATCATTCCAAGAGTGGCCTACGTGACGGCGCAGGCGGTGGACCCTCGAAACCGGAACATCGTTTACACGGGGAGTCTGGCCGGCCGGCTCAATCGGAGTGCGGATGGCGGAACCACCTGGAAAGAGGCCGGCCGCGGGCTTCCCTATCTCACCATCCTCTCTCTCTCTGTCGATGGGCGGGATGGAGCCGTCTATGCCAGCCTAGAGGGCGGCGGAATCTACCGGTCCACGAATGGCGGCCTCGACTGGCAAAAGGCATCGAACTTCCTTCTAGGCTCAAATTTTTCGGCGCAGGTTATTAAGATATCTCCACAAACTTCGGTAATCTACGCTGCCAGTAGGGGAGCGGGAATCTTTCTCAGTCCGGATCAGGGCGGTTTCTGGGTATCGATCAACGGGAACCTGGGAAGCTACGAAGTCACTGACCTTGCCTTCGATGCTGAAAACCGCTTGTATGTGTCCACTCTGAACGCCGGCATCTTCCGGACCGCGGACAACGGCAAAACATGGGAGACAGTTTCGGAAGGGTTGCCGCAGCAGCCGGCCGTAGCGCTGGCCTCCACGCCAAGCGATGGCGGCCGAATTTATGCCGCGACGGGAAGCGGGATCTACTGGATCTCCGGCAGCGGAAACTGGCAGAAATTGGCCAATTCGTTGGAGGGGGGGATTCTCACGTCGGTTGCCGTTAGCGACGACGGCGCAGCGATTCTTGTCTCTATGGAAGGCGTAGGGCTGCTTCGCACGCTCGACCACGGCGAGAATTGGACAACCGTAAATGCCGACGTAAAAGGCACCGGGGTCCGCTATTTGGATTTGGGACCGACAAATCTGGATATCCTTGCGGGCACGCAGGGACTTGGGTTGATTCGTTCTCGGGATGGTGGTGGGACGTGGCAAGGGGCTATTCAGCCCCAGCTAGTGGAACCGGCGGTGCTCGCCGTTCGGCTGGATTCCCAAAACCCGCAAAGACTATATGCCGGAACTGCCGGGGCTGGGTTCTTGGTGAGCACGAACGGGGGCGCCGACTGGAAGGCTTCCAACGCCGGGTTGGAATCGAAACAGATTCTCTCGCTTGCTGTGGATCCTGAACGGGGAGGCGTTGTTTATGCGGGCACGGTGGGCGGGCTGTTTTTGACGGAGGATGGCGGAGAGAACTGGCGTTCGCTCGGCAAAGGCCTCTTCAATCAAACGGTCACTGCGCTCACGGTCGACACAAAGAATCCGGCCGTCGTCTATGCCGGTACGGAAGGCGGCGGAGTCTTTCGGCTCAAGAGGGGGACGCGGTAGTGGCGTTTCGCGAACCAGGGCCCGTTGAGTCGGTCTCCTACGGTCTGAATTGGATCTCTCTCCGCCATCTCAATGGAGAAACCAGCCGGATCGATATTTTGGCTGAGAATCTCGTGCGGGTGCGCTTTTCGCCATGGGGCGATTTGTCCTCGCGTACGACGGGCGCGGTGACCGCGAAAACATGGCCGGGCCTGCCAGTGGCTGTGAGCGATACCGGCGGTCTCCTTATATATGAGACGCCGAAACTTCGCGTAGAGGTGGACAAGCTCACGGGAAAGGCTGACTTTTATTGGCCCGACCGGGGGCCTATGTTGAAGCGGTTGGCGTCCGGCTATTTATACGATCCAGAGACGGCGACGATTGTCGCCAGGGCCGAAAGCCCTGCCGGCGACCGCTATCTCGGAATGGGAGCCCGCGGTGGGCCTACTGATCGACGCGGCCGGAAGTTTTCGCTGACCAACGTCGATAGAAACGGCTACGGGCCTCTCTCGGACCCTTTAT
This sequence comes from Bryobacteraceae bacterium, assembly GCA_035714175.1. Classification (GTDB taxonomy): domain Bacteria; phylum Acidobacteriota; class Terriglobia; order Bryobacterales; family Bryobacteraceae. The sequence goes on along the minus strand of DASTML010000023.1, from coordinate 2,500 downwards.
ATATCAGTATCCCGTTCTTCTACTCGTTTAATAAGGGGCGGGCGTATGGGCTATTTCTCGACAATGCCGCCCTGCCATTCTTCGATTTCGGGGCCGACTCTCCCGGCGAGCTGCGCTTTGGCGTAGGCCGCGGCGACATCGACTTTTATGTAATAGCGGGACCGTCGCCAACCGCGATCGCGTCGACTTATGCCCGGCTGACCGGCGCCTGTCCGCTGCCGCCAAAATGGGCGTTAGGCTACCACCAGAGCCGGTATAGCTACTACTCCCAGGCGGAACTGCTGGAAGTCGCCGGCAAACTGCGCACGCTGAAGATTCCCGCCGATGTCCTTTGGCTCGATATCGACTACATGGACCGCTTTCACCAGTTCACCTGGAATCGGGAGGCGTTTCCGGACCCTGTCGGAATGAACGCCCAGTTGGACGCCGATGGCTTCAAACGGATCAACATCAACGAACCCTGTGTTCTGAAAGACGATCCGATTTGGGAAGACGCGTCGTCCGCGAGATTCTTTCTTACCGATCAAAGCGGAAAGACGCTGGTGAACGATATCTGGTTGGGCTCGGTGAGCTGGCTGGATTTCTCCCGGCGGCCGCTCCGTGTTTGGTACAAAGAGCGGCTCAAACGGTTTCTGGCCACCGGGATTACCGGACTGTGGAATGATTTGAACGAGCCGGCGCAGAACTTCATGCCGGAGGCCGTTTACGACTACAATGGCGAGCGCCGCCAGGACCTGGAAGCGCGCAATCTCTATGCACTGGAGATGGTGCGCGTGGCGAGGGAGGCGTTGGAGGAAATGCGGCCGAACGAGCGGCCGTGGATGATCTCCCGCAGCGGCTTTTCCGGTATCCATCGCTATTCTGCCAATTGGAGCGGCGATGCAAACAGCGACTGGGAAGCGCTCCGCACCAACCTGCAAATGACCATTGCCATGGGCATTTCCGGACAGGAGTTTTTCGGCCACGACACGGGCGGATTTCTGGGCTCACCCAGCCCCGAGCTCTTTCTTCGCTGGCTGCAGTTCTCTCTCTACACGGCGCTATTCCGCAACCACGCCATTAACGACGCCGAGCGCCGCGAGCCCTGGGCCTTCCCCGACCCCTATCTGGAGAAGATCCGGGCAACCATCAATGATCGCTACAGGTTGCTCCCCCTTCTCTATTCGCTGATGGAGCGTGCCTGCCGGTTGGCTGAACCCTTTGTTGCCCCTTTGAGTTTTCACTTTCCCGCCGACGATCGCGCGTTCGAGCCCGATAACCAGTACATGCTCGGAGCCAATCTCCTGGTTGCACCGATTACGGCTGAGGGCCAGTTCGAACGCGATGTGTATTTGCCTGGCCGGGGCGCATGGGTGGATATCCATAGCGGTGAGGTATTCCCCGCGGGCTCCACTGTTCGGGTGGCGGCTCCTATTGACTACATTCCTGTTCTCGCCCGGGAAGGAGCGATACTTCCCCGGGGCGGCTTGATTCAACACACGGGGGAAGACCCGGGCAATGTCTTGGAAGTTGCCGTATTCCCCGGCCGTGACACTTCGTTCTCGCTCTATGAAGACGATGGTGCTTCGCTCGGCTACACCCGAGGCGAATTCCTTCGCACCGCCATCGATCTACGCCATAGTCTGGATGGCATCGATTTCTCCATACAAAAAGAAGCAGGATCGAAATCGCTGCCGCCGCGCGTTTGGATGTTAACCGTACATCGGATCCTGGATGAACCAAAGAACGTCACGTTCAAAGGGCAGATTTACCCCCGCCTCCCAGTTTTTAGCGGCGCTGAAGCAGGCTGGTACTTTGATCCGGTATCCCGCCGCCTTCTCGCCCGAATCGAAGATCCTGGTGAACCGTTCACGCTACGCATTCGACCATGAACAAATTCCTTCTCGCCGCATTCCTGTTCACTTCCCTGGTCTCCAGCCAAACGCCGCCGGTTGTGAAGCCGTTTCCCGAGTTCGGCGAAGCGAACAGGTGGAATCGTTACGAAGCCAAGTTCACCGAGGTATTCCGGCTGGATTTCGAAGACGCCGCTGCTGCCATTCAGATCCTGGCCCCGTCGGTACAACTCACGTCTGATCCCGCCGAGGTGATTGGGGGAAAGTTCTCAGTGAAATTGACCGGACCCCAGCCGGTATTCGTAATCCCGCCCTCGCTGCTTAACCTCCAGCCTGGCCGTGTCTACGTCGTCGAATATGACTACAAGGTCTTGTACTCCGCAAGCCCCCTCGGCTTTGTTCGCACACTGCTGATCTCGACGGCTCGAGCCTTGGAAGGCAAAACTGTCATCGACATCGGAGGCCCTCTCGCTCTTTCTAGCAGCCCTAAGAGCGGCTCCGACAGCAGAGGGTACCGGATTCCGGACGCTCATGGCATGACCTTCGGATTTAGCGGCAGCGCATCCACATTCATCCTCGACAACATCCGCATTCTCCGTCAGGATCAGGTCTTGCTTCCCGCCCAGATGAGCGCCTCGAACCATCCGTTCCCCAGGATCATGAACTAT
>DASTML010000022.1:0-40850 GCA_035714175.1 Bryobacteraceae bacterium | reverse complement strand
ATCAGTTCCGTGGTGTTGAGCAGCCAGCGCACGGAGATGAGAGAGGCGCTATTCCATGCGGGGAAAGACAAGGGACAGGCCCATCACATCAGCCCTCTGGTGCAGGACGGCGTGAAGCTGATTCCCTCGGTTACCCGGGTATTCCGGCAGTCCGGCGAAATGTTCGTATACCTGCAGGCGTACCAGCAGGGGCCGGAAGAGGCTCAACCTCTACTTGGCTACGTGACCTTTTACCGTGATGGGCAGAAGGCATTTGAAACGGCTCCGATCCAAGTGACCGAAGCTTTGGCAAACCGGTTACGCACCATGCCGCTCAAGTTTCAGTTTTCACTCGCCAAGCTTCCGCCAGGCGAATACCTGTGCCAAGTGACGGTGCTCGACGGTGTACGGAAGAAGGCCGCTTTTTGGCAGACTCCGATACTGTTGGCACCGTAGCGTTTGTAGGATAATTAACCATAAGGTTACTTATCTCCATGCCAACGGATTCCTTGAGCATTACCTTTGCCGCCCTTTCCGATCCTACCCGCCGGGCCATCCTTGCCCGTTTGGCGCTGGGAGAGTCATCTGTGAAAGAGCTTGCCGAGCCTTTTCAGATTAGCGGTCCGGCGATCACGAAGCATTTGAAGGTATTGGAGAGTGCCGGACTAATCAGCCGGAGCCGGCACGCGCAATGGCGCCCTTGCCAGTTGGAAGCCATGCCTCTGCGCGAGATCGATGAATGGATGGGGGACTACCGGAAATTCTGGGAGAACAGCTTTAACCGTTTGGATGACTATCTTCAGGTTTTGCAGGCGAAACCAGAAAAGAAAAAGCGCAAAGGCAGGCAGCCGATCTGATAGGATGGCAGGCCATGAATCGCAGAGATTTTGCCTTGTCAGTGGCGGGTGCTGCCGGCGCTCCCCAATTGCGGGCTGCCACAGCGGGGGCGAAGAGCCTTCCCTGGTCGCCCGGAATCAAAATGGCGGTACAGCTTGGCGGCGATCCAAGCGACGAAGACTTACAGTTCACGAATCAGATCGGCGTGCGGTATACGGCAATTACGGTGAACCGGAAAGACGACAACGTCGAGAACTTTCTGCGCATTAAGGCGAAGGTGGAGTCGGCGGGTCTTCGCGTCTGGAATATCGGGCATGACGGGAACCGCAATCAGGAAGAGATCGTTCTGAATTTGCCAGGCCGCGACGAGCGGATTGAAGCTTACAAACAATATCTGAAAAACTGCGGCAAGGCTGGAATCCGTTATGTTACCTACGCACATATGGGCAACGGCATCTGGCATACCGAACGGGAGACGACTCGCGGCAGCGCGCCGGCCAGAGGCTACGATATGGCCAAAGGCGGTGAGGGTTTGTGGGCCGGGAAGATTTTTAAAGGCCCCCTTTCGCACGGACGGCTCTACACGGAGGCGGAACTCTGGGACAACTACGAGTACTTCATCCGCAAGGTTGCACCTGTGGCAGAGGAGAACAACGTTTATATCGGGATTCATCCGGACGATCCGCCCGTGCCGATGCTCGCAGGTGTACCCCGCTGTATTTTCGGAACTTTTGAAGGCTACAAGCGCGCGTTAGAAATTGCGAATTCGTCCCATGTCGGCGTTTGCTTTTGCGTGGGAACGTGGCTGGAGGGCGGTGATCTGATGGGCGCGGATGTCGTCACGGCCATTAAATATTTCGGGGAGCGCGGGAAGATATGGAAGGTTCACTTCCGGAACATGAGTGCGCCGCTGCCCCATTTTGTGGAGACGTTTGTCGACAACGGTTACTACGACATGTATGCCGCGATGCGGGCTCTACGTGAAGTGAACTTTGACGGCATTGTGATTGGCGATCATTTTCCGACGATGGTCGGCGGCCCGCGCGTCGCCGTGGCGTACACAGTGGCGTGGATTCGCTCGATGATTGATCGCGCTAATGCCGAGGCTGGAACGCACAAAGCGTAGGCCACCAGGGCAAATGCTTCGCATTCCGCGAGGTGGAGCAAAAGAGGCGGCGATATCAAATCGCCGCCTCTTTTTATGGCGAGTACGAGGCGGGATCGCCGCCGTCGCCGGACCTTGTGACGGCGATGGAAAAGCTGACCGAGGAACTGACGAAATCCGGCGTGATGATCGGGTCCGGCGGTGCTGCCAAGCGCTTTCGGTGCGTTGGTGCGGGTGAAGGACCAAAAGGTCACCGTTGTGGAGGGCCCGTTTACCGAGACTAAAGAGCTGACCGGCGGTTACGCGTTCCTTCGCACTAATTCCAAGGAAGAAGCCATCGCGCACACACGCCGGTTCATGGCTCTGTAGCTGGAGATTCTCGGCTCGTCCTACACGGGCGAATGCGAGATTCGGCAGGTATTTGCCCCGGCCGACTTTTCGGTGGAGTCTTAGGTCCTTTCCGCAACGGGACCGGACACGGGAAGCACTACATTCCGGTGAAAATAGTGCTTCGCGGCTTCGGCCGCCAGCACATATAGGGCGGTAATGCCGATGACGAGAGCCAACAGCCGTCCGGGAAGGGGTATGAAGCCGAGTTCGCTAGAACCTGGCAGATAGGGCAAGGCAAGCGTGAAGCCCGCGATGATTGCAGTGGTAATGGCCAGCCATTTGCCGGGCCGGCTGCGATAAAACGGCAACCGCGTACGGACGACGAGCGCTACAGCCAGTTCCGTAAGTACAGACTCAACGAACCATCCTGTACGGAACTCCTGCTCACTTGCCCGCATGACCCACAGAAGGACGCCGAAGGTCACGTAGTCAAAGAAGGAACTGACCAGTCCGAAAATCACCATGAAGTTTCGAATGTAATTCATGTCCCAGCGGTGAGGCCGCCGGATCCACTCTTCATCTACATCGTCGCTGGCTATAGCCATGCCGGGAATATCGGAAAGGAAATTGTTCAGTAAGATCTGTTTGGCCAGCAACGGCAGGAACGGCAAAAAGAGCGATGCTCCGGCCATGCTGAACATGTTTCCGAAGTTGGCGCTGGTGGTTGTGAATATGTATTTCAATGTGTTGGCGAATGTCCGGCGGCCTTCGTCGATACCTTGACGAAGCACATTTAGGTCTTGTTCCAGCAACACAAAGTCCGCGGATTCCTTCGCGACGTCCACGGCGCTATCCACGGAGATCCCAACGTCGGCGGCATGGAGGGCTGGCGCATCGTTGATGCCATCGCCCATATAGCCCACCGTATGACCGGTTTTCTGCAGAGCGCGGATGATCCGCTCCTTTTGGTTGGGGTCCACTTCGACGAAGAGAGAGATGCCGCCGGCGCGCTGCCAGAGCGCTTCGTCGGACATATGCTGCAATTCGCGGCCCGTCAGCAAGGAATCCGCCCCTAACCCGACCCGGGCCGCTACGTGGGCTGCGACCAACCGGTTATCGCCGCTAATCATCTTAATGCTGATGCCCGATTGCGTGAGCTGCTCAATGACCTGTTCGACGCCTTGTTTGGGCGGATCGAAAAAAAGCAGAAATCCGGCGAATTGGAGATCACGTTCTTCGGCGGCTTCCCCTGGGTCCAGGGTGCGCGTGGCTATCCCTAGTACGCGCATTCCCTTCGCACTCCATGCGGCAAAACGGTCGTGCCCCAGGGGCGGGACGTCTCTGCAGACCGCGAGCACATTGTCCAATGCCCCTTTTGTGACCAGCGTCCGGATCCCTTGCCGCTCGATTACCACGCTCAATCGTTTTCGCGTGAAGTCGTAGGGGATCTCGTCTGTCTTGGTGCAACCCTCCGCCAGGCCCATGTTGCCGCTCTGCACGATTGCTTCGTCTAACGGGTTAGGTAGTCCTGTTTGAAAGTGTGCATTCCAGAATGCGAGGCGCAGTACATCCGTGGATGCTTCCCCGTCCGGAGAGAGCGCGCCGTCCAGCCGCACAACCCCTTCCGTCAATGTTCCGGTCTTGTCCGTGCAGAGAACGTTCATGCTCCCCAGATTTTCAATGGCGCTGAGACGCCGGACGATTACGCCGCGTTTGGCCATTTGTTGGGCTCCGTGGGCCAACGTAATGGTGAGTATGGCCGGCAGCAATTCGGGCGCAAGGCCGACGGCAAGCGCTATGGCGAACAAAAGGGAGTCGACAGGCGGCTTGGCGTCAAATACATTAATCGCGAACACCGCCGTCACCAGCAGCAACATGACCTTGGTGAGCAGATAGCCGAAGTGACGAATACCCCGTTCAAAGCTCGTTTCCGGCGGGCGCAGGTTGAGACGTCCGGCAATCTGACCAAATGCGGTTCCGGAACCGGTCTGTACCACGACGGCACGCGCCGTTCCGCTACGGACGCTGGTTCCCAGGAAGACTGTGTTCGTCCGCTCGGAAAGCGAACTGTCTTCCGCTACTGGTCCAACCACCTTCTCGGCTGGAAATGTCTCGCCAGTCAATACGGCCTGATTGACGAAGAAGTCCCGGGCTTCCAGCAGTACGGCATCGGCTGCTATAAGCGAACCGGCGGCCAGAGAGATAACATCGCCCCGCACGACTGTTTCCGCGGATACCGTCTGTACGTGGCCGTCCCGAATCACTACCGCCTTGGCTTCGATGCGCGACCGTAATTTCTCCATGGCCCGCGTGGCGGCGAACTCCTGAAAGAAACTCAAAAGGGCGCTTCCTGTTACGACCGTGATCACTATTCCGGCGTCTACCCATTCGCCTACGTAGGCCGATACAACTGCGGCGGCAACGAGTACCAGCAGTAGCGGATTGCGAAATTGCGTCAGGAGCAACCCGGCCGCGGAGGCACGCCGGTTTTGACTGAGGGAGTTCAGGCCGAACTGCGCAAGACGGAGTGCTGCCTCCTGCGAGGTCAACCCCCGCGGTGAACTCTGCAGGTCTCGTAATAGTTCATCGGTTGATTCGCTCCAGTAGTTGGGCAGAGCCACATATTGGAGTCTGCTAGTTTACGGGCTTGGATGCAACAAGGCTTCCTTACAGCGATAGAATAAGGGCGGAACATGAGCAAGTTTTCCTTCCTTGGCGCTGGCCTTGTCCTCGCCGCGTCCATGTCGGTGTCTGGTCAGAAGGCAAAGGGCATCGATTTTCAACGCGACGTGCGGCCGATACTGTCCGATGCCTGCTTTCACTGTCACGGCCCGGACAAAGAATCCCGGATGGCGAACCTTCGGCTCGATACCAAAGAGGGAGCCTTGGCGCGCGCCATTGTGCCTGGGAAGCCCTTGGAGAGCCGCCTCTATCAGCGCATCATGCAACCGAATTCCGCGCTGCGAATGCCTCCCGCTTCGTCACACAAGGTGTTATCCGACGAGCAAAAAAACACGTTGAAGGCGTGGATCGAGCAAGGAGCGCCCTGGAAAGAGCATTGGGCGTTTAAGGCCCCTGAAAAGGCCGCGGTTCCCGCCGGGCGCAATGCTATCGACTATTTCATCCAGGCTCGGCTGGATGTCGAGGGACTGACTCAAAATCCTGAAGCAAATCGTCGGATTTTGGCCAGGCGACTGTCTCTTGATTTGACCGGACTCCCCCCGGCGCCAGCAGACGTGGAGACGTTCCTGGCCGATAAGTCTCCCAACGCCTACGAGAAACTGGTCGAAAAATTTCTTGCATCGCCGCGATATGGAGAGCACCGCGCCCGCTACTGGTTGGACGCGGCCCGATATGCCGACACGCACGGAATTCACGTAGACAACTACCGGGAGATGTGGCCATACCGGGATTGGCTCATTCGCGCATTCAATTCGAACATGCGGTTCGACCAGTTCACGATTGAGCAAATCGCGGGTGATTTGTTGGAGAAGCGCACGCTCGATCAGCAGGTGGCCTCTGGATTTCACCGTTGCGGCATATCTACGAATGAAGCGGGCATCATCGTCGACGAAGTAGAGGCGATCTACGCCAAGGACAGGGTAGATACGACTGGAACTGTTTTTTTGGGACTCACTCTTGGGTGCGCCACTTGCCACGACCATAAATTCGATCCATTGACGCAGCGCGATTTTTACTCCATGGCGGCGTTTTTTCGCAATACGACTCAGAACACGATGGATGACAATATCCCGGATACACCTCCGATCGTCGTGGTGCCAAAACCCGAAGACAGTGTCCGCTGGTCTACGTTGACCAGCGAATTGCGGGATATTCGAGCCAAGCGCGCCAGCCACCGGTAGGCACCCTCGAAACCGTTTGCTTCGTGGCTCTCCTCGTCGCAACGTGCCGCAATTTCTTCGCCATTGGATCCGAAATCCGAGGTTTTCTCTCTTTGGAAGGCGAATCCACAGGGCGGCCGCGTTATTCCAGCGGAGATCGCTAACCGCAGAGCAATCCAGTTTCAAAAAGGAGAGTCCTTAACCTTCCCGCATCAGGATGTTTTCCAGTCGGACAAGCCGTTCAGCATCGCAACCTGGATCTTCTTCCCGAAGGTGGAAGACAGCTTTGCCGTGGCCAGCCAGAATGATCCGAAAAAGAAAAACATGGGCTGGATGTTGGAAATAGGCGCGCGTGTCGCGAATTTTCGATTGATCGGGGACGACGGCAAGGCGATCACCATTCGCGCCGGGCATCTGGAGCAGATGAAGCAGGGAAGCTGGAACCATGTTGTCGTCACCTATGACGGATCGCGAGAGCAGGCCGGTCTGGGTATGTTTCTGAATGGCCGCGTGATTCCCGTGCAGGGCGGCGGCGATATCAATCTGAAGCTCACCGGAAATATTTCGACGCCCAATCCGCTACTGCTGGCGAAGGAAAATCTGCGCGGCTTTGAGGGCGGCGCGATTTCGGAGTTCCAAATTTTCAACCGGGCGATTTCCGCTGAAGAAGCCTTGTTGGTTAGCCGCTGGCCTTTAATGGATGAGGCGCGAGCCAAACCATCCGCTGACCTGTCTCCTGCGGAGCGGGAGGCTTTTTGGCTGCACTACTTAACCTTTTACGATTCGGCGTATCGCAAGTTGCTCGCCCGCCAGGCAGTGCTTACGTCTGAGGCCCGGGGGATCCGGAACCGTGGCGGTGTGACGCTTGTGATGGAGGAGCGGAAAGACCACAAGCCGGTGGCGAACATTTTGTATCGCGGCATGTACGACGCGCCGCGCGAAGAGGTGGAGCCAGCCGTGCCTGGCATTCTGCCGCCGCTGGACCCAGGTTATCCCCGCAACCGGCTGGGGCTGGCGAAGTGGCTGGTCGCGCCGGCAAATCCTTTGACCGCGCGTGTTGCCGTCAACCGGTTCTGGCAGGAGATATTCGGCGCTGGAATTGTGAAGACGGCGGAAGACTTTGGTTCACAAGGCACGCCTCCCAGTCATCCGGAGTTGTTGGACTGGCTGTCGGTGGATTTCCGGGAATCCGGCTGGGATGTGAAGCGATTGATGAAGCAGATGGTAATGTCTGCCACTTACCGGCAGGGGGCGGACGGGCCCGCGGAGAAGTGGAAAAAGGACCCGGAAAATCGTTGGTTGGCCAGAGGGCCGCGATTCCGTATGGACGGCGAAGTTCTCCGTGACTATGCTCTCTCCGCGAGCGGGTTATTGGACGCTGCCATAGGCGGCCCCAGCGTGAAGCCCTACCAGCCTGATGGAGTATGGGAAGCCGTGGCCATGAACGGGAGCAATACGCGGAATTATAAAAAGGACGACGGCGTGAAACTGTTTCGCCGGAGCCTATATACATTTTGGAAGCGGAGCGCGCCGCCAGCTTCGATGGAATTGTTCAATGCTCCGACGCGGGAAACGTGTACCGTCCGCCGGGAACGAACCAATACGCCATTGCAAGCGCTTACCACGATGAACGATACGCAGTTTGTGGAGGCGGCCAGGAGTCTGGCGCAGAATACGATTCGCTCGGCGCCAGCCTTCGACGGCAGAATGGATTACCTCGCTCTTCGCGTTCTTTCCCGGCCGCTGGCGCCCAAGGAACGTGAGGTACTGCGCCGCGCCTATGTGGATTTACAGGCGCACTATGAAAGCCATGAGGCCGAAGCAGGTAAGTTGATTCATGTGGGCGACTCCAAACCGGACGAAACGATACCCGCAGCGGAATTTGCGGCCTGGACGATGCTGGCAAGTAATGTATTGAATTTGGACGAGGCATTGAATAAATAATGTTGCACCCGAGTGATGAAGCCGTTCTTGCCGAGACCCGGCGTCAGTTTTTTGGCCGAGGCGCCCGCGGCATTGGCGGCGCCGCCCTGGCTACGCTACTGGGCACTGGCCGAGTGAGCGCTGCTACTCTTCCTCATTTCGCTCCTAAGGCGAAACGGTGTATCTATCTGCACATGGTGGGGGCTCCGCCGCAACAGGATCTGTTCGATTACAAGCCGAAGATGAACGATTGGTTTGACAAGGACCTGCCGGCCTCAATCCGGCAAGGGCAGCGTTTGACCACTATGACTTCGGGGCAGAGCCGGTTTCCGATTGCACCATCGAAATTTAAGTTCGCCCAGCATGGCAAGACCGGTGCATGGGTCTCCGAATTGATGCCGAACATGGCGAAAATGGTTGATGACCTGGCTATCGTGCGCTCCATGCATACGGAAGCTATCAATCACGAGCCGGCCATTACGTTCATTCAAACAGGCAATATGAATGCAGGCAAGCCGTGTATCGGTTCCTGGGTTTCCTACGGACTGGGATCCATGAATGAGGAACTGCCGTCATTCGTAGTGTTGAATGCCACCCACTCGAATCCACGTGCTCCCGTCCAGGCGATTTCGGCACGCCTCTGGAGCGCCGGGTTCCTTTCGGCTCAGTACGCAGGTGTGGCATTGCGCGCCGGAGGTGACCCCGTCCTTTACATCAATAATCCCGACGGCGTGGACGCGAAGGTGCGGCGCCGGATGTTAGATTCCCTGAGCGAATTGAACCAGATACAGTTTTCTCAAGTAGGCGATCCGGAAACGCAAAGCCGCATTTCTCAGTACGAAATGGCCTTCAGGATGCAAACGTCGGTTCCGGAATTGACCGATGTTTCCAAGGAGCCAGCGTCCACGTATGAAATGTACGGGGAAGAGGCGAAAAAGCCTGGAACTTTTGCCAGCAGTTGCGTGATGGCGCGCCGGTTGGCCGAGCGGGGCGTTCGCTTCGTCCAGGTCTACCACCGTGGATGGGACGTGCACGGTGAGTTGCCTGAGATATTGCCCAGTCAGTGCATGGATGTTGATCGAGCCGCTTGGGCGCTGGTGCAGGATCTGAAACAACGCGGAATGCTGGATGACACGCTGGTGATATGGGGCGGGGAATTTGGCCGCACGGTCTATTCGCAGGGGAAGTTGTCAGCTACGAGCTATGGGCGGGATCATCATCCACGATGCTTCACGCTCTGGATGGCCGGAGGCGGCGTCAAGGCTGGTCTGGTACATGGCGAGACAGACGAATTTTCTTACAACATAGTGCGGGATCCGGTACATGTTCGCGATTTTCAGGCGACGCTATTGCACTTGTTTGGGATTGATCACGCACGGTTTACCTATATGTATCAGGGGCTCGACCAACGCTTGACCGGCGTGGAGCCGGCCAAGGTGGTGAGGGCTCTGTTGGCCTAGCGGCGGCTAGTTGGTCTGCCGCACTTTCATCTCGGCCGTGCGGGTGATCTCTGGAATCAGCCGCATCGGCACCCACGACGGAACGGTAAGGCGCACCGTAACGGCAGTGGCCGCTTTGCCGTCGGCGCTCATTTGAGAACCAGTGCAGGCGACCCCGTCGCCACATAGTTTGCTTGTAACGACCAGTGGAGCCGACGAACATCCGGGCGCAGGCAAGGAGCCGTTGGTTTTAAGGATGCTATCCAATTCCTCCCGGGCGATGGTGCAGGCCGACTGCTGGTCGGCCGCGCTGTCGGACCCGAACGAATTTCGCATCGCGGCCGATCGTGCCGCATTCTCCACGGAGAGAAAAATCACGCCGTAGAATGCGGTTTCCAATACGCCGAAGAGGACGACCGCAATCATTGGAGCCATGACTGCAAATTCAATGACTGCATTCCCTCGGTTCCTCTGGCGGCGAGTCTGGCTGATCGGCCGCGTTTCCATTACCGCACGCTCCGGCGGCGCACCCGGACCAATGCCAGGCTTACCAGACCGAATCCCGTTAGCAAGACCGCGCCAGGTTCCGGCACGCCTTGTATCTGCCCATCAAAGGTCTGGGAGACGGACGTGATCTGTGCCCGGCCATTCACGCCTAGGATGCCGATGTTCAACAAGTCGGAGACGGAAATGATCTTGATGGTGTCGACAAAGTTGTCGCCCGGGCCCAGGTTGATGAGCGCGTTCGCGTTGATTCCTGTTCCTGGAGCAAGCGCGACAGACGTGCCTGCCTGTATGCCGCCCCCATTGCAGGCAATATCTCCCAGGTTCAGCGGCGGCGTCAGAACAAGCAGATTGTTGGAATCGCGCAAATCGGCCAGTCCGCCCACGCAGTTCACTTCCGTGACCGAGGCGGCCGCCGTCGGGACCTTGATTCCCAACAAATTGAGCGCCTCTTGCGATACGGAACCAGTGGTGGAGAGTCCGACGCTGCTGAACTGGAAGTTGGTGTTCCGCGATTCGAGCGAAAAGCCAAGTACGCCCACGCCGTTTGCCGTCAATAGATTTACATCTGCCAACCAATTGGCGGCAAAGGTCAATTGCGGTACGCCGCCTCCGTTCATGCTGTAGGAAACGGTGATGTCATTCGCCGTTACTGGATTGGAGAACAGCGACACGTTGACATAGGCCCAGTTGGAGAGGATGAAATCGGAACCCACGTCGCATCCGCCGCTGCTGACGCTCAGGTTGATATACTGCTGCAGCGTTCCTCCGTTGGGACAAGCCGCCGCATATCCTACGGTCGAGAGAACAAGGGGTAAAAAGAAGATCCCTAGGTTTTTCATAAAAGTACACCTCTATTCCACAGATTGAAGTTAGGTTGCGTATACACAGACCGGCCCTTTCCGGGCACAGGGCTCGGTACTGTCGGACATATAGACTACAAAAAGACCAAAGTTACTGAATAAGCGAGGCCGCCTGCATTTTGGGCGGGGCTGGTAATTTACGCATCTGAAGGCGCGTATTGAGGGTCATTTGCATAGCTCCGGTTATCACCTGGAAGGGTCCTTCCACACCGTCGCCTGGTAGCAGTCCAACAATCGTCAGCCAGGATCGCCGCGGACCGTATACGGTGCCGTATAGGTGGGTGGCAATCTGACCGAGGCGCGAAGATGCGCCAATAATGAGTTCCTGCGAGCCGGGCACAGCCAGGATTTGCTGGCAGGCCCCACCGCAAGAGAGGTCGACGAGCCCGTTTCCGGTGTATCGGACACTGGTATTGGCTTGATCCTGCCAAATCAGCGTGGGCGCGAATTTTTTCAGAGTTTCAGGTAGATAGGGGCTGGATTCATTTAGCCCGTGCAGAATAACTTCCGAGCCTAACCCGAGCGAGACGACGCCGGCCCGCGCCTGAGGGAGGGTGATTCCGGCCGAGGCAAGATCCAAAGGCAATTGGATGCCGCTGAACCGGCTGTCGGTAAAAATGAAGATCTCTCCCGCGTCGGTTGGCGGGCCGATCTGGTTCCCTTGTAGCGGCGTCATGTCCGTCAACGACGAATTGGCGCCGACCGATAGCCCCGCCCCCGGTCCTCCTGCCACCGGCTGCGCGCCTGCAATGACATAGCGCCCGGGCGCTACCTTCACGGAACTGAGGGCGGCTGTGACTAGTCCTCCGTGGAATACGTACTCGCAGAATCCGCCGCATGGGTTAGGCGCTCCGTCCGAAAAAACGACACTGCCGGTAATAATTACGGGTGCGCCGGTGGCGACGGAAGGCAGGAGCGGCAGACTGGGAGTCGTCGCATAATAATGACCAGGCGGCAGGACCTTGGGAGGACCTCCCAGAAGACTCCCGATTATGATTCCCCCCGGTACGGGACGGGCCGGAAGTCCGGTGGGAACTGGCGGTTGGCCCTTTCCTGCCATTGGATCCGTAAAATATTCTCCGTCGGGGATCCCATTCTGTGGTTCCGAGTTCCATGCGTACCCTCCCAGTGCCTGAATAGCTCCATTGCCGCGTATGTAGGTTTTCGGCGCATTCACGGAGGCCAGGCCAACAATGGTTGCCGCCGCTATTTTCGGCAACCCGATTCCCGACGGATTGGGCGAAGCCAAGTGAATCGGCGTTTCCGTTGTAATCGAATTCCCGCCCAACATCAGCAGATCCTCACCGCAGATGACCCCAAGGTTTAAGGCGTTGACAAAACAGTCGTTCTCCCGGTTCAGCAGATATAGGGCCGCGCCGGCCTTCGCCTCGCGGATGGCCGCCGTCGCGGTCGCTCTTGCCGTGATCCCCTGCGTTGTGAAAAGCCCGGAGAACCACTGCGGCATGGAATGCCGGCTGTCTACCGTAACCCAATAGGACACGGGCACACCGGCGACGCCGGGGGCCGATTCTGATACGCCGGCCGAAACGTTCAGCGCCTGTCTGCCGAAATCGCCTCCGTGCGTCGTTCCGTTTCTGGCGGCGAATTTGCAGGCCAACTCCAGGTTTCCTCCCGACGGGCAGGTGGAACTGGGGGATTGGCATTGGACGTTTCCTCCGCACTGCGGTTCTCCGGCGCCAACGCCTTCCAATGCTTTTGCGACGGCTGCCAATGCCGCGGAATCTACCGCTGTTTGAGCCCGCCGTGCCGCATAGAACGCCCAGCCTGCGTCGAGCGCCAATGCTAAAATGCCGACGACAACGGATATCCAGCAAACAGCATAGACAATTGCCTGTCCAGATTGTCGCTCCCGGTTTGCGTACTTCCTCATGAAATATCCCTCGTGAATGGCTCTCTATTCACCAAAGTCAGCCTCAAAATTGAATTACTTCCCGGGATGAGACTGTCAAAGTCCATCGCCCATTGGGGCGGTCTCCAATCAACCAAAAAAATGGCGCCATCTCATAACTGCCGCGAATGGCAATGGGCAGGCCGACCGCGTTTTCTTCCGCCGGGGGCCACACGCTTCCATCGCCTTGGCAGGAAGTGACTGGTACGCACGACTTACTGGTGCCTTGCGTTGTGAAGGTCAGGCTCATCTTACCCGACTCCATTCCAATCGCGCTGGAACTAATCGATTGCACCCAATTGGCAATTGTTTTTGTGCATCCGGGCGAAGACTCCATGCACTTCTCTCCCCGCACAATGGCTTGACGGGCAAGGGTTTTCACGCTCATGGTTAAGGTCTGGTGCAACCACCCGATCCGCGCTACTTCAACTACTCCCAACATGAGCAGTGTCAACGGCAGGAAGACAAGCGCAAACTCTACCGTTGCATTTCCACGTTGTGTGCGGCTACGTCGATCTGTCATTGCGAAACCTCCTGAAGGCGTGCGGATGCTTGGCAAATGACCTCACCTTAGCGGCGCAAAGTATCTACATAGCATTCCTATTCAGTTGCACAAATGTCTCCGCTCTCTGCGAAGCTTTGTAACGCTATTCCCTTGATAGAAGGAGAACAGGCATCAAAATTGTCTGGATGATGAAAATATAACGTCCGAAGCGCCGGAGTACAACGAATCCGGGACCTTAAAAAACGCCTTAGATAATTCGGTCTATGTTTCGGAACAAAGTACTGGCCCCAACGACCTATATCAGTGCCGTTTTGTCAAAGATTGAAGCCAGGTGTAAATGAGTAGAACTTTCGTCCATTCGCCTTGGTATCTTTCCTACATGATTTGGCTGCCAAACGAACTGTGGCTGTCGGTCCGCCGCCTCTGTCGTGCTTCTCTCTTCACCGGCATTACGATCATGACCTTGGCGGGTGGGATCGGAGCCAATAAAGCAATATGCAAGGTCGTAACTCTCATTCTCCTCCGGTCCCTCCCTTACCGGGAGTCAGACCGCCTAGTGGCCGTTCACCAAAACGGCTCCAGACCTCGGCATACAGGATTTGAATGCACCGCCTTCGACGTACTTTACATATCGGACGGAGCATCGGTTTTTTTGAAGAAATTGAATTTTGGCAGCGCGCGAGAGGGTTGACATGCTTGCGGGCGCCGAGCGCCTCCTACCTGCGTTCGGAGGTAAACCTGCGCATATCTCTGCTGCTTGTGCTCAACAGGGCAGCCCTATCGGCTGGTTCTCGTGTAGAGCCATCGCCTAACTTCGTCCGGATTTGCGAAGGTGGGGTTGAATGTTCGCCGCCTTACGGATGGCGTGGCGATGGACCTAGGAAAGATCATGTGGGCCTTCGTGACGACCCGCGTAACTGTGCTCTTCATAGCCTCTGCCAACGCGGTCCTCAAGAGCACCGTCCTCGGCTTGGCAGGATGGGTCGGTCTCGCCGCAGTCTATATCGCCTTGGAGACGCTACCGTCCCTCGATGCACATTAGTTCCTCCGCCTTCGCTAGTTAGTCGTAGCGCCTCTTCTGTTCACGCCATCGCTTTCCATCCTGATCGTGGTCCTCCTGGGCCATTTGCCCGTGCTGCGGTGGCGGCGGGACTATCCGGGATTTCGTGACCACGGCCGCATCACCGCATTGCGCCTTTCCCTTCCCACGACACTGTTTCCGAACTCGCTTCAGATGGCTCCCATCCGGGAGCAAATTATTCTCGGCTTGGAGCAGTTCCCGGCAGTTGGAACAATGTTCCGGTCTGCGCGCGCGGCAAGCCGTCCTCGTGGGGCGCGTTGTGACTGGAGAGGGGTCCACCCGATGAGAACGGTCGGAATCATATCCAAGCCTTTGGCTGTCAGCTCAGGCGTGCGCCGGTGACTGGGCTTGGCGCTCAGCGTGAAAATCAGGCGCTTGCTAATCGCACTGCGCTACGGCGGCACGCCGGGCGATCCCATGACGTACGGCGTGAGGCGGAATCACCCTTGCTTATAGTTGTATGGCGATGGTACCCTACCGTCCGGCCCGGCGTACGAAGGCGATTGGCCCCTCACAAACGCTACAAGCCGATTGAGCGCCCGTAGTTGCCGCTACCGTTTTTTCGTAGAGGAGTTGGCGTTCAGCCAGCTCCGCCTTCCGCCTGCGGTTCCCGGTAGAGCGCCGCGCCCACCAGATAGTCCCGGTTCATTCTGGCAATGTTTTCCAATTGAATACCCTTCGGGCATACCGCTTCACATTCGCCAATATTCGTGCAGTTACCGAAGCCCTCTTCCATCGCTTGGCCGACCATTCGCACTGCGCGAGTGTTTCGCTCCGGTTGACCTTGCGGCAATAGACCCAAATGGCTGATCTTTGCGCTGGTGAACAGAGAGGCGCTGGCATTCGGACAAGCGGCCACGCAGGCGCCGCAGCCAATACACGCTGCCGCGGACATGGCCAGATCGGATTCGATCTTCGGTACAGGAATCGCATTGCCGTCCGGGGCACTGCCGGTTGGAACGCTAATGTACCCTCCTGCGGCGATAATCCGGTCAAACGCGCTCCGGTTAACTACCAAATCCTTCACCACGGGAAATGCAGCGGCGCGCCATGGCTCCAAGTACAACTCATCGTTGTCGTTGAATGAGCGCATATGAAGCTGGCAAACCGTGGTTCCTCGCCGGGGACCGTGGGCTACGCCGTTGATCACAAATCCACAGGAGCCGCAGATGCCTTCGCGGCAATCGTGATCGAAGGCCACAGGCTCATCGCCTTTACTGATCAGTTGTTCATTCAACACGTCGAGCATTTCAAGAAATGACATATGCTCCGAAACGTTGTCGAGCGAATAAGGGACCATCTTTCCCTGATCGGTGGGGCTCTTCTGGCGCCAGATGTTTAGTGTTAAGCGCATTACTTGTAGCTCCGCTGGGAAGGCTTCACATATTCGAACGTCAGCGCTTCTTTATGAAGAGCCGCTGACTGGCCTTCCCCTCTGTATTCCCATGCCGATGCATGTGCAAAATTGTCGTCGTCACGCATCGCTTCCCCTTCCGGAGTCTGGTATTCCTCGCGAAAGTGTCCGCCGCAGCTTTCATTGCGTTCCGCGGCATCAATGCACATCAACTCTCCCAGTTCCAGGAAGTCAGCGACTCTTCCCGCCTTTTCCAGGCTCTGGTTCAAGTCATTCGATTCGCCCAGAACGTTGACATTCTGCCAGTACTCATCCTTGAGCCCGCGAATTTTCTGCACGGCCCCTTCCAGGCCCTGCTTGTTGCGTCCCATCCCGCAGTACTCCCACATGTACTTGCCGAGTTCTTTGTGGAAGCTATCTACGGTACGCTTTCCCTTGATGGAAAGCAGTTTCTGGATGCGTCCCGTCACTTCGCTCTTGGCGCTCTGCGCCGCCGCGTGGGAGTCATCCACCTTTTCTAGGGACGCCGAGGCCAGGTAGTTGCCAAGAGTATAGGGAATTACAAAATAGCCGTCGGCAAGGCCTTGCATCAGGGCGCTGGCTCCCAGGCGGTTGGCCCCGTGATCGGAAAAATTAGCTTCGCCCAGCACAAACAGCCCAGGGATGGTCGACATCAGGTGGTAGTCCACCCATAGTCCACCCATCGTGTAATGCACGGCGGGGAAGATCCGCATCGGCGTCGAATAGGGACTATCGCCGGTGATGCGTTCATACATCTCAAACAGGTTGCCGTAGCGTTCGCTAATGGCTTGCTGGCCCAGTCTTTCGATGGAGGCGCCGAAGTCAAGATAAACGCCAAGTCCGGATGGGCCTACGCCGCGGCCTTCGTCGCACATCCGTTTGGCGGCGCGGGAGGCAACGTCTCGCGGCACCAGATTGCCGAAGGACGGGTAGATTCTCTCTAGATAGTAATCGCGCTCCGCATCCGGAATCTGCTGCGGCTGGCGCGTATCGCCCTGCTTTTTGGGTACCCATATGCGCCCGTCATTACGGAGCGATTCCGACATGAGGGTTAGTTTGGATTGATAGTCGCCCGAAACCGGGATACAGGTCGGGTGAATCTGTGTGAAACACGGATTGCCGAAATAAGCGCCGCGTTTGTAGGCGCGCCAACTGGCGGTGACGTTGGAACCCTTGGCATTGGTGGAGAGGTAGAAGACGTTGCCGTATCCGCCGGTACAAAGCAAAACGGCATCCGCAATGTGAATGTCGACCTCGCCCGTAATCAAGTTCCGCGACACAATGCCGCGTGCCTTGCCGTCGATCACGATCAGATCCAGCATTTCCGTGCGCGGGAACATTTTCACGCGGCCGGCATCGATCTGGCGTTCCAATGCCTGGTAAGCCCCAAGCAGCAACTGCTGGCCCGTCTGGCCCCGCGCATAGAAGGTTCGGGAAACCTGTGCACCGCCAAAGGAGCGGTTTGCCAGCGTTCCGCCGTATTCCCGGGCGAAGGGAACACCCTGCGCTACGGCCTGATCGATGATGTTGACCGAAATCTGTGCAAGCCGGTAGACGTTCGACTCACGCGCTCGAAAGTCGCCGCCCTTTACCGTGTCGTAGAAGAGACGATAGATTGAATCGCC
This sequence comes from Bryobacteraceae bacterium, assembly GCA_035714175.1. Taxonomy (GTDB): domain Bacteria; phylum Acidobacteriota; class Terriglobia; order Bryobacterales; family Bryobacteraceae. The sequence continues at coordinate 23,533 of DASTML010000022.1, read as the reverse complement.
GTCATTCTGATAATTCTTCGCAGCGTTGATGCCCCCCTGGGCCGCGATCGAATGAGCCCGGCGCGGAGAATCCTGGAAGCAGAAGCACTTCACGTTGTAGCCGAGTTCGGCCAGCGTGGCCGCGGCGGCGCCGCCGGCAAGGCCAGAGCCGACAACGAGGACGTTATATTTGCGCTTGTTGGCCGGGTTGACCAACTTCATTTCAAACTTCGTGTTGTCCCAACGTTTCTCGATGGGGCCGGATGGGGTACGGGAGTTGAGCGCCATTTATTTCACAATTCCTGCGAGGACGGAGAGGGGAATGGAGATATTGCCGGCGGCGACCAGCACCGCGGCCGCCTTTGCCGCCAATTTCAGTCTCGGCGTGTAGGTGGGATGGGAGAAGCCCAGCGACTGGAACAGGGACCAGATGCCGTGGTAGAGGTGCATGCACAACATACCCATGGCTACGATGTAGAACAGAGAAACGTACCACACCGAAAAGCCCCGGACCACGTTGTCGTGCACATGTAGAAACTGAAAATCGGGATGCGCATGGCCGGTGGTGAAGTGCAGCAGATGATAAATGAGAAACGCCAATAGGATGGGGCCGCTCCAATACATGGTGCGGGAAGCGTACGAAGACGCAATCGGGGTGTGCCTGACGTAGGCGGACGGGCGGGCGGCGTTCTTCAGTTGGGCGAGTTGGATTGCGCTGATAATGTGCGCGGCTAAGGCGAGAAGCAGACCGATCCGCGCGCCGTAGAGAAGCGCCGTATTGGCGTGAAGCGCTTCGCCGTAGGCGTCGATGGCATATTTGCCGTCAGGCCCTGGCGGGAGATAGATCTGGAGATTGCCCAACATGTGTCCGATGACGAAACCGAACAGGGCTAGCCCTGTCACTGCCATCACCGCTTTTTTTCCAATTGGGGCTTCGAAGAGGCGCGCGGCGCGCGCTATGGAGGAGGCCGACGAGCTCATAAACCGATGAACCCTCATTATAGGGGATGAATGTCAACGGGCGGAGGATTTAAGTTTATTTAGGGCTTGCAGCCCGGGATTCTCCTCGAAATCGCGCATTTTCGCTCCGCTATTGCCCTGCGGGGCGGCGGTTTGATTCAATAGATAGAGTCCACTCGTTCGGAGGAACCCCTACATTGAACCCAGCAATCCTTGCCTTAGAAGACGGAACAGTCTTCGAGGGCCGGGCTTTTGGTGCGCTTACGGAACGATCCGGTGAAGTTGTTTTCAACACCTCCCTCACCGGCTACCAGGAAATTTTCACCGACCCCTCCTATGCAGGACAAATTGTTGTCCTAACGTACCCGCAAATTGGCAACTATGGCGCCAATGATGAAGATATGGAATCGGCCCGCCCCTTTATTGAAGGGCTGGCTGTGCGGGACTTCTCTCCGATGGTTTCGAACTGGCGCAGCGACCAAGCTGCGGACGCTTTCCTGAAACTGCACAATATCCCGATCATCGATTCGATTGATACCCGGAAGCTCGTGCGTCATTTGCGCACCCGAGGCGTAATGCGGGGCGTCTTGTCCTCCATTTCGACGGACGTGAAGGGCTTGATCGACAAAGCGCGCAATATTCCATCGATGGCAGGCCTGGATCTCGCGACACGCGTCTCGACGGCCGTCTCCTACCCATGGACATCCGGAGTGGAACCGTGTTCGCCCAGCGAACGCGTGCGTGCGGCCTCGGGGCCGGCCTATCATGTGGTGGCTTACGATTTTGGCATTAAACGCAACATCCTTCGCCGGTTAGTGACCAGCGGGTGTCAGGTCACCGTGGTTCCTTCGGGCGCCAAGGCCGAAGACGTCTTGGGTTTGCGGCCGGACGGCATCTTTCTGTCGAACGGTCCCGGCGATCCGGAACCGCTCGAAGCGCAGGCCGCGGAGGTGCAGAAGCTGATAGGGAAAGCGCCGATGTTTGGCATCTGCCTTGGACATCAGATCCTTGGCTTGGCCATGGGCGGCCGTACCTACAAGCTCAAGTTTGGGCATCGCGGCGGCAATCATCCGGTCTTGAACAAACGGACCAATAAGGTGGAGATTACCGCTCAAAACCATGGGTTCGCGGTCGACCCGGACTCGATCTCCGATGCTGTTGCGGAGATCACGCATGTGAACCTCAATGACCAGACCGTCGAAGGTCTTCGGCACAAGTCGGAACCGGTGTTCTGTGTCCAATATCACCCCGAAGCCGCGCCCGGTCCCCACGATTCGCTCTACCTGTTTGACGATTTCATCCGCTTGATGCAGGAGCACAAAAAGTAATCCATGCCACGCCGTACTGACATACACCGTATCCTGATCATCGGATCGGGACCGATTATCATCGGCCAGGCATGCGAGTTCGACTACTCCGGCACGCAGGCTTGCAAGGCACTGAAGGCTGACGGTTTCGAAGTAGTTCTGGTGAACTCCAATCCGGCCACCATCATGACGGACCCGGAGCTTGCCGACCGGACCTATGTGGAACCGTTGAGCGTCCCCTATCTCACGGAAATCATCAAAAAGGAGCGGCCCGATGCGCTCCTTTCGACTGTAGGCGGTCAAACCGGCCTGAATCTGTCTGTCGCTCTCGCAGAAGCGGGCGTACTGGACGAATATGGCGTGGAGTTGATCGGCGCCAAAATTGACAGCATTAAGAAGGCTGAGGATCGTCTGCTCTTCAAGGACGCCATGCGCAAGATTGGGCTGGCGACACCCACTTCGCAACTCGTCACTGACATGAAGGGCGGCTATGACTTTGCCGAACGTGTCGGCTATCCGCTCATTCTTCGTCCTAGTTTCACCATGGGCGGCACCGGCGGCGGGATTGCCTACAATGCGGAAGACCTGGATACGATTCTCACTCGCGGCCTGGATCTGTCCCCAGTCGGCGAAGTCCTGATCGAAGAATCCGTACTCGGTTGGAAAGAGTACGAAATGGAGGTGATGCGGGATCTCGCCGACAACTGCATCATTGTTTGCTCCATCGAAAATTTCGATCCCATGGGTGTCCACACTGGTGATTCGATCACCGTTGCGCCTGCTCAAACACTGTCCGATCGCGAGTATCAAATGATGCGCGACGGGTCCTTGGCTTGTCTGCGTGAGATTGGTGTGGATACGGGCGGATCGAATGTACAGTTCGCGATCAATCCGAAAGACGGCCGCATGGTGGTCGTCGAGATGAACCCGCGGGTGTCGCGCTCGTCCGCACTGGCGTCGAAAGCGACGGGCTTCCCCATCGCCAAGATCGCGGCGAAACTCGCCGTTGGGTATCGCCTGGACGAGATTAGAAACGACATCACGCGTGTTACCCCCGCCTGCTTTGAACCGACCATCGACTACGTCGTGACAAAGATTCCACGCTGGCAGTTCGAGAAGTTCCCCGGTTCGGACCCCGTGCTCGGGACGCAGATGAAGTCGGTAGGCGAAGTCATGTCGATCGGCCGGACCTTCAAACAATCCTTGGCCAAGGCGATCCGGTCGCTCGAAACGGGCAAATCGGCGACCAAGGAAGAGCCTCTGGACGAATCGCTAATTCCTGCCAAGCTGATTACACCCACTGCCGAGCGACTGAACTACATCCTGTTCGCATTTGATCTGGGCTGGTCCGTGGATCAGGTTTTCGAGTTGACGAACATCGATCCTTGGTTCTTGCTGCAGGTCAAAGAGAGCGTCGATCTCAACAAATCATTGGCCGCGGAGTCGCTGGAGACCATCAGCGCCGCCACCATGCGCCATGCGAAACGCAACGGAGTATCGGATACCGCCATGGGCCGTGTCTGGAACGTCGATTCGCTTGCGGTTCGCGCCAAACGGAAGGAGTTGGGAGTTACCGCCGTCTTCAACCGGGTGGATACGTGTGCGGCCGAGTTTGAAAGCTTCACGCCCTATCTCTATTCAAGCTATGAGAGCGAATGCGAAGCCGAACCTTCTGACCGCAAGAAGGTGATGATCCTCGGCGCCGGTCCCAACCGTATTGGCCAGGGCATCGAATTCGATTACTGCTGCTGTCACGCTAGTTTCGCTCTGCAGGAATTTGACCATGAGTCAATCATGGTGAACTGCAATCCGGAAACCGTCTCCACGGACTACGACACCTCCGACCGGCTCTATTTCGAACCGCTGACTTTGGAAGAGGTGCTCAATATCTATGACACGGAGAAACCCGTTGGCGTAATTGTTCAGTTCGGCGGGCAGACACCGCTGAACCTGGCCCTGCCTCTCCAACGCGCCGGCGTGCCAATTATCGGTACGGATCCGAAAAATATCGATCTGGCGGAGGATCGCAAGCTATTTGGCAAATTGCTTGAAGAGTTGGAAATCCCCTGTCCGCCTAATGGTACGGCGACGAGTGTGGAGGAAGCCTGCGAAGTGGCTGGACGCCTCGGTTATCCAGTCCTGGTCCGTCCCAGCTATGTGCTTGGCGGCCGGGCGATGACAATTGCCTATGACGAAGACACCGTGCGGCGCTACATGCGCGAAGCCGTGGTCTTCTCGCAGGACCGCCCGGTGTTGATCGACCGGTTCCTCGAAGATGCCGTTGAAGTCGATGTCGATTGCCTCAGCGACGGCGAAAACGTCCTGATTGCCGGCATTATGGAGCACATCGAAGAAGCCGGTATTCATTCGGGCGATAGCTCCTGTGTCTTGCCGCCCTTCGGCATCGGTGCGTTGGAGTTGCAGACGATTCAGGACTATTCGGTCCGCATGGCGCGGGCGCTGCATGTGATTGGTTTGATGAATGTGCAGTTTGCGATTAAAGAAGGCAAGGTTTACGTCATTGAGGTGAACCCCCGGGCTTCCCGGACGGTGCCGTTTGTGGCTAAGGCCACCGGCGTACCGCTGCCCAAGATCGCGGTTGGCCTCATGCTTGGCAAAAAGCTCACCGACTTTGCCCACATGATGCAGGGTAAAACCAGCGGCGTTCTCGACGTACCACAGTTCTTCGTCAAATCACCCGTTTTCCCGTTCAACAAGTTCCACGGTGTGGATCCGGTGCTAGGTCCGGAAATGCGTTCGACGGGCGAAGTGATGGGCGTCGGCGAGAATTTTGGCGAAGCCTTCGCCAAGGCCCAACTAAGCGCGGGTTCTCCGTTGCCGGCCGACGGCACAGTCTTCATCAGCGTGAGTGACCGGCATAAGAGTGAGGCGGTCGAAGTCGCCCGGCGGTTCGCAGATTTGGGGTACCAACTCGCGGCCACTCGCGGCACGGCCAGCCTGCTGAAGGCGGCGGGTCTGGAATGCGTGACGGTTTTTAAGGTCAACGAAGGCCGGCCGAATGCCGTAGATCTGTTGAAGGCCGGAAAGCTGAAACTGGCAATCTACACGACCAACGGAGTGCACAGTTTCAGTGACGAGAAGGCGATTCGCCGTGCGGCGATCCAATATCGTGTCCCCTGTATTACCACCATGAGCGCAGCTCGTGCCGCGGTACAGGCAGCGGCGAGCCGCCGCCGGGACCCGATCCGGGTATGGAGCCTGCAGCAGATCCATAAAGGAATCGCGGCTACTAGGTAGAACCTCCGCTTCTCAAAAGGAAAACAACGACCCGGTTTGGCAAACACCAGACCGGGTCGTTGCGTTATTGAGAATTATTTATTGACATTAAATGATAAGGCGTTATCCTTATCGATATGAGAACGTTCTGTACATGCCTCCTTTGCGCCGCCGCCGCGGTTGCGCAGACCGGGCCGGTCAAAACAACCGTGACAGTCACTGGTACGCGAAGCCCTATGGAGATCGATCGCTCGCCGGTGTCCACCACAGTCATCGAGCGCAAGGAATTGGAGCAGCGCAACATCCGGCAAATCGATCAGGCGCTGGCGCAAGTGGAAGGCGTGATTGCCATCCGGTCCAAGGGTCCTTCGGACAACGATTTTGGGCTCGGTTTGCGCGGGTTTGCAGGCCGGGGCGGACAGTCCCGCACGTTAATCTTGGTCGACGGACAGCCGGTCAACAACTCCTATATCGGCAATGTGAATTGGTCCATGTTCGCAGTCAGCGAAATGGAGAGAGTGGAGATAGCGCGCGGGCCCTTTTCATCGTTATATGGCGGCAACGCCATGGGTGGAGTAGTCAATCTCATTACGCGCCCCGTGGAAAAAAGGCAACTCGAAGTATTCGGCCAATATGGCAGCCGAGAAACTACCAACTATTCTCTTCGCGCCGCCGATCGCTTCTTTGGCAAACTCGGTGCCAGTATCGGCTACAGCCGGTTTCAGACGGGCGGCTACGCGCCGCAGGAAATCTTGCGGCCGGCGGTATCCACAACGGGAGGGATACCCGTAACGGGCGTCCAGCCCTGGATGACAGCTACCGGCGGAATGACCTATCAAGTCGGCATGCGGGGCCGAAACTGGTTCAATCAGGAAGCGTTGCGCGCTCGGGGTGAGTACTCCTTAACGCCCAGGATGTTCCTTACGATGCAGTACATGCGCCAGTCCCGCCTGGATGGCTATGACGCGTACACCACCAGCCTGCGTGACGGCGCCGGCCAGCCAGTGGATTCCGGAACCGCCGTATTTCTGGACGGCGGGATTACACGCCGTCTAACAATTAGCCCCTCCCAGTTTCTCGGAACTCCCACCGGCGGGCTCCTTCATATCTATCAGGTACAACTGTTGTCGACGCTTACTTCCCAATGGAATCTGCGAATCGCCGCGGGCGTCAATCAGAGTCCCAGCGATTGGTATGTTACACCGGGCGCCTCGGCCACCCTCACAGGTGGACCCGGCAATTTCGTTAACCAGGCAAATCGGGCAATATACGGCAACGCACAGCTGAGCGGAAAGTCCCTGTTGCTTGGAGCTGAGACACGACAGGACCGAGCGAGCATCACCGGCCAAGCTGTCTCCAACTACGCCTTACGTTCTGATCCCGCGGCCGCCGACTCAGCCGCTAGGGGACAATCGCTCAATCAATCGGGATATGTGCAATATCAGCGCGATCTCGAAAAACTCCACATCGTTGCGGGCGGCCGCTGGGACTATTGGCGCACCTATGACGGCGGAAATCTCACTGGACTCCATGCGCCTTTGAACACATATCCCGATCGCACCGCGCAGGCCTTCACGGGGAAAGTCGCCGCTGTCTATGCGCTTCCCGGTTCCTGGATTGTCCGGGGCAGCGTTGGCAATGCGTTCCGCAATCCAACGGTCTACGACTTATACCGGGATCTCACGCTCTCCGGCATTTTGTATCTTGCGAACCCCAGCGTCAATCCGGAGCGCTTGTTTGCCTATGAAGCCGGCCTACAGCGATCCTCAACCTCTGGCTACGGACTGGAGGCGACTTATTACGTCAATCGCGTCTCCAGCCTGATCTACCGCACGACGGATTTCGAGGCCGATCCTGCCGGGCGTATTCGCCGTCTCACGAATGCCGGGTTGAGCCGTACGCGCGGGGTTGAGCTGGCAACTCGCCAACGTGTTTTTTCCTGGTTGCGTCTCCGTCAGTCCTATACCTTCGCTGACGCCGTTATCACGGAAAATCCGCTTCTTCCGGCCACGGTTGGCCGACGTGTCCCCTATGTGCCGCGGCATACGGCTGCTTACGTGGCAACGGCGGCCAAAGGCCGTTGGAGCGGCGTGTGGGCCGGCCGGTATGTCGGATCCTTTTACGCCAGCGATACGAATTTGGATACAACGCGGGGCGTGCCAGGCAGCTTCAATCCCTTCTTTGAAATGGATGTCACAATGGCAGCGCAACTGACCAAAAGCCTGTCCTTGCAGATAAGTGCCGACAATCTGTTGGACCGCCGCTACTATCAGTCATTCCTCGCGCAGGGAAGAAGCGTCTTTGCCGGATTTCGGTGGCGGATGTAGTAATGCGGAAACTCTGTCTCTTTACGTTCGCTGCCGGACTCGCGGTGGCCCAGCCGCCCGTTCCCAACGCCATTGTCGTCATGCGGCCAACCGGCGCGGTGACTGCCGGGTGGAAAATATTCCAGGACAGATACGGCGCATTCGACTGTCTCTTTAGCGGCGACGACCTGTCGCCGGCCCGCTTGGCCAATGCCCGCGTGCTATTTCTGGATCATCCTTCTCCCCAACTCTTGGAGCGGCTAAAGGCGCCGGCCCTCTCTGCCATTGCCAAGGGGCTGCGGGTCGTAAGCCCAACTCCGGAGATGGTCCAGCGCGGCTGGGGCGTAGACATGGATGTCCGCTTATCCCGCCGCCTTCTTCCGTACTGGGAAAATGGCGGGCCTGAAAATATGGCTAATTTTTTTGCTGCCTTGTATGTCGAATCTGGCGGCGCTAAGACGTTGCCCGTGCCGCCGCCCGTAGAAATGATCAAGACAGGCGTGTATCATCCGGACTCCGGGAAAACGTTTCCTGATTTGGCCGGCTACTTAAAGTGGTACCGCTCCGCGAAACCGAGGCAGGGCGGACTCGCGGTCATCAATTTTTTCCACTCGAACTGGAAGAACCAGGACATGGCCGTGATTGATGCGTTAATTCGCGGCCTGGAGCGGCAGGGCCTTGCGGCGGCCGCCATCTTCGGTTGGCCACATTACACGACACGCTCCCTCTATAACGGACCTCCATCGGACCCTGTGCGGCTGCTTTTGTCTTTCACCCTGGGGCTGTCGCGCCCGGAGGATCGCCTCTATCTCCAAGAGCAAAATGTCCATGTCATCGGACTCTTCACCACCCGTGACTCCTATGCCGAATGGGAGAAGAGCGACCGCGGCGTCAGCCCCGGGCGGCTCGCCACGACGCTCAGCGAACCGGAGAGAAACGGAGCGACAGACCCTATTCTGGTTGGCACAACGGAAACGACAGCCGACGGATCGTTGAGCCGTACCGTACCCATTGCGGAGCGCATTGAAATGGCGGCTCGCCGCGCACACCGCTGGATGACGTTGGGCCGCAAGCCAAATCAGGAAAAGCGTTTGGTAGTGCTGTACTACAACAATCCGCCAGGGAAGGGAAATGTCGGAGCAAGCTATCTGAATCTGGCTCCCAGCCTGCTCAACGTTCTTGCGCGCCTGCGGCGGGAGGGCTACCGTTCCGGTGCGAATCCGCCCAGCGCGAACGAGATTCTCGACCTCATCCAAAAAACGGGACGCAACGTCGAACTGTGGGCGCCTGGTGAAATGACGCGCATGTTGGAGCAGGGCGGAGTGACCCTGCTGCCCATGCACCGTTACCGGCAATGGTTTGACTCGCTTCCCCGGCGCTTCCGTGACTCCGTCAATGCCCGCTGGGGGCCGCCGGAGAAAGCCGAACTCATGGCGTGGAAAGCGCCGGACGGCAGACGCTACTTCGTGATACCTGGATTCCGCCTGGAAAATGTCTTTATCGGGCCGCAACTCCTGCGCGCCTCATTTGCCGAGTATACGAACGTACAGCACAGCGCGACATTGCCTCCGCACCACGGGTACATCGCGTCTTATCTCTTCTATCGCCATCAACTTCAGGCTGACGCAATCGTTCACATGGGGCGGCACGGCACTTTGGAATGGCTTCCGGGCAAGAACGCCGGCCAAGCAGGTTGGGATGCTTCCGAGGTACTGCTCGGAGACCTTCCGAATGTGAACTACTACATCATGGACGGCGATGGCGAGGCACTGCAGGCACGCCGCCGCTCCGCTGCCGTCGATCTCTCGCACCTTACGCCGATGCTGGCGCGGACGGGCCGGGAATCTCGATTTGAGTCGGCTATTGCGTTTCTGTCGCAATGGGCGGAAACACGGGAAACCTCGCCGGCACTGGCCGCCGGATACGCTGCGAGCGCCTGGAAAGAACTGGACCGCTTGGGGGTGACTGCCCAAATCCCTTTGGATCGCGCCAAGGGTGATCTCGCGTTGGAGGAGGCTGCCAGCTTTTTGGAAAAGTTGGAAGACTCCGTAATCCCGCTCGGGTTGCCCACGTTGGGAGAGTCCCCAAGTTTGCAACGCCAACGCGAGGCTTTTCATGCTTTCCAGCGAACGGCCCTGCAGCCCGAAGAGTGGAGGCAGGTCGCCGGGCGGTGGGGCGCCTGGACAGATCGCATTTTCGATGGCGAAGCGGTCGAAGCTCCAGCAAACCTACCGGAGGATTTGCGGAACAAGCTAAACCGTGTTTGGGCCGAGGGCCGCCAATGGTTGTCCCTCCTGCGTCTGTCCGCGGCGCGTGAACTCGACGAATTGCCTCGTATTCTACGTGGGGAGTATCTGCCGAGCGGTTTGGTCGGCGATCCGCTCAAAGTCCCTGATGCACTTCCGTCCGGACGTAACCTGCACCAGGGCGATCCTGCCCAATGGCCCACGCCTGCTGCCTGGGAACTCGGGAAACGGCTGGCGCACGACCTGCTGGAAAGCCACTGGAAGCGGGACGCCAAGTATCCGGAACGCATTTCCATGGTTCTCTGGCAAGGGGAAACCGGTCGCCACCAGGGAGCAATGGAAGCGCAGGCCCTGTTCCTCATGGGTGTGGAGCCGAGGTGGAACGCGCGTGGCGTTGTCGATGGATTGCGACTGATTCCTGATTCTGAACTCGGTCACCCGCGGGTTAACGTCGTGTTCACGGCAAGCGGGCTCTATCGTGATGGTCTGGCCGACAAGATAATCCTTCTGGACCGTGCGGCGCGTCTGGCCGCCACTGCCGGGAACAACGCCATCCGGCGGCAGAATGACGACGTGGAGAAGGCGCTGCTTGCCCGCGGAGTTGCGCTCGAGCGGGCAAGGGAATTGGCGGGTGCGCGGGTCTTTGCTGCCGCGCCCGGATCGTATGGACTGGGTCTATCGCAGTTCGTCGAACAGAGCCGGGATAAAGAAGAGCCGGAAACGATGGCCCAGCTCTATCTCTCCAAGATGAACTACGCGTATACCGAAAAGTCTTGGGGAGCCACAGCGCCGGCTCTATTGGAAAATCACCTGCGCGGCAATGAGCTGATCGTCCACAGCAGGTCCTCGAACCTCTATGGTTCCGTAGATAACGACGACGTTTATCAGTGGATGGGCGGATTGCGGACCGCCTCCGAAACTGTGGGTTCCAAGCCCCGTCTCCTGATAAACAACCTCCGGCGTGCCGGGCAGGAGCGCGTGGAGGAGGCGCGAACCTTCCTGATGTCCGAATTGCACGCCAGAAACTGGAACCCGAAATGGATTGCCGAACTCCAAAAGGAAGGATACGCTGGCGGCCGATTGATGGCCCGTTCCATCGAAAACCTCTACGGTTGGCAGGCGACGGCGCCGGAGGTCATGTCTCCCACTGTCTGGAAAACAACCTACGAGGTCTATATTGCCGATTCCTACGGGCTTGGACTCAGCGCCTTCTTCGATAAGGCAAATCCGGCCGCCAAGCAGGAGCTGGTCGCCCGCCTGCTGGAAGTGGACCGTCAGGGGTCTTATAAATTCACCCCTGCTGAAAAGCGCCGCCTGGTGCAAGAATACGCGCGGCTAGTTTCCCGTTCCGGCGTCGCCTGCACGGCCAATGTTTGCGGGAATGCACGGTTGCAGCAATCCGTTTTACAAGAAGCCCGCTCCCTGGGCATCGGCGCGGCTCTTTCCAAGGAATTCCGGCGAGCCGCCCAAGGTAGCAGACCCGCCTCCGCACCTGCGGCTGATCCCTACCGCGGCATGAAAGTCAGCATGGTAAAGATCCGGAAAGTTACGGAAACGGCGCGCCGCCTGATCACTGAAAATCCGTTGGCGGTGGGAGGCGCGCTTGGAGCGCTCGGCGGGTTGGCCGCTGTCATGGCGCTGCATAGGCGTCGCCGGCGCATGGAGTGGGCGGCGCTGCAGTTAGACCGGTAACTCCACCTGCTCGATGTGACTGAGTTTGGCAAGATCCACGGTCAAGGCGCCGTCCGCGGTATTGCCAAAGAGGTTCACAAAGCGTGCGCCGCAGACCAGATCCTCGCCAGCATAGGAAAAACGAGTGTACACCGTTTGTGAAAACGTCTCATCGACAGCCGAAATGGTCACGAATATCTCCGGGTCGCTGGCGCGGATCTCGCCTGGGCTGGCTTTATGGAACGGGCTGCCTTCTTCAATTGGGTGGACCACCACCCACTGCGTGGGCAACAGGGCCACGCCATCGCGCTCCAATGGCAATTGCCGGAAGCGGCGAATGTGCCGTCCGTCGCCTGACGCCTCCATCCAACTGTAAGTCACTGAAACATGGAGGTCCAAAAGTTGGACCGTCCGTCCGTTGGCAATCCGGAACATCAGGGCGATCCCTTGCCCGTAAGGCGCAATTATGGCGACATCGCTGCGAAGGATCAATGCCGACGGCCGGGAAAACCTTGCAAAAAGGATTCCCGTAACCAATGCAAATCCCAGCAGGCCGCTCAATGCTTCCACTGCCACCAGGGTGTTGGTAAAGGTGCCGTGCGGCGTCATCTGTCCATAGCCGATGGTGGCAATGGTCTGCACGCTAAAAAAGATCGCGTTATGCCATCGCGCGCCCAACCCGCCCTCTTCGCCTCCTTGTATGGCGCCGGGACCGGCCCAGACATAAAGGCTGGCGAAAATGGCATTGGCTATGACATAAAAGACGCCGACGTAGAAGAAGAATAGCGGCCAGGACGCCGTGATCATGTGCTGATAAATATTCAGCGATTCCCAGAATCCGTAACCAACGCGGACCACATTGAAAGTGCCGTCTAGCCGCATGATCCTCGAATGCCGGGATTGGGAGATGCGGCCGCTCAATCCAAGGTCGCGCTGTGGGAGTTCTTCCGCCGGGTCCGCCATGCAGGATGGTACCCTATTAGATTAGGACAAACTGAGGTCGCACCATGTCAGGTCACTCAAAATGGCACACAATTAAACATAAGAAGGCGGCTCTGGACGCCAAACGCGGAAAGGTGTTCACGCGGCTGATCAAGGAAATTGTGATCGCGGCCCGCGGAGGCGGTGATCCTACGTCGAATGCCCGCCTGCGCACGGCGATCACGGCTGCCAAAGCGGTGTCGATGCCGCAGGACAACATCATGCGCGCGGTCAAACGCGGCACGGGCGAACTCGAAGGCGCGACCATCGAAGAATTTGTCTACGAGGGGTACGGCCCGGGCGGCGCGGCGGTCATGGTGAAAGTCGCTACTGATAACAAGAACCGCACCGTCAGCGATATCCGCCACGTTTTCTCCAAGAACGGCGGCAATATGGCCGAACCCGGCGCCGTGGGTTGGATGTTCGAAATGAAGTCCAACATTCTGGTGGACGGCGAAGGCGTAACCGAAGAAAAGCTCATGGATGTGGCGTTGGAAGCCGGAGCCGAAGACATTCGGAACAATGGCGATAGCTGGCAGGTCATCTCGGACCCCTCCTCGCACAATGCGGTGCTGGAAGCGTTGCAGGCCGCAAGCATCAGCGTAACGGAATCGGAAGCAACCGCCCTGGTTCCGAAAAACACCGTCAACCTTGAAGGCAAGGATGCGACGGCGATGATGAAGCTATTTGACGCCATTGACGACCACGACGACGTGCAGAACGTGTACGGGAACTTCGAAATCGGCGAGGACGCCGAAGTAGACGGTTAACCCCTTACCGCTATGCGCATTCTGGGCATCGATTGCGGATCGGAGCGGACCGGGTTCGGAGTCATCGAGACTGATGGGAAGAGCCACCGCCTGATTGCGGCCGATGTCATCGTAACTTCTCCCAAGAAGCCGCTCTCCGAGCGGCTTCTTGTCATTTCTTCCGGCCTGCGGACAGCGATCGCCATGCATCAGCCCGATGCGGGCGCGGTCGAAGGCGTTTTCCACGCAGTGAATACGCAGACGGCAATCAAATTGGCGCACGTTCGCGGCGTGGCTTTGTGCGCCCTGGCCGAGGCCGGCGTGGCGGTAGGCGAGTATTCGCCAATGGAAGTGAAAACCAGCGTAGTCGGCTACGGACGCGCTGAGAAGGAGCAGGTGCAACTTATGGTGCAAACTATACTGCGGTTGCCGGCGATAATCCGTTCCCAGGATGCCTCCGACGCCTTAGCCGTCGCCATTTGCCACGCCACACGATCCGCATTTGCCCATCGGCTGGGGGCCGCTCGATGAAGCTCTGGTTCGTTCTCCTGATTTGTGCCGCGGCATGGGCGGAAGAGGGCCGCCTGACTTTTACAAAGTCTTTCCCGGGCAGTACGCCCGCCTGGCTTCGTATTGCCGTGGAGCGCAATGGCCAGACTCTCTACCAGGAAGCGCCGGACGATCCCCAACCCATCGCGCTAAAGCTGTCCGCGTCCGAAACAACGGCCATTTTCGGCCTGGCGGAAAAATTGGGTTGGTTTTCGCGAAATTTGGAGTCCGGGCTGCCCGTTGCCAAAATGGGTGACAAAACGCTCCGCTACGAAGGGGGCGGCAAGACCCAGGAGCAGACGTTTAACTACTCGACCGATCCGGATGCCCAGGCTATCGCCGATTGGTTCGAACGCATCTGTGAGTCTGAGCGCTACCTGATGGAACTGGAGCGCTCCGCCCGGTTCGACAAGTTGGGAGTTAACCGGATCATCCTCCAGATTCAGTCCGGTTGGGAACGCAAGCGTCTGGTGGCGGTGGACCAGTATCTGAAATGGTTGGACCGCATTGCGAAAAACGAAAGCTATCTGAATATGGCCCGTGAGCGGGCGGCCCGGCTGGCGGAGACATTCCGCAATCCGCAGCCGGCCGCTGCCGAGGCGGCGAAACAATGAAGATGATTCTCTGGGGTCTCATGGGGGCAATGCTGGCGGTAGGCCAGTCGCAGTTGCCGCCGCAGGAGCAGCAGGAACTGACCGAGGCTCTGCAGGCGGCGGGTAATTCCAGCCACGAGTTTATCTACGCTCTCGAAGCTCACCTGAAAAAATACCCCGAAACCAAGTCACGCTGGGAGTTGGAGCGTGCGCTGGTGAAGGCTTCCAGAGACAGCAACGACGACCCCCGCATCATCCGTTGGGGAGAAGCCGTGCTGGCGAGGGAGTCCGAGGATGTGCAGACGTTAGAAGCCGTCACCAGGGCGCTGGGCCGTACTTCCGGCGCCGCCTCCGCCGAAAAGGCTCTGAAATTCGGCAAGAAATGGGAACAGGTATTGCGTAGCCTGGAGCCGAAAGACCCAGCCGAAAAGCTGCGCTGGCAGATGCGGCTGGAATTGGACCAGGGGCTCAGCCGTGCACTCCAAGCCCAGTCCCGTGCCCTGTTGGCCATAGGCAAGGCCGCCGAAGCGGAGCCTGTCGCCGCGCAGTCCTATGCCGTCTATCCTTTTGATGAGAGCGCCCGCCTCCTGGCGCAAGCCCGCGTGGCGCAATCCAAATGGGACTCTGCTGTCGACGCTTGGGCCGACGCCTTTGTCGCCGGTGACGCCAAACGCCCTGACGACTTGGCCAATCTGCGAGCCGCCTGGAAAAAAGGGCATGGCGAGCAAAGTGGAGCCGGGGAACGGTTGTTGGCCGCCCACGATCGGTTCAACGTATGGAATGAGACCAAGATCTCTCGCCTGCGGCAATACGATCCGAATGCGCTAAAGGCCAAGCCCGCCGAATTCGTGTTGACCGGCCTTGCCGGTGAAAAACTTGCGCTTGCCTCTCTGCAGGGAAAGGTCGTGGTTCTCGACTTCTGGGCTACCTGGTGTGGACCCTGCCGGACCCAGCATCCTCTCTATGAACGGGTGAAAAAGCAATTCGCCGGGCGAGACGATGTGGAATTCGTCTATCTGAACACGGACGAAGACAAGCGCCTCGTCGCCCCCTTCTTGGACGCCAACGAGTGGTCGAAAAAGGTGTACTTCGAGGACGGCCTTTCCCGGCTGCTCAATGTCTCTTCGATACCTACAACGATCATCCTGAACAAGCGCGGCGAAATCGCGAGCCGGATGAACGGGTTCCTGCCCGACCGTTTCGTAGACATGTTGAGCGAGCGCATCCAGCGCATTTTGGCGGAGTAACATGGGACAGCGTTTTCAACGGGTAATCTGGATCGTTCTTGATAGTGTCGGTGTTGGAGAAATGCCGGATGCGGCGGATTATAGCGACGCGGGCAGCGATACCCTCGGCAACATCGCCCGGCAGCGGCCGCTCCAGCTTCCGAACTTTTCCCGCCTCGGGCTAGCGAACATCAAACCGATTGAGGGACTACCAGCAGACCCGGCCCCCCTGGGGGCATTCGGCAAATGTGCGCTCGCCTCACCCGGCAAGGACACCACAACCGGCCATTGGGAAATGGTCGGCATTCATCTGGACCGCCCGCTGCCGCTATTTCCTCACGGCTTTCCGCCCGGGATCATGAAGGCGTTCGAGGACGAAATCGGCCGATCCACCCTCGGAAACAAAGCTGCTTCTGGCACGGAGATTATTGCCGAACTCGGAGAAGAACACGTTGCCACGGGTTCGCCCATTGTCTACACCTCGGCTGACAGCGTATTTCAAATTGCCGCGCACGAGGACGTTATCCCTCTCTGGGAGCTCTACAAAATCTGTGAAACGGCCCGTGAAATCCTGCGCGGTCCCTATGAAGTAGGGCGCGTCATTGCTCGCCCCTTCACAGGGGAACCGGGCTCCTTTCAGCGCACCGCGAATCGGAAGGACTACGCGATTCCGCCCCAACGCGGCATGTTGCTGGATCAATTGGCGGCCCGGCAGGTCACGGTGCACAGCGTCGGCAAGATTTTCGATGTCTTTCTCGGCCGCGGAATCGCCGTCTACGATAAGACGAAAAGCAACGCCGATGGAATGCGCCTCACGCTGGAGGCCATGGATGTGACGCCGCAAGGGTTGATCTACGTCAACCTTGTCGATTTCGACATGCTCTACGGGCACCGCAACAACGTGGAAGGCTATGCCAAAGCGCTGGAGGAAGCGGACGCTTGGCTCCCCGGGCTTATGGCAGCCATGCGCCCCGATGACCTGGTGATCTTCTGCGCCGATCACGGTTGCGATCCCACCACGCCGTCCACCGATCATAGCCGCGAATATGTACCGCTGTTATGCTATTCGCCGTCTTCACCCGGCGGCCGCAATCTCGGTACGCGCGCCACACTAAGCGACATCGGACAGACCGTCGCCGAAAACTTCGGCGCTTCGATTACGAAAGGAACAAGCTTCTTACACGAACTATGAGAACACCGCTAATGGCCGGCAACTGGAAAATGTATAAAACGCCGGCGGAAACCAAGGCTTTTTTTGACGCCTTCCTCCCCCTCGTCGCGGAGTCGAAGCATTGTGAAATTGCCATTTGCCCCCCATTCATTAATATCGCCGCCGCCGTGGAGTCTGCTCGCGGTTCGCGCGTCGGCATCGGCGCACAAAACCTATATTGGAAGAACGAAGGCGCTTTCACCGGTGAAATCTCTGGACCGATGATCAAGGCTTCCGGGGCCGAATGGGTCATCATCGGACACAGTGAGCGCCGCCAGTATTTCGCCGAAACCGATGCGACCGTCCTGGAGCGCACGAATGCCGCATTGGCCGCCAGCCTCACCCCGATCGTCTGCGTGGGCGAACGTTTGGAAGAGCGCGAAGCCGGCCGTACGGAGGCGGTCCTCGCGGAACAGTTTGAAGGCGGTATCGCTCCGCTGGACTCCGGCTCGTTCGCCAAAATTGTCATCGCCTATGAGCCCGTGTGGGCCATTGGCACCGGTAAGACAGCTACCCCCGAAATAGCCGCCGACGCCCATCGTGCACTGCGCAGTCTCGTGACGGCGAAGTTCGGCGCCGAAGCCGGTGCGGCTGTTCGCATCCTCTACGGCGGCAGTGTAAAGCCGGACAACGTCAAAGGTCTTATGGCGCAGCCGGAAATCGACGGCGCGTTGGTCGGCGGAGCCAGTCTCGAAGCCAACTCCTTCGGCTCTATCGTCAACTTTTAACAACTTCCGTTCCTGTTGTAACGAAAGTCACCCTTCGCACATTTACTAAGTGGGAGGTCTGTATGCGTTTGCAACTCATGCTCTGTACGCTGGCGTTGGGCGGGATCTTGACCGCCCAAACGCCGGCTGCCAATGAACAAGCCGTCATTCGGATGGCTCGTTCTATTCAACGGGAAATTCTCACGCTGCCCGATTACGGCGTATTCGACAGCATTCGCTTCAGCTTTAAGGGGGATACCGTCATCCTCCGGGGCCAGGCATCGCGCCCAATTCTGAAGTCGAGCGCGGAAAACGTTACCAAGCGCGTCGAAGGAGTCGCCAGCGTCGACAACCAGATCGAAGTGCTGCCTCTGTCGCCGATGGACGATCAGATTCGCCTGCGCGCCTACGTCGCGATTTATGGCCATCCGTCGCTTTCTCGGTTCAACCCGAATCGTGGCGGCCCATTGTTCATGTCACGAATGAGCGCCATGACCGGCATCACGAACAACCCGCCTCTTGGCAATCATCCCGTTCATATCATCGTAAAGAACGGCAACATCACCCTGGAAGGCATGTTGCCGACCACGGGTGACCGCACTGTGGCGGAGCTCCAGGCCAATGGCGTTTCCGGAGCTTTCTCGGTAACCAATAACATCGAGGTGCAGGAAGCGATGAAGTTCAAGAAGCCCAAAAAGTAGCTGACCGCCTTTGCGTAGTAAAATGCAGAGCGGAATAGAAAACCTATGCGCCCGCTCTTACTCTGTTTCGCTCTGCTATCCTCCTTGGGTATGTCCCAACCCGCGCCCGATCCGCACGAAGAAGATCGGAAACATCTGCTCACCATCTTTCGTGAGGTAGAGGCAAGCATCAATTCGCAAAGCCTCGACGGTATGGTCAAGCAAATGGATGCCAATGCGACTGTCGTCTGGGCCAATGGCGAAGTCTCGCGGGGTCCCGCTGAGATCCTTGCCTACTATGACCGGATGGTGAAGGGTAAGGACCGCATTCTGAAGAAATACACCACCGTCGCCAAGCTGAACGGCCACGCCCGGTTTCTTGCCGACGGAACCGTTGCCATCGCCGACGGCACGATGGAGGACGAATTTGAGCCTGTCATCCGCGGCCCCTTCAAGCTGCAGTCCAATTGGACTACCACCGTCGCCAAGATAAACGGCGAGTGGAAGGTGGTGTCTCTGCACCTGTCAGCCAACGTTTTCAATAACGTCTTGCTCGATGAAACGAAGTCGATGATCATGTACACGGCCGGGGGCGGCCTTGTACTCGGGTTAGTCGCGGGCTGGTTTTTGGCCCGTCGTAAAAAGGCATAATAGTGCGAATGCGAAAACTTTTCTTCTGTGTCTTGGCCGCCGGCCTGTTGAGTGTAGGCGCCGCCGACAAAAAGAAGCCGGTGATTAAGACCACGAAGACCGTGCAGGTCGGCGGGGCTCCCAAGCAGACACGGTCTTCGCCCATCTTGGGCGGCTTTGCGGCGCTCGACAAAAACGGAGATGGCTATTTGACGCGGCAGGAATACGGCTACAATCGCCAGACTTCGCAGGCCCTCGCGGAATTTGACCGTCTGGACACCAATAAAGATGGCCGTATAAGCCGCTCTGAGTATAAATAGCCGCTAGTCGTGCCGAAGCGCGCTGGCAGGTTCGATTCGCGTCGCACGCCTCACATTGGGCCAGGCGGCTATGGTCGCCATGATCGCCAGGATAAAGACGGTCGCCGCCAATGCCGCCGGGTCGGCGGGACTTAGCCCGTACAGCATGCTGCGCAGAAACCGCCCAAAGCCCAACGCGCCCGCCAGCCCCACGATAGCTCCTATCCCTACCGCCTTCAGATTTTGCCGCAGTACCAGGCTGACAATCTGTCCGGAACGGGCTCCCAGCGCCATGCGCACGCCGATCTCGCGCGTGCGTTGGGAAACTTGATAGGCGGCAACGCCATAGATCCCCACGCAGGCCAAAGACAGCGACAGGCAGCCCACCACCCCCGCCATCGAAGCCGCAATCTTCGCTGCACGCCGCGCTCGTGCGACGTTTTCTGCGAAAGGAGCCGCCGCGGCCATTTGCCGGCTGTCCACCGCGCGGGCCGCGGCCGGAATCGCTGACAGCAGCGGCTTTTCCGGGCCCGAGTAGCGCACCAGGAATCGCAGGGATGCGTCGCCCGGGCCCGGCACATAAAAGTAGGGGCCCGGCGCCGCTGAAATCTCGTTGACGCTCGTATTTCGCACCACGCCTATCACTTCTCGCTGTCCCATAGCGGAAATGCGCTTTCCCACCAAGCTCTCGCCCGGGGACAACAGCGTCGCTAGAGTCTCATTGATCAACACCGCATCCTGTCTGCTCTCGTCTTCCTTGGTGAACTCTCGCCCGGCAAGCACAGGGATACGCAGCGTACGCAGGTAGTTGGCCGATACCGTGGCGAATCCGGCCGTTAGACCATCCCGCCGCTGCTCGCTGGCAACGGAGGTTGACGTATATCGGCCGCCAAAAGGGATCACGGATGAGGAGGCAACGGAATCCACGCCGGGCAATCGTTCCACCGTCTCACGGAACTGCTGGAGAAAGGCGTTCATCTGTGCACTGTTGAGCTTGCTTGTCGCCATTTGTGGGGAGACCAGCACCAGGGACTCCCATGCGAAACCGGCATCAATCTCTTGGGCCTCCTGCATAGCCCGCACAAGTAGCGCTGCCGCGCCCAACACCGTCGCACACAGCGCCACCTGCACAGCCAGGAATGTCACCCGCGTCCGCGCGCCCGTCGCGGTCCGGCCTCCTTCCCGTAGTCCGGATGCGGTGGCGTCCCGAACCGCGGCCAGCGCGGGCGCTAGCCCGAACATCAGACCCGTCAGGAAGGAAGCAGCTACTAGAAATCCGGCTACGCGCCAATCGGCCTGGAAGGAAATGGCGATTCGTTCTTCTGACGGGGCAATCCAGTGAACAATCATCCAGGGAAGGAAGTTTGCGATGCCGAACGTCACCGCTCCCGCCAGTGAGGCCAGCAGCAGGCTCTCTGCCAGCAATTGCCGCAATATCCGCCCGCGGGCTGCGCCCAACGACAAACGGACCGCGATTTCCCGCCGCCGCGCCTGGGCCCTGGCCAGTTGCAGGTTAGCGGCGTTGGCGCAGGAAAGCAGCAGGAGTAGGACGGTGGCCACGGCAAGAATCACAAAAATCTGTCTTGCCTGCGGGTCCAGGCTGGGGTTCGCCAGCAGCGAAGGGTAAGAGAGTTGCAGCCGTCCAGTCTCCTCTTTCACCGATTGCCGAAACTGGTGGCTGAGAATCTCCAACTCGGACTGTGCCTGTGCCTGGCCAACGTCAGGACGTAGGTGGCCGAATACGTAAAAGCAACAGGAACCCGACGAACGGATTGTGTAGGAGCCGGGATTCAGTTTGTCCTGTAGCGCTCCCGGAATCCACAACTGCGGATAGGTAGGCGAGGGTCCGGAAAAACCTTGCGCCGCTACGCCCACCACCTGAAGCGCCTGGCCGTTCACCTCCAGCCACTGGCCCACAATGCCGGGCGACCCTCCAAATCGTGATTGCCAGGTCCCATATTCAAGTACCAGTTCAGCCGCGGGGTGCAACATGTCGCCGCTTGCGGGCGAAAACCCTCGCCCAGCCGCGAAGCCCGTGCCCATCACGTCGAAAAAGTTGTCGCTTGCAAAGGTGGCTGCCGCGTTCCATGTTTGCTCGCCGTTGCGCAATCGAACGCCCTGCCCCACCAGCGCCACGATCCCATCGGCCGTCTGGGAGTGCGCACGCAGATAGAGAAACTCCGGCCAACTAAAGCCGCGCCATTTCTGCCGCTTGTCTTGCGTGGTCAGTTGCACCACCCGAGCGGCGTCGCGAACAGCCCATGGCGTAAAAGCTAGTGCATTGTAGACCGTGAACAGGATGCCGTTCATCCCAATACCTAGCGCCAACGTAAGCGTCACGGTGACCGCAAATCCAACTTGGCCTCGCAAAGAGCGAACGCCAATCTTTAGGTCCCTCGCCAAGTCAGCGGCCCAGCCGAAACTCCAGGCCTCCCGCGCGTGCTCCCGGCTCAACGTCAGATTACCCATGCTGCGCCGTGCCTCTTGTTCCGCCTCTGCGTCCGGCAGGCCCTCTCCAAGCAGGGCCTGCCGCTTCATCTCTAAATGGAAGGCCAATTCCTCATTCAAGTCTTCTTCCAAGTGCCGCGGCCGGCGGCGAAGCCGGTTCCATAAATTGGTCCAATGCATGTCCATCTCCCGCTAAACGGTGCGGAGCACCAGCCGGATAGCTTCCACGATCCGGTCAAACTCCTTTTCTTCTTCCTGTAGCCGCTTTTTACCTGCCGCTGTCAGGCTGTAGAACCGGGCCCGCCTCCCTGTCTCGGATTGCCCCCACTCCGCCTCCGCCCACCCGTTCACCAACAGCCGCTGCAGCGCCGGGTACAGGGAGCCCTCGCCTACCCGCAGCACTTGGCCGGAAACTTGTAGCAGGTACTGCGCAATTCCGTAGCCGTGTAACGGTCCACGCTGCAGCGTCCGCAGAATAAGCATTTCGAGTGTGCCGGGAAGCACTTCCGCCGGAGCCATCGTTTTTCGATCCATCGTTTCTAGATCCCTAGAGGTTAGATACATCGATAATAGAGGTATGGGATGCCTGTGTCAATCCTTCGCTGCTACGATGAAGGTTCGCCATGCCAGCCCTCAAAACGATCATCTTCGATATGGGAAATGTCATCATTCCCTTCGATTTCCGGAAAGGCTACGCCGCTCTGGAGGCGCGGTCGGGCATGCCTGTCGGCGAAATCACCGAACGCATTCGCGCTTCCGGTCTGGTACCGGAACTGGAGAGCGGCCGGATGGAACCCCGTCCCTTCGTGGAAGCGATGAATCAGACTCTCGACGCCCGCCTTTCCTACGCCGAATTCTGTGAAATCTGGAGTTCCATCTTCCTGCCCCACACACTCATTCCCGAAGATATTGTCACGCGCTTACGGGAAAACCACCGCGTCATGGTCTTATCCAACACGAACGCAATCCACTTCGAAATGTTATGGGAAGCCTATCCCATCCTGCGTCACTTTGATCGCCTGATCCTGTCCCACGAGGTGAAGGCTCTCAAGCCGGAACCCGCCATTTATGCCGCCGCTCTGGCCGAAGCCCACGCCGAGCCGGCCGAATGTTTCTTCACCGATGATGTGGCAGCCTATGTCGACGGGGCACGCCTCGCCGGCATGCAAGCCGAACAGTTTCAGGGATATGAGAAGCTGCTCGACGACCTCCGCGGCCGCGGCGTCAACGTCTAACGGGCCTTTGCCAAGGCGCCGTCCACCCAGGTACAGATAGTCTGCCGGTCGATATCGGTGAGTTTGGCTTCCGCGTGCATCCAGTCGTAGCCCGGCAGCGGCATTTCCTTCTGCCGCACTGTCGTGCAGACGCTCTCCAGCCCATTCCAGTCGGAAAACTGTGTTTCACCCGGTTGCAGCCATTCCGAAAAATTCAATTGTTTTCGCCCATCGGTCACATGCTTGCGGACAGGCCAGGACATCGGCGCAATATCGGCATACCAGGGCCATCTCGTCGCATGGGAATGACAGTCGTAACAGGCCTTCTCCAGAAGTTGTAGTACGGCCTGCGGCGGGTGCATGACGGCGGCGAAGGATCGTGCCGGATCGCTGGGAGGATTTGTTTTGGCGGGAGCGGGCAGGAACTGGATCACGAGGGCGACGACTGCCGCCGCGGGCAAAATCTTCTTCTTCATGCAGGGAAAATGGAAAAGGGCAGGCCGGTTGGCCTGCCCTTTTAGTGTACGTTCCGCGGTGATCT
>DASTML010000021.1:0-59656 GCA_035714175.1 Bryobacteraceae bacterium | reverse complement strand
AGGCCGGCCGGGAATGGGGGACCTTCGCCTGCGGGCTGCGCTTCGCTCCGCCCTCCGGCTTCGGCCCCCATTCCCATGCTGGTCTCACTATTGGCTACTAACCATGGAGAATCCGTTTACACAGAATTCTTGACACCGCCATTTCGTGCGGTGGCTCTTCCCGATAGTCATGAACAACCACCAGCACGATCACTCCTTCCACCGAACCAATTGAAGTCCATCGATCCTCGCCCTTGACAACATTGGAAACGAACGAGATGTGCGAAGGATCATCGAAAACAAGTTGAGCGACGGTGAATGCAATGCCATGTTTGGCTCGATTGATTTCCTCTTTGGCATCGTCCCACTCATAGCGAATCATGGCATGTACATACAAATGAGTACATACATTTTCGCGTGTCAATGCGTTTGATAAATAACCCACCCGCTCCTATCCCGCCCTCTATGTAGTGGTGTGCGCTGCGGCGAGAACCGCGGTTCGTTATATGAGCTAGGTAACCGATAGCCCTGATTTGGCCTTGGCATGGATCCTGAAATCCCCGCTCACAACCTAGGGCCCAGGCCGAGGCGCTGGCCGAGACGCAGCCAGCTTGATTCCCGGGCCTGGCGCAGTTTCGTTTGGCCGTCGGCGTATTGTTGGGCCAATTCGGCTACGGCTTCCGGCGGGAGCACGAATTTTCCCTGGGACGCGATGATGGGGAGCGAACAGGGAGAGTCATACTCGATGCCGAAGGCCGGGGCGGCGGTGGTATCGATGGTGATTGTGGGGAAGCCGTGATTGCGAAGCAGAGTCTGGATACCTCCGTCGCTGCATTGGCGGTGCTCCAGGGTGGAGCCGGGGCCGCCGTGGAAAACCAGATCCTTGCGGACGTGAAAGTGGCCGTCCGCATCGCGGCCGATGAGGATGGGTTCGCCGCCGAGCGTCGCCAGCGTTTGGTGCTGGAATGGCGGGAAGTGCTCCGTGCTTTCCGGCGCGAGGTGGTAGGGGACGGTCACCAACAGGAAGCCCGATGGCTTCAATAGCTTTCGTAGCCCTTCGACTGCGTGAACGGCTGGTTGCGGAACGTGTTCCAGCACCTCCGAGCAGATGACGAAATCGTATTGCCCACATTCCCCGACGGACGGGTTGCGGATATCGAGGAACGGCTCCTGATGAAAGAAAGTATTGGTATAGCGGAAGCTGCGTTCGAGGCCTGCCGCGTACAGGGGCGAGTCGCTGATGCCGAGCGCTTTCACCGCCTTCAACGCGGGGAATTCAGGGAGCGGGATTTCGCATTGGAAGAGTGTCCTGGAAAGCGTCGCGATGACACCCCGCATACGCATGGAACAGCCACAGGCAACGCAGAGGGTTTCCTCGCGGTCCGCCGAGGGGGAGAAGCCAGTAGCGGCGCCACAGAGATTGCAGAGGAAGTTGGGCATAGACGATCAGTCGGATTCGGAATCGGGGAGGGCCGCGGTGTCGTAGATGCGGCACAGCGAGTGGAGATGACAACGGACGCAGGGCTTGCCGTTGTTTTTTGGATCGATGCCGGCGCGGCCGGATTGGAACTCCGCCCAGATGGTATCGACCACCGTGCGCCACGCGGCGAGTTGGGTTCCCCAGTCTGCGTCTTTGGGCGGTTTGACGTTGGGCAAGAGCCCTTCGGCGGCGGCGAGACCGTCGAATTTATGGTTACCTCGTTTGAGTTGGGCGAAGGCGATGGCGCTGGGCGTTTCGGGTAGCGCAAGGGCGTAGAGGGGGAGTTGGAGATTGTCAGGGCGCGGCCCTGCCCAGACGTTTTTGCTGGGGGCGGTGGACTTGTAGTCGATGAGGACTAGTTCACCGTTGGGGAGGCGGTCGATGCGGTCAATGCGTCCCTTGAGAGGGAGTCCGAGGGGGGCGAGGTCGATGTCGTGTTCGGCGGCTTCGACGGTGAAGGCGTCGCGCTGGAAGTCGAGTTCGATCCAGTCTTCGATGACCCGTTGGATGCGGAGCCGTTCGAGGCGCAGGAGTTGTTCGCGGCCGGCGGCCGGGATTTCGGAGAGGCCGACTTCGATGGCATCGCGGATGGCCTGTTGGCGTTCCCAATCGGCGATGCGGGCGAGGGAATCGCGGGTGGGGTAGCGTTTCCAGAGATCGGCCAACGCTCCGTGCAGAGCGATGCCACGTTCGAGCGCTGTCAGTCCTGGCTTGGGTTCGGTCCACTCTTCGGCGGACAGGCGGACCCTGGCGAAGGATTGGAAGGGGCACAGGGATTGCCAGGAAAGGATGCTGGTCCCTCCGCGCACTTTTGCGCCAGGGGGGAGAGCGGGCGCGGTGGTGTCAGCCGATTCGTCGAGCGCGGCGCGTTCGGCGTAGACCGGATAGGCGTTGGCGGCGGGCAGTTGTTGCGGATAGACCTCGATGAGGCGGGAGGGACGGAGTTCTTCATCGCCTTCGCGTTCGGCGTGGCTGAAGATGACGGTGGGGGCGCTGCGGAGGAGGCGGGCGGTGATGTCCCGGGCGAAACGGAGTTCCCGCTCGGGAGTGGCGTGGGGTAGGTTGTGCTCGCGGGCGAGGGAGCGAGGGATGAAGGGGTTCGGCCGGGCGGGCGGGGGCCAAGCGGTATCAGTCATGCCCATGATCCAGAGTGCGTCGAAGCGGGAGCCGGCGGCCTGAAGGGCTTCGAGGATCTGGATGGGCATCTCTTCGGTTTCGGGCTGGAAGATGGCTTGCGCGGCGAGTCTGGAGAGCGTGGAGACGGCCTGGGCGAAAGGCATGGGGCTGTCGACCAGATCCAGGGAGGCGAACTCCTGGAGGAGTTGCTGCCAGCGGACGAGTGCCTGGCGTTCGGGGCTGGACTGGGTTCGTTCGCCGGGCCAACCGGCAGCGATGAGCAGAGCGGGGAGGCGGCGCGCCCACTGACCAGGCGAGAGTTTGCGGGGCTCATTGCGGAGCTGGATGAGAGCCTGGCCCAGAAGTTCGGAAAGGATGGGCGGGGCTTGGTCGCGTGCGCGGGAGAGGGAGAGTTCGAGGACGTTACTGTCGCGGAGTTTGCAATCGAAGAGGGCACGGGCAGCCCGTTCGGCGGCGGCGCCCCGCAGGAAGGGGGAGCGGAGGAGGACTCCCACGCTGCCGATATCGAGCGGCTGGGCGAGCCAGCGAAGGAGGAGCAGCGCGTCCGATACGATGGGCCAATCCGAGAGCGGAAGGCCGAGGGAGATGTTGAAGAAGGGCGCGCCGAGAATGTCTTCGAAGGCGGCTTCGACGGCGGGGCGTAGGCGGGCGAGGTTTTGGACGACGATGCCGATGGAGCGGGCCTGGCCAGATTCGAGCAGCGTCCGGCACCACGCGGCGGCGGCTTCGATTTCCTTGGCGGCGGAGGGGAAGACGGCGCGAGTGACGGAGGCGGCCGCGGCGGCGGACTCCTGGTAGGCCGTCCAGTTGAGCTTCCGGAGCAGAGTCTGCTGCGCGGGGGTGAATTCATCGAAGCCATCAAGCCAGACGTCGCGGTGCGACTGGGGGAGTCGCGCGGCGAGCCACTGTTCGCGATGGGCGGCGGGGAGCCAGTTGTGCTGGGCGGCGCGGCGTTCGAATTCATCGGCCCATTGACGGAAATGGGCGGTGTCTTCGGTGCTTTGGAAGGACGGGTGATCGAGGGAGAGGTGATAGTGCTGGCAGAGAGTCCAGGCTTGGGCGGCGGTCTCGGCGGTGGCCTGGTGGTCGAGGAGAGGGCTAGCGTCGATGACTTTTTGCCAGCCGCGGAGTTCGGCGAAGGGAGAAGGCGTGAGGCAATCGGGGAGGAGCGCGTCGATAGATTCGGAGACCCAATCCTGCCAGACGCGGATAGCGGGGGCGGGCCAGACGGTATGGCCTGCGGCCTGTTGGGCGGAATCGTAGACGATGCGCCAATGACGGGCGAGGCGGCGGTTGGCGGTGAGCAGCAGGGCTCCCTGGGCCAGCGCTCTGAGAAGGGCGTCCTGCATGGCGGAAGACTTCATTGTAGCGGGGAGATATACTCGAACTCGACAACGCTATGCGCACCTTACTCCTGCTCCTTGCCGCCTTCGGCGCCGCCACATTTGCCCAGACTCCGGCTCCTTCGCCTTCGCTAAAGACGACGGGGAAGTTTTATGAGCTTCGGATTTATCATGCGATGCCGGGAAAGCTGGAAGAGCTTCACGACCGGTTCCGGAAACACACGAACAAGCTATTTGTGAAGCACGGGATGGAGATCGTCGGGTTCTGGGGGCCAACCGATAAAGAGAAGGGTTCCGAGAAGGATTTGATCTACGTGCTGGCGTATCCGAGCCGGGAGGCGCGCGAGGCTTCGTGGAAAGCGTTCCAGGCGGATCCGGTGTGGGTCGAGGCGCGAAAGGCCTCCGAAGCGAATGGGAAGTTGGTAGAGAAGGCCGAATCGATATACATGGGTGAAGTGAACTACTTTTCGGCGAAGAGGAAGTAGGAGGACGGGATGCGCGGTTGGCTGCTGACGAAATCGGAGACGGGGATCGCGAGCCATTTTGGCGAGATTGACGATGCGCGGCTGCCGGCTGGGGATGTGCAGGTACGGGTGGAGTGGTCGAGCCTGAACTATAAAGACGGGCTGGCGATGACGGGATCGCCGGGCGTGGTGCGGACGTTTCCGATGGTGCCGGGGATTGACTTGGCGGGCGTGGTGGAGGAGTCTACGGGAGGCGAGTTTGCGGCGGGTCAGCATGTGGTGGTGACCGGCTGCGGGCTGAGCGAGACGCACTGGGGCGGGTACGCGGAGAAAGCCAGGCTGCCTTTGCGGTTTGTGGTTCCGCTGCCGGAGGCGTTCACGGCGCGGCAGTCGATGGCGATTGGGACGGCCGGGTTTACGGCGATGCAGTGCGTGGATGCCTTGGAGCGGCATGGGCTGCGGCCGGGCGGGCGCGAGGTGGTGGTGACGGGCGCGGCTGGGGGCGTAGGCTCTGTAGCCGTGGCGATTCTGGCGGGGAAGGGCTATCGCGTTGTGGCGAGCACGGGGCGGATGAGCGAGGCGGATTACCTGCGGCGGCTGGGGGCGGCGGAGGTGATCGACCGGGCCGAACTGTCGGCGACGGGCGGGAAGCCGATGGAGAGCGAGCGGTGGGGCGGAGCGGTGGACACGGTGGGCGGCGATACGCTGGCCGGCGTGATCCGTACGTTGTCGCATGGAACGGCAGTGGCGGCTTGTGGACTTGCGGGCGGCGGGAAACTGCAGACAACGGTGTTTCCGTTCATTCTGCGTGGGGTGAGCTTGCTGGGCGTGAACTCGGTGGAAGTGGCGAACGAGGAGCGGCGGCGGATTTGGGGATTACTGGCGGAGTACCTGGACCGCGATCTGCTGGATTCGATTACGTCGGAGACGGGACTGGAAGAGTTGCCCGAGGCGGCGGCGCAGATCCTGGCGGGGAAGGTGCGCGGGCGGATGGTGGTGCGGATCTAGCCGGCGCGTTCCCAGGCTTCCTGATCGAGGTCGGGGAGCACGAAAGCGCAGTTGCCGGGATCGATGCCGTCAAAGCGTACACGGCCCTTGTTGTCGAGCATGCCCTCCTTGATTTCGCCATCGGGCAGCATGCAGATGTAGCGCATGTTGGCGACTGGTTGGCCAGCCATATCGACGAGTTCCATTTCGACCCAGGTTTTGGCCTGACGGGCGAGGTTCAACTGGTCGGCCACAGACTCCGGAAGGGTGTTGATTTCGGAGCGGGAGGGGCCGGGGTTAAAGGGGATGACGACGAGCGTAGCGTCGAGGATGGCGCGTTGGAGAGCGCCGCGGTTGAGCTGCTGGGACGCGCGAACGTCGCCGGTGGGAACGGCCCCGGCGAGGTTCGAGAGGTCCGAGGCTTCGCGCGGGTTCGCGAGGGCGCGTTCGACGACTTTCCAGCCGCCAACGGGGGAGAGGGGCCTTTCGTTGGGCAGCAGGTCTGCCTTGCGAAGGATCAGGAACTGGCCCGCCATGGTGCGGATTCGCCAGAATTTGCGCTGCGGCATCGAGAGTCCTCTTTCCGCCGCTAGTTTACCTTAGGTGCAGAGGGTGACGGTGCTCATGGAGTATCCGTGTTCCGCAATGAGGGCGGCACGGCGGCGATAGAAATCCGGATCTTCGGGCGTCCAAGCGGCGAGGCCATCGACGTAGCGGTTGCAGAGGCAGAAGACGGCGGCGATGAGGACGGTGTCGTGGATTTCGAGGTCGGTGGCCCCCTGCGCACGGGCGGCCGCGATGTCTTCGGCAGTTACCGCCTTGCCGCTGATCTGCACTTTGCCGGCGATGTGAAGGAGGGCCTTCATCTTGTCCGAGATTGCGGCGGCCTGCGGGTCGATCTTGGCGGCGGCGACGAGCGCTTCGTCGCCGTTCAGTTGATGGGCGGCGACGGCTCCGTGGATGGTCTGGCAGTAGGTGCACTCGTTGCGCGCCGAGACATGGGTGGCGATGAGTTCGCGCTCACCGGGCGTGAGAGTGTGTGGTTGGTGGAGAAGAACGTCGACCAGTTCGTTTAACGGGCCGCCGGTTTCGGGGCGAAAGGCCATGGGTCCGCGGATGCCGGGAAGACCTTCGGGCAGATTGATGTGTGCCATTGTTTAACGTGCTCCTTGGTAGCCTTGGTGTGCCATTCGGGCGCCCATGGCGTCGTATTGTTCCGGTGAGGCCGGCACCGTGGCCAAGCCGTCGACATAGCGATTAAACATGCAAAAGGCGGCGGCGATTAGAACCGTATCATGAATTTCGAGGTCCGTCGCTCCCTCGGCGCGAGCGGAGGCGATGGCATTCGGGGTCACGTTGCGGCCGGATTGCTGGACCTGCGCGGCGATGTCCAGGAGGGCGCGGAGCTTGGCGCTAATGGGGGCTTTGGCGGCCGCTTCACATACGGCATCGACGGCGGCGTAGTCCCCGTTGAGATGATGGGCGGCAGCTGCGCGGTGGCTGGCCCAGCAGAAATCGCATTCATTGCGGCTGGAGACAAACGCGGCGATCATCTCCCTTTCCGCACTGGTCAGGGTATTGGGTCCCCGGAGGAGGGCTTCGGCGAGGGCCCGCATTGGCCTGGCGGTTTCGGGGCGGAAGGCGAATGCTCCGGTGATGCCGGGCAGTTCTTCAGATAGCGGGATATGGGGCATGCGTAGGGGGAGATAGTATCAGCGGGCGTAGGAGGACTCCATAGCAGAAAACTACTATGGAAGAGTGACATCGATTTCTACGGAGCGGTTGGACCTGCTGCTGTTGACGGAGGAGTTCCTGGAGGCGACGGCGGCGGGACGGAAGACGGGATTGGGGGAAGTGGTAATTCCTGAAGACTGGTGGGAAGAGCGGGCAATTGCAGAACTGCGGGCGGCGGATATGCGGAAGGACGAGTCGTACCGACCGTGGTCGATCCGTGCGATGGTGGAGCGGAAAACGGGCGTGATGGTGGGGTTCTGCGGATTCCATACGCCTCCCGATCCGCCCTACCTGGAAGAGCGGAACGGGGGCGTGGAACTGGCCTACACGGTGTTTGCGCCGTTCCGGCAGAGGGGATTTGCCACCGAGGCGGCGCGGGGGATGATGGACTGGGCGCGGCAGGAGCATGGGGTGCGGCAATTTGTGGTTTCGATTGGAGTGGCGAATCTGGCGTCCATGCTGGTGGCAGGTAAGTTGGGGTTCGTGCGGGTCGGACAACATGTCGATCCCGTGGACGGTTTGGAACTGGTATATCTTTGCCGTATGTCTTTCGCGTATTGACGGGGCGGTTTGGAACTGTATACACTTCTCAGGAAATTTCTATGAGAGTTACTCCCTGGCTGGCTATTTGGGCGATTGCGCCATTGTGCGCACAGGGCGACCCCGCGTTCTTCGAAAAGAAGATACGTCCGGTCCTGGCCAGTAAGTGTTGGAGCTGCCATTCGACCAAGGCCAAGATTTCATTCGCCGGGTTGCAATTGGACACCAAGGCCGGGTTTCTGAAGGGCTCCGATGCCGGCCCGGCGGTCGTCGCCGGGAAGCCGGACGAGAGCCGGTTGCTGCGAGCGCTGCTGCACGAAGAGGGCGTCAAGATGCCTCCGGAAGGTAAGCTGCCAGCGGAGGTGATCGCGGATTTCCGGGCGTGGATCGCGGCCGGAGCCGCGTGGCCGGAAGATGGCACGGCTGGACCCGCAGCGGCGAGACAGACTACGGACCACTGGGCGTGGAAGGCGCCGGCACGACCGGCCGTGCCGGCGGTGCGGGACGAAGGATGGGCGCGGGACGCGATTGACCGGTTTGTGCTGGCGAAGCTCGAAGAGAAGGGCTTGCGGCCGGTGGGCGATGCGACGGACTCGGTTTGGCTGCGCCGTGTATCCCTCGACCTAACCGGTTTGCCTCCGTCAGAAGAAGCCCAGAAGCAGTTCGCCAACGACCGTTCGCGCGAGGCTGTGGTTGACCGGTTGTTAGCCTCTCCGGCATTTGGCCAGCGGTGGGGGCGGCACTGGCTGGACCAGACTTACTATGCGGACAACATCGAAATTGGAAGACGAGTGCCGGCCAGACATGCGTGGCGCTACCGGGATTATGTCATTGAGTCCATGAACCGCGATGTACCATATCCGCGTTTCGTCCTAGAGCAATTAGCGGGGGACCAGATTGCATGGACCACTCCGGAAGAACGGCGGCGGAACCTGGTGGCGACCGGATTCCTGGCGTTGGGACCTTGGCCGCTGGTGAATGCGGACAAAGAACAACTTCGCATGGATGTGGTGGATTTGCAGGTGGACATGGTGGGCCGTACCTTTCTAGGCCTGACGATGGGCTGTGCGCGATGCCATGACCATAAGTTCGATCCGATCTCGCTGCAGGACTACTACGGCATGGCAGGCATTTTTGCGAGCACGAAGACTCTGGATGGACGGTTGGGGCTGGGAGTTTTCAGCGCGGTCCATGGGGTGACGTTGCCGGAACTGCCGGAGGAACTGTCGGCGCGGGCGACGGAGACGCGGGAGTACTGGCAGAAGGTAGCCGCAGCGCGGGAGCAACTCGACTCCTTGAAGGCCAAGCGGAAGCCTCTTGAAAAAGATTCGACGGAGGCGAAGGCACTCGATAAAGAGATAGGCGCGGCGGATACCGCGGTGAAGCTGCTTTTGTACCTGCCGGTGACTCCTCCGACGGCGCACGCAGTGCAGGATACGGAGACACCAGCCGATTGCGCAATCAATATACGGGGGAACGCACATCAACTTGGCAAGGTGACGCCGCGTACGGGCGTTGCAATTGGCGGGAAGGGGTACCGGTTCGATGTGCCGGACTATACAAGCGGGCGGAAGGAACTGGCGGAATGGATTGGCAGCAAGGAAAATCCGCTGACGGCCCGCGTAATGGTCAACCGCGTGTGGCATCACCTGTTTGGGACAGGGATCTTTTCGACTATCGACAACTTGGGCACGCGCGGCGGGGCGCCGAGTCATCCCGAGTTGCTTGACTACCTAGCGAGCGAGTATGTGGACGGCGGCTGGACGCTCAAGAAACTAATTCGCCGGGTTGTCTTGACGCGCACGTATGGATTGTCGGGGGCGCGCGACGAAAAGGCGGCGGAAATCGACCCGGAAAACCGGATGCTGTGGCGGATGAATCGGCGCCGGTTGGAGGGCGAGACGATCCGCGACGCGATGCTGGCGGTAAGCGGCGAGTTGGATCCGTCGGTGGGCGGGCCCGCGCTGCCGTTTTACGTGAAAGGCAACATGAATTTGGGCGAGCCGGAATCATTTGTGGAAGACGTGAAATTGGACCCAGCCATGCGGCTCCGGCGCACTGTTTATCTGCCCGTGCTACGGAAGAGCCAGGCCCCCGAACTGGACCTTTTGAACCTATTCAACTTTCCCGACACGAATCAGATTACAGGCGCGCGGCAAGCAACGACGGTGCCGACACAAGCGCTCTACCTGATGAATGCTCCTTTTGTGCAGGAGCAGGCCGCAGCGCTAGCGAAGCGGGTTTTGGCCAGCGAATCAGAAGACGCGGCACGCGTAAGAACTCTGGTGCGGCGTGTTTTTGGCCGCGAACCTCGGGCGGGCGAGGCGGGGCAGTATTTGGACTTTGTGAAGTCGAACGGCGGCAGCGAGACGGGATGGACACGGCTGTGCCATTCGCTGTTGATTTCGAACGAATTTCTTTATCGGAGCTAGGCATGTATCGACGGGACTTTTTGCGACGCGCGGGATGCGGCATGGGCATGTTGGCCATGCAATCGATGTTGGCAGGCGCGCCTCACCATGCGGCCAAGGCGAAACGCGTGATCTTTCTGTTCATGCAGGGCGGACCGTCGCACATGGACATGTTTGAGTACAAGCCCGAGTTGGAGAAACGCAACGGGCAACCGCTCTCCTTCCAATTGCCGAAGAACTACGAGGCTCCGGGCATCCGCGATGCAAGGCTGTTTGGGCCGATCAGCAAGTTTGTGCGGCAGGGGAAACGCGGCATGTTGATGACAGACATGTTGCCGCACCTGGGCAGCGTGGCGGACGACCTGTGCTTTCTCCACGGAATGCATGCGGACAGCGAAGCCCATGCTCCAGCGATCCGGCAATTACACACGGGACATAGCATTCAGGTCCGGCCCTCGATGGGCGCCTGGACGCTGTACGGCCTGGGAAGCGAAAACCAGAACCTACCGGGGTTTGTGACAATCTGCCCCGCGCTCAGCGGGGACGGCGGTACGCCGCAACTGTTCGGCAGCGCTTTTCTGCCGGCGGTCTATCAAGGAACGCCGATTGGGAAATCAGGCGACGCGAAGAATGCGCGGATTGACTACCTGCGCGATGCGGGCAAGTCTGTAGAGGAACAGCGGAAGCAGTTGGACTTCCTGCGATCTGTCAACCAGGGCTATGCGGAGACGAACGGAGCAGACGCGGAACTGGAAGCGCGGGCGGCGTCGTTCGAACTGGCGTTCCGGATGCAGATGGAAGCGCCGCGGGTACTGGATCTGGCTTCGGAGAGCGAAGCAACGCGCGCCGCTTACGGGATCGGGGAGAAAGAGACGGATGACTTTGGACGGCAGTGCCTGATGGCGCGGCGGCTGGCGGAGGCGGGCGTGCGGTTCGTGCAAATCACAGATGGGGGATGGGACCATCACGGTAAACTGCGGCAGGGCCTGCCGGTGCGGTGCCGGGCGGTGGACCGGCCGATTGCGGCTCTGATCAAGGACCTGAAGCAGCGGGGGCTGCTGGACGATACGTTGGTGTTGTGGGGCGGGGAATTCGGAAGAACCCCGTTTGACCAAGACTTGTCACAGGGCAAAGCTCCCTTAACGGACCGGGGAAGAGAACACAATCCGCGCGGATTCACGATGTTTATGGCGGGCGGCGGCGTGAAACCAGGAATTTCTCACGGAGAAACGGACGAGTTCGGCTGGAACGCGGTACAGGGAAAAGTTCATATTCACGATTTGCATGCAACGATGCTGCACTTGCTGGGCATCGACCATGAGAGGTTGACGTATCGCTATACGGGAAGAGACTTCCGGCTCACGGATGTGTTTGGACGTGTAGTGAAGGAGATTCTGGTTTGAAACGGCAGCGCGACGAACAGACGAAGATGCGGATTTACGCAGGGGTATTGCAACGGATCCTGCATGGAGACTTGCTGCCGGGGACGCGGTTGGTGGAAACGCAGTTGGCCGAACAGTATTCGGTGAGCCGTACGGTGATCCGGGAAGTCCTTTTCATGCTGCTGCGGGACGAGCTGGTCGAACGGCATCACAACCGGGGTACGCAGGTGGTTTCGTTCACTCCGGATGATGTGGAGGATCTCTACGAACTACGAAAGAACATGGAGTTGCTGGCGCTGCGTACAGCGATTTTTACAATGCCGCTGGAGCCGTTAGCGGCCTTTGAACAGCGGCTGCGGCGCCTGCGCGGCAGGCCCGTGAAACAGACGGCGGATGAACATGCGGCGATCGATATCGAACTGCATGCCTTCGTTTTCGCCCA
The DNA here is from genome assembly GCA_035714175.1 of Bryobacteraceae bacterium. GTDB lineage: Bacteria > Acidobacteriota > Terriglobia > Bryobacterales > Bryobacteraceae. Next base: position 47,757 of record DASTML010000021.1, on the reverse strand, counting down.
CTGCCGGAATAAGCGGTTGGTGACGTATCTGGCCACGATTTCGCAACTGCTCCATTCTCTGCGGCTGTTGGGCTACGAGATGGAAGATATGGTGCGGCAAACGGGCGAAGAACATCTTGCGCTGGTGCAGGCATTCGTGCGGCGCGACCTGGCGACGGCGGAACGGCTGATGGGCGAGCATATCGATACCAGCAAGCGGAACGCACTTCAAACCATGATTTCCCGGCGAGCCCTGGCGATGGTGGAGGAGGCAGCGAGCTAAATCCGGTTACCATTTGGGGTGTGGACCGGATCGTTGCGTTACTCGTATTGGCGACCGCTTGGACGGTGAACGGACAAGTGGAAGGGCGGCGTGCCTACATGTCGCGATGTGTGGGATGCCATGGTGAAGACGGTAGCGGGGGCGGGCATGGGCCCGGGATTTTGCAGGTGCGGCAATCGCGCGCTACGTCGCGACAGGCCGTGATTGACGTGATCCGGAATGGCTTGCCGCAAGCCGGCATGCCGCCGTTCGCACTGCCGGCGGCCGAATTGGCTGGGATCGCTGATTTCGTGTTGTCGCTGAAAGCCCGCGCGGCCGGGCCGGAGGGCCCGGCCATTGCGGCCGGCGATGCGGCGTTGGGAGAGAAGCTTTACAAGGAGCGCGGCTGCGCCGGGTGCCATATGGCGCGTGGAGAGGGCGCGGCGTTTGGTCCAGACCTCACTACGGTTGGCAGGGATCGGACGACTGTGGAGATCATGGCGGCGTTGCGCGGGGAAGCGCGCGGCGTGCGTGCTGTCCGGGTGCAACTACGAAACGGCCAGACGTTGCGGGGCCTTGTAAGAAATGAAAGCCCATTCGATTTGCAGTTGCTGACGCGGGAGAGCGGGCTGCATCTGCTGCGAAAAGAAAGTGTCGCCGCGATCGCAGAAGAAAAGTCGCCGATGGCAAAGATCGACGCAACGGCCGAGGAGTTGCGCGGGCTGGTTTCCTACCTGCGTGGATTCAAGGAACCGGCGGGCGTGGGGGCGGGGCCCGTTGGCAGGGGGATCTCGTTTGCGGATATCGTGAAGCCGAAAGCGGGCGACTGGCCGAACTATAACGGGCTGCTGAGCGGCAACCGGTTTAGCGGACTCTCGCAGATCGACGTGGAGAATGTGATGCGGCTGGGGCCGGCGTGGATGTTTTCTGTGGCGGGTGCGCCAGGCGCCTTGCAGACTACCCCGGTAGTGGTGGATGGCGTGATGTATGTGACGAGCGTTAATGAAGTGATCGCGTTGGACGCCGGAAGCGGGCGGGAAATCTGGCATTTTAAGCGGCCGCGGACGAAGGGATTGGCCGGGGATGCGGCGAGCGGAATCAACCGCGGCGTGGCGGCGCTGGGCGACCGGTTGTTCTTTGCGACCGACAATGCGCACCTGCTGGCGTTGCACAAGAACACAGGGCAGGTTGTTTGGGAAGCGGAGATGGCCGACTACCGGCAGAACTATGGAGCGACTGGGGCTCCGCTTGTGGTGAATGATCTGGTAATCGCAGGTATCTCCGGCGGGGACGAAGGCGTTCGCGGATTTCTAGATGCTTATCGCGCTTCGACAGGCGAACGGGTGTGGCGGTTCTGGACGATTCCCGCGCGTGGAGCGCCCGGCTCGGAGACGTGGAGCGGCCGGGCTTTGGAACATGGGTGCGGCACGACATGGCTGACGGGAACGTATGATTCGGAGACGGGGACCCTGTATTGGCCCACGGGTAATCCGTGTCCGGACTATAACGGGGACGAACGGAAGGGAGACAATCTATACACCGATTCCGTCGTAGCGCTGGATCCCGCTGCAGGAAAGTTGCGGTGGCATTACCAGTTCACGCCGCATGACTTACACGATTGGGATGCGACGGAACCGCCCGTGTTGGTGAACGCGAAGTGGCGCGGCGCTGACCGCAAGCTGTTGCTGCAAGGCAACCGGAACGGATTTTTTTATGTGCTGGACCGTGAGACGGGCAAGGTGCTGCAGGCGGAGCCGTTCGTGAAGTCGCTCACCTGGGCGAGCGGAATTGGAGCCGACGGACGACCGATTTTACTCCCGGGAAATACTCCCACCGAAGAGGGGCAACGCACCTGTCCTTCGGTGGCTGGCGCGGCGAATTGGACCTCCACGGCTTACAGCCCGCAGACCGGGTTCTATTACTTCTTTGCACATGAATCGTGCAATATCTATTCGAAGAACAGCGAATGGTGGGAGGCGGGGAAGTCATTCTACGGAGGAGGCACGCGGCGTTCTCCGGGGGATGCGGGCGGGAAGTTTTTGAAGGCCATGGATATACAAACCGGTAAGGCGGCGTGGGAAATTCCGAACATCGGTGGAGGGATTCTGGGCAGCGGATTGATGGCTACGGCGGGAGGGCTGGTCTTCTACGGCGATGGACGCGGAGCCTTTGTAGCCGCAGATGCGTCGAACGGAAGGTTGCTTTGGCACTTCAATACGGGCCACGCTTGGAAGGCTGGACCGATGACGTACCTCGCGGATGGAAAGCAGCATATCGCCATCGCCGCCGGTTCGACAATACTCTCGTTCGCCTTGCGCTAGTTCCTGGCGGCCTTGGGCCAAACGACACCCTGGTCCTTTTTCGTAACAGGGCCGAGTCCCCGGAAAGTAAACTTCTGCACACGCTGACCCCGATAGGTCTCGGTGGTGTAGATGTTGCCCTTCGAATCCGTGGCGATGCTGTGGACGGCGTAAAATTGGCCGGGTTGGCGGCCGCCGTCGCCAAATGTCGTGATCTCTTCGAGAGTTTCCCGCAGCAGGATGTGCACCTTCATGTTCGAGCCATCGGCGACGTAGAGATATCGCTGTTGCGGGTCGCGAGACAACGCCACATCAAAGGTTGCTCCGTCGCCCAATGTCGGTTTGGAAACCCAGGTTTCTTTCACATACGTTCCGTCTGTTTTGAATACTTGGATGCGGTTATTGGTACGGTCGCACACATAGAGCAGGCCGTCATTGGAGAGGATGACTCCGTGGACGGGCGTACGGAACTGTTTGGGGGCGGGCGCGTTGGGGTCGAACGGACCGAGGTCCGTATCGTCAGGCTTGTTGCCGTAGGCTCCCCAGTGTCTTTTGTACTTGCCGCTGTCGGCATCAAATACGATTACGCGGCGGTTGCCGTAGCCGTCGGCAACGTACAGTTCGTTCGTCTTCGGATCGACAATGGACTTGGCGGGCAGGCGAAGATTGGCGATGTCGTTGCTGCCCTTGCTGGCGAAGGGCTTCCCAATCTGCATTAGAAATTTGCCGGACTGTGTGAATTTGAGAAGCATGGAATCGTGCACGGCGCCAGCGGCCGACATTTTGCTTTCGTCGTGGGCAAGGGCGGCGGGCACCTTGCCGCGTCCGTTGCCGCCGATCCAGATGTTGCCTTTAAAATCGACATCGATACCGTGGTTGGAGGATGGCCACTCGAAGCCATCGCTATTGCCGCCCCAACTGGCAATCAGGTCGCCGGCCGGATTAAATGCCAGAACAGGAGGCGCGGGAGCGCAACACTCGGAAGCTTTCGGACTCCATGTGGCATAGCGTTCCTTTTCTTCTAGCGAGCCGCCGCGATGGATGATCCAGACATTGTCTTTTGCGTCGACGGCGACACCGATGGCTGCTCCGATGACCCAGTGGTTGGGTAGCGGCTTCGGCCACATCGGGTCGACCTCAAACCGGGGCGCCTGCGCTCCGGCGGCTTCCACTTGCACTTGGCGGTCCAGGAAAAAAGCGCTCGCGACGACCGCGAGAAAGAGGGTGAGAAAAGCTCCTGGCTTGGCGAACGAGCAGCACATGGCTGTTTCCTCCGGGGTGAGTGTTCGCTATGATACACGATTCGACTTGGGAGGACGGAACGCTGTGCGGTGGTGGCTGCTCATTTGGGGAACTGTCGCGGCGTGGGCTCACGATGCTCCGGCGCAGGTGACCGTTCACCTGCATTTGCGGCCGGAGCCGGGCGTGATGCATGTGTTGGCGCGGATTCCGATGGAGGCCGTGCGGGATGTCGATTTCCCCGCGACAGCAGAAGGGTACCTGGATGTTGCGGCGACCGCTCCCTTGCTGGGCGGGTTAGCAAAGCTATGGGTGGCGGATTCATTGTCGCTTCTCGAAGACGGCCGCGCGGTTGGCCCGGCGCGGGTTGTGGCGACACAAGTGTCCCTGGAGTCCGACCGTTCTTTTACCAGCTATGAAGACGCCGAGGCGCATCTGCAGGAAGTCCTTCCGGACAGCGCGCAGAAGTTGTATTGGAAACAGGTGTTTTTGGATGCGCATATTGAACTGCCGATACGGAGTGCGCAGTCTCGCTTCGAGTTCCGGCCGGCCTTTTCCGGGCTGGGCGAGCGGGTACAGACCGTGATTCACTTTGCGGACAAGACGTTCCTGGTAACGGGCGACACGGCGTTGTTTCCGTTGGAGCCGAGTTGGACACAGGCCACCTGGTTGTTTGTGCGCATGGGCTTTGTGCACATCCTGGAAGGCGCGGACCATCTGTTGTTTCTCTTTTGCCTGGTGGTCCCAGCGCGACGGGCCCGTACGCTGGTTTTCGCGGCGACGGCGTTCACGGCGGCGCATTCGGTGACCCTCATCCTGTCGGCGCTGGATTTGGCGCCGGGCGGCTTGTGGTTTCCGCCGTTTGTGGAGTTTGCCATTGCCGGTTCCATTGTCTGCATGGCCTTGGGAAACGTCATGGGGTGGACGGGCCACAAATCATGGGCGTGGGCGTTTGGGCTGGGGCTTGTGCACGGGTTCGGTTTTTCGTTTGCATTGAAGGATTCCTTACAATTTGCCGGCGCGCATTTGGCGTTGTCGTTGGCTGCGTTTAATGCGGGCGTGGAGTTGGGCCAGTTGTCCGCGCTGGCGGTAATGGCTCCTGCCGTGTGGCTGCTATTGCGGCGGGCGGGGAATGAACAGATGAGCCGAATCGTATTGTCCACGTTGGCCGCGCATACCGGTTGGCATTGGATGTGGGAACGCTGGGACGTATTCCGGCGGTATCCGCTGGCGATGCCGGTATGGAATGCGGCGGACGGCGCGCTAGTACTGTGGTGGACTGCCGCTGGCATGACAGTGTGGGGTATCGGTTGGGCGGCGCGCCGGCGGCTGCGCGTAAACTACGAAGAGTTTCGTTGACACTACGAAGCACTTCGGATATTGTCTGTTCATGAGTCGAATTCGTCCGAGTCCGGGAGAATGGGAAATCCTGCAGGTGCTGTGGAAGTACGGTCCAGCCACGGTGCGGGAAGTGCACCAGCACATTGCCAAGGAGCGTCCGGTGCAATACACGACGACCCTGAAGCTCATGCAGATCCTGACCGAGAAGGGTTTGGCGACCCGCGACGAGGGAGAGCGCGCCCACCGGTATGCGGCGAGCGCTGCCCGGGAGGAGTTGCAGTCCGACGCGGCACAGGACCTGTTGGAGCGTGTGTTCGGCGGGTCGGCGGCGGAACTGATGCAGCGGGCGCTATCTCGGAAGAAACCGAAGAAGAGTGAACTGAAAGAGCTTCGGCAGATGATTGACGCGTGGGAGAAAAAGTCATGAGCACCGTATGGGTTGATTCGATGCTAGTGGGCTGGGGCCAAGGAATGGTTTCTTCGTTCCTGCCGATTACACTCACCGCCGCGTTGCTTGCCGCTGCATTGCTGGCGGCGCGGCGGACCTCGCCGGAGATACGGCACGCTCTGGCGGTTCTTGCCTTGTTGGCTGTTCCGGTGCTGTTCCTGGCGGACTTTCATCTACCTGGCCAGTTTGGGCCGGGAACCGCAATATTGCGTTCGGCGGCGCAGCCGTTCGTATTGGCAGAGATGGTAGATGAGGCTGGGGTCACGGACTGGGCGCGCTCTTTGGCGTTGGTGTGGTTTGCCGGCGTCTTGTTGCTTTCGCTGCGTACGCTCGGCGGATGGTTGTACCTACGTGGTCTGCTGCACCGCGCTACGCCCCTGGATGCTCCGCGGTTTGGCGAACTCTGCCGGCGGATGAAAGTGTTGCGGCCAGTCATCGTTGGGACGTCTCTACGAGGCGACTCGCCGTTTACGGCCGGTTGGAGGCGCCCTGTTATTCTGATTCCTCTCGCCATGGCGTCCGGGCTGCCGGCTGACCAGTTGGAGGCGATTCTGTTGCACGAGCTGGCGCATATCCGGCGGGGAGATTATTTGGCCGAATGGGCGCTACGTGTGGTGGAGACGTTGTTTTTCTATCATCCGGCTGTATGGTGGATGACCGCCGCGGTGCGCAGGGAGCGCGAGATGTGTTGCGACGATATGGCAATTGCGGCGGGCGCGGATCGCGGTGTCTATGCGCGCGCGTTGGTGCGCTTGGAAGAGTTGCGAGTTCCTGCGCTGGCCAATGGCGGCGCGGGTTCCGGTACGCGGCAGCGAGTGATGCGCATTTTGGGTTCTCCGCAAGCGACGGCCCCGTGGCCCATGCTGGCCGTATTGGCAATGGCGTGGGTCGGAGTATGGGCGCCCGCAGTAACCGCGCAGCCGCCAGCCGTCTATCAGAGATGGGGCAATGAAGATGCGGCGTATATCATGCTGCCGGAGGAACGCCGGCGGTGGGAATCTCTCCGGACAAACGAAGAATGCGAGGAGTTCATTGTTGCATTTTGGCAGCGCAGGGATCCTACGCCGGGCACAATGGAGAACGAGGCGAAAGAAGAGCACTATCGGCGCATCGCCTACGTCAACGAACTCTATGGGGAAAAGAATCTGGCGGGTTGGAAGACGAAGCGAGGGCGGATCTACCTGGTCTACGGTCCGCCGGATGACATTGAGAGCCACCCTTCGGAGCATGTCGACCGTTGGTTCTACAAGTTCATACACGGCGTGGGCGATAACGTGTCGTTCACGTTTTATACGCAGCCGGGTTCCCGGTAAAGCCCGCTATACTGGCGGCAGCGCTTTACTATGGCTGCACAGAACTTCTCTAACCACACGAAGTGGGATCCTCTCTTTCACTTTTTTATTACGCCGGTTATCGTCGGTACGATCCTTTTTTCCATTAAGCATTTGCTGGCGTATCCGAACGGCATCACGATTTGGCTCGTGGTTTTGACGATCGCCATGTTGGTTTGGGCGGTGAAGACCCGCACCTATGCGTTGGGCGTGCAGGACCGGCTTATCCGGCTGGAAGAACGTCTACGGATGGAGAAGCTGCTTTCCGACGAATTAATGGCGCGTTTCGGCGAATTGACAAAGGGCCAGATTGTGGCCTTGCGGTTCGCTTCGGATGGAGAATTAGCGGAATTGGTTCGGCGCGCCCTGGATGAGAAATTGGCCCCCAAACAAATCAAGGCCGCCATCCGAGAATGGCGGCCCGACTATATGCGGATCTGACGAAGGCTAGATGCCTTCGCCGCGCTCGAAGCGATCCTTCCGGCGCATGACGCCGAGATCTTCCAGACGCTTGATGATTACTTCCACCGCGTCCTCGTCGCGAGCGGGCAGTTCCTTGGACGGAACTTCCAGGAACCGATTGGCAGCAGCGAAGGACTTGGCGCGGTCCCGCTCGGTGGTGTCCGGCGATGCAATGGAGCAGACGGCGATGAGGCCGGCATTGCTTAGCACCCGCGACAATTCGGGCAGCAGGTGGCTCTCGCTGTCATCAGCCAGAACATGCACTTGGCAGCCGAGATCGAACAGGCGGCGCTCCAACAGGTAGGCGACGCCGCGGCGGGTGGTGAGCCACACGGTGGCCGGGTAGTGACCGGCGCGGGCATAGCGCTCGACATTGGTGAGCTGTCCTTCACCGGCGACTTCAATGGCTTCGCCCGTGAACTCCAGGTTGCGGAGTTGCAGCGGCTTGACGACATCCGGTGTGGATTCTTCAATCATGCCGGCAGCCACGGTGAGGTTGGTGATCGGGTCGATCAGGATGAACGCGCCCATGGCCCGGTTCTTCGAGTAGGCGTCGAAGTAGAGCGGGCGGCGCGTTTCCATCACGACAGCCGCGATTTCGTTCAATTCCAGTTTGTCGGCCTGCACCTGCTGCAGCGTGTTGATATCCACGCGGTGACGAATGGTGCGGATCTCCGCCGGGACGGTTTGCGTGGCGTGTTTGAGCAGGTAGGTGCGATTCGGACCGCCGGATTCATCGAGCATCCAGACGAGCTTGGCCCCGAAGCGGCGCGAGACGTGGGGAACGTGGTTGGGGTCCACCAGCATGTCGCCACGGCTGAGATCGATCTCGTCTTCTAGTACGACTGTGATCGACATGGGCGGGAAGGCTTCGTGCAACGGCCCATCAAAGGTGGGCAGTTCTTTCACGCGGGTGATGCGGCCGGCTGGTAGCGACATTACTTCGTCGCCGGGGCGCAGGACACCGGAAGTCAATTGACCGGCGTATCCACGGAAGTCGAGCGTGGGGCGAATCACGTACTGTACGGGGAACCGCAGTTCCGTAAAGTTGCGATCCTCGGCAACCGGCACCGATTCGAGATGTTCCAATAGCGGCGATCCCGTAAACCAGGGCGTACGTGCGCTACGCTCTACGATATTGTCGCCGTCGAGTGCGGAAATGGGGAAGAAGGCGAGGTTCCGCAGGCCGATCTCTTTGGCGTAGGCGCTGAAGTCGGCCTGAATCTGTGTGAAGACGGACTCGCTGAAATCGACGAGGTCCATCTTGTTGACAGCGACGGCGATGTAGGGAATTCCCAGCAGGGAGGCGATGTAGGCGTGGCGGCGGGACTGCGGTAGAACGCCTTTCCGGGCGTCGATCAGGACGATGGCGAGGTCAGCGGTGGAGGCGCCGGTGGCCATGTTGCGGGTGTACTGTTCGTGGCCAGGCGTATCGGCAATGATGAACTTCCGTTTGGGCGTGGCGAAGTAGCGGTAGGCAACGTCGATGGTGATGCCCTGTTCGCGTTCGGCGCGCAGTCCGTCAGTGAGCAGCGAGAAATCGATGGGGCCAGTGGAGCGATTGATGCTCGACTTTTCGAGCGACGCCATTTGGTCTTCGTAGACGCCTTTGGCTTCAAACAACAAGCGCCCAATAAGCGTGGATTTGCCATCGTCCACGCTGCCTGCCGTGGAAAAACGGAGGAGTTGCGATTCGGACATAAGTCTAGAAATACCCCTCGCGCTTCTTCAATTCCATGGACCCTTCCTGGTCGTGATCGATAATGCGGTTTTCTCGTTCCGAGCGGCGGAACTGCACCAGTTCGTTAATGATTTTGGGCATCGTATCCGCTTCGCTGCGGATGGCTCCGGTGCAATAGGTGCAGCCGAGAGAGCGCATGCGGCTCATCACCATTTCCGGCTTCTCGCCCGGCGCGAGCGGCATGTTGTGTTCCAACGGAATCAACTGATTACCGCGCACCACCATCTCGCGTTCCTTGGCGTAGTAGAGCGGAACAATGGGGATATTCTCCAGTTCGATGTATGCCCAAACGTCCATTTCCGTCCAGTTGGAAAGCGGGAATACGCGGATGGATTCGCCCTTCTCTACCTTGCTGTTGTAGAGATTCCACAACTCGGGCCGCTGATTTTTTGGATCCCACTGGCCGAATTTGTCGCGAAAGGAGAATACGCGCTCTTTAGCGCGGGATTTTTCCTCGTCCCGCCGCGCGCCTCCGAATGCCGCGTCATAACCGCCTGCTTCCAAGGCGTCCAGCAGGGCGCGCGTTTTCAGAAGCGCACAACACTTGCTGGTACCCAGCTTGAATGGGTTAGCCCCTTCTTCGATCGCCTTCGTATTCGTGTGAACGATCAGATCCGCACCCAACTCCTTCACGAAGTTGTCGCGAAATTCGATCATTTCATCGAACTTGTAGGTTGTGTCGACGTGGAGCAGCGGAAAGGGCAGTTTGCCGGGGTAGAAGGCCTTCTGCGCAAGCCGGATCATGACCGAGGAGTCCTTGCCGATGGAGTACAACATCACCGGTTTGGCAAACTCGGCGACAACCTCCCGCATAATATGTATGCTTTCGGCTTCCAGCGCGCGAAGATGGCTGAGAGTACGCGAATCCATGTTTCCCTTCCAAGGTAGCAAGCTAATCTCCCTATTGTCCATGGGGATGATGGTATTTGGGCAGGACGCTGCCCCGGTGTTCCGGCAACACCGCACCGCCTCGTCCAAAAGCCCAGCCCAGGAGATCGGGGCGGAGACGGTGGATCTGCCCCGGCTGGCGTCCACCCGCCAGGAGTGGGAAGAGGTGCGTCGGCCCGAACTGCTGACGGCGTGGAAACAGATTCTGGGGAAACTGGAACCAGCGGCCACCGACAAACACTGGTTCTATGATGTTCCGCCTGCCCGCGAGGTTGCACGAACTGAACTGCCCGGCTATACGCGCATTCATCTGGAACTCGCGCTGGAAAAAGACTTCTGGCAACCGTCTCTGCTGCTTTTACCGAAAGGCAAGGGGCCTTTCCCGGCCGTAATTGCCTGGACATCCACAACGCCGGACTGGCGGGAGCCGGAAAAGAATTGGGGCGCTTGGTTAGCGGAGCGCGGCTTTGTCGTACTCACTGGTTGGAGTCATATCCGGAACTACCGCGATGGTACGAACTACGGAAGCGGCGCCCCAGAGAAAGTCTACGAACGGTTCGGCCGGTGGGCCGGGCTGAGCCGAATGGTGTGGGATGTGCGGCAGCAGGCCGCGTTTCTGCGGGCGCGCGGCGATGTGGACCCGCGCCGCATTGGCTTCATGGGCTTCTCGCTCAGTGCGAAGACAGCCGTTTACGTGGGCGCATTCGCCCCGGAGATTGCCGCCGTGGTATCGATTGACCCGCATATTGCGCTCAACGGAGGGACGAACTATTTCGCGCCTTGGTACATGGACTGGACGCGGAAGTTTGACGACATTGACACGCCGCAGAAGACTGTCCTGAGCCTCTTGAATACGGACCCGGTCCGCCCTGGTCTGGAGCACGATCACCACGAGTTGCTGGCCTTGACAGCGCCGCGCCCTTTCCTGCTGATTGGAGGCGCGGGGGATCGCGAAGACAATGGCGGCGACTCCGACGACCGGCAAAGTTGGGGCTACGTAAACCGCGCCATGGAGGTCTACCGGCTGCTGGACGCGCCGGACCGATTGCGATTTGCCTTGACCAATGACGGCCATCATGCCAACGGTCCCGCGATTGACGACGCCTGGCGGGAGTGGCTGATGCGATGGCTGGGCCGTCCGCTTGTCCAATAGCGGGGAAACTCGCCCTACACTGTTGATATGCGATTGCTTGTTTGCGTTCTTTCCACCGTTCTGGGGCTGTGCGCGCAGGAGGCCATTACGGGGGAGCGTATTCGTGCGCATATCCGTTTTCTGGCCAGCGACCTATTGGAGGGACGCGGCGTGGGTACGCGGGGCGGGGAATTGGCGACGAACTACATTGCCTCCCAATTGGCCGTGGCTGGAGCCAAGCCGGCGGGTGACAATGGGACCTATTTTCAGAAGGTAGAGCTGGTCGGCGTGGAACCGCAGCCGTCGTCGACGCTAGGCGCCACGAAGGGCGGGCAGTCCGTTTCCTTTGCTTGGTCCACGGAGTTCGTCGGGAATACGATGCAGCAGAAGACACAAGCGGCGTTCGATGCCGAAGCGGTGTTTGTGGGTCATGGCATTACCGCGCCGGAGTTTGATTGGAACGACTACAAAGGTGCGGACCTCAAGGGAAAAGTGGCCGTTTTGTTCACCAACGAACCTCCCAGCGAGGATGCCAAATTCTTCGGAGGGCGGGCGCTGACCTACTATGGCCGGTGGACCTACAAATACGAAGAGGTACTGCGCCAGGGGGCCATTGCCTGCGTGTTGATCCACACAACGCCGACGGCCGGCTACGGCTGGGAAGTGGTGAAGAGTTCCTGGGGCAAAGAGGATCCGCAGGTGAAGTTGGGTCCGGGGCAGGACGCGTTAGCCTTCGCGGGCTGGGTATCGCGTGCGGCCGGTGAAAAGTTATTGGGGTTGGCCGGCCACACGGTGGACGATCTGTTGAAGAAGGCCGACCAACGGGGATTCCAGCCCATTCCGCTCGGTATTCGCATCCGCGGCACGGTGCCAGCCAAAGTGCGGTCGATTCAAGCGGCGAATGTCGCCGCCATTGTTCCGGGCAGCGATCCGGTGCTGAGCAAGGAAGCCGTTGTGTTCAGCGCGCATTGGGACCATCTGGGCATTGGGCCCGCCGTCAACGGCGACAGTATCTACAACGGGGCCGTGGACAACGCCTCCGGTTGCGCTGTTCTGATTGAAATCGCCCGCGCCTGGGCCGATCTGCGGAACCGGCCCAAACGGTCGGCGATCTTTGTCGCGGTGACGGCGGAAGAGAGTGGATTGCGCGGAGCGGAAGTTTACGCGGCCCGGCCGGTGATTCCGGTTGGCAAGACCGCGCTCAATCTCAACTTCGACTCGTTTTTTCCCTTCGGCCGCGTCAAGGACGTAGTCGTCAATGGAGCAGAGCGCACCTCCGTCTTTCCCATCGTGCAGCAGGTGGCAAAGCGTTTCAATCTGGCCATCAAGCCTGATCCCCGCCCGGAACAGGGCCACTACTATCGGTCGGACCACTTTGCCTTTGCCCGCGCGGGAGTGCCTGCCTTTTCCATCAACATGGGAGATGAGTACATCGGCAAAGACGAAACCGCGGGCGCGCAAATGGCCTTTGAGTACAACGCCAAGAATTACCATCAGCCCAGTGACGAGTACAAGGAGAGCTGGGACATGGGCGGACCCGAGCAAATGGCGCGCTTCGGATTCACAATCGGCCTCTATGTCGCCAATGCGCCGGCCATGCCTACTTGGAGGGCGGGTGACGAGTTCCTGCCTGCGCGTCAGAAGAGTCAGGGTCAGTAGCGAGCCTCTGCCCGCAGCCGCAACCCACCCTTGGGCCGGAGTGTAAGCAGCGGCGCCAGTTCGATGGGGCTATCGTCAGCGCGTCGGAAGCGCCAGCGGCGTCCCAAGGCGGCGAGAATGAGAACGGCCTCCATCCAGGCGAATCGTTCTCCGATGCAAAGCCTTGGTCCCCCGCCGAAAGGATAGTAAGAGAACTTTGGCCGCTCCGGATCTTCCGCTGCCCACCGGTCGGGCAGGAAACGATCGGGCTCCGGCCACCACTTCGAGGAACGGTGCATCGTGTAGGGACTGAGCAACACGATGGATTTGCGCGGTATCCGGAAGCCGCCCAGCTCCAATTCCTGTGTGGCCATGCGGCCAATCGCCCAGGCGGGCGGGTAAAGCCGCATCGTCTCACTAAAGATGTGCCCGGTATAGACGAGCCGGGGCACGTCGTCGAAAGTGGGTTGCCGGTCGCCCGCCACCGCGTCGATTTCGGCGTGCATCCGTGCCTCCACCTCAGGGTGTGTGGCCAGCAAAAACCATGCCCAGGTTAGCGCGGTGGCCGTCGTTTCATGTCCGGCAATAAAGAGCGTCAGCGTCTCATCGCGGATCTGTTTATCAGTCATGCCGGAGTTGTCGCTCTCGGCATCGCGGGCCAGCATGAGCATGGAGAGCAGATCGCCGTGATCCTCCCCGCTTGCCCGCCGTTCGTTGATGATGCGATAGATCGTGGCGTCCAACGTCTCGCCCGCCTTCTGGAACCGTCGCATGAACGGAAGCGGCAGATGTTGGAAATACTGCGAGAGCGGGAACATTAGCACCGGCATCATTTCGATCAGCGCGTTCATCGCTTCGCCGACGGTCACCGCGTCCTCTTCCACTTCCGCGCTGAACAGTGTCCTGCCCACAATCGAAAGAGTCAGCCGCATCATCTCGCGATCAATGTCGATTTCGCCGCCATCGGTGTACCGGCTACGGGAGCGGACGGCAAGCGAGGCCATGTCCTCGGAGTAGCGTGTCAGCCGCTCGCGGTGAAACGCCGGTTGCACCAACCGCCGCTGCCGCAAATGCGAGGCCCCTTCGTTGGTCAACAGCCCTTCTCCCAGCAGTGACTTCGCTCGTTGCAGAATGCGGCTCTTTATGAAGCATCCATTCTTGGTGACCAGCGCTTCCTGCACCAGCGCGGGCGAGTTGAGGAAGTACATGTGCTGGTGCGCGGCACGGAAATAGCAGAGGTCGCCATATTCGGCCGTGCAGCGTGTCAGAAACCCCAGCGGATCCGCGCGGAAGGCCTGAAAGCTACCGCCCAGGGAGAAATAACGGGGACCAGGAGGACGGACGGTGCGCGGCATCAGCTTGCCTCCCTGTTGCGAATCAGCGGACGAGCGTTGCGATCGCCTGCGCCTCGGCCGACTTGCCTTCGCCCACAGGCCCGACCTTCTCCGCCGTCTTAAATTTCACCGATACCTGATCCAGCGCCACGCCCAGGATGCGGGCAACATTCTCTCGGATCGCCTCGCGAAAATCTTTGAGCTTGGGCCGCTGCAGGATCACCGTCGTATCCACATTGGCGATTGTCCAACCCCGCTCTTGGACGAGCTCTACGGCGTGTTGCAGGAAGCGATCGCTGGAAGCGCCTTTCCACCGTGGGTCGGTATCAGGAAAGTGCATGCCGATATCGCCGAGCGCCAAGGCGCCCAGCAGTGCGTCGGTCAGCGCATGCAGGAGAATGTCGGCGTCGGAATGGCCGTCCAGGCCGAACTCGCAGGGCACGGTAATGCCGCCGAGAATGAGCGGCCGGCCCTCAGCAATCCGGTGGTTGTCCCAACCCAGGCCGGTACGAATCGAGGTCATTCGCCGCGGCGTTCCTTCTCTTCGGCGTGAAAAAGTTTTGCGAGGTAAAGGTCGGTCGGCTTAGTGATCTTGATGTTCCGGTCGGAGCCCGGGACAACGTGAATATTAACGTTGTCGAGCCGTTCCACCAGGCTTGCTTCGTCCGTACCCACGAAACCGTCCGCGGTGGCTTTCGCGAATGCCTCTTTGAGGATTGCCATCCGGAACACCTGCGGCGTCTGGGCCATCACCAGCCGTTCGCGCGGAATCGTCGTCTCAATGCGGTTCAAGTGAACGCGTTTCACTGTGTCCACGGGCACGATGCCCAGGATGGCCGCACCGCATTGGCCAGCCTCGTCGATCACCTTTTCCACCGCTTCCAGTTCTACGAAAGGGCGCACGGCGTCATGGACGGCCACCAGTTCCGTGTCCTCGGTTAGATGGCCGAGCGCATTTTCAACCGACTGCTGGCGAGACTCACCGCCCACAACCAGCCGTACGGGCTTGCCGAGCGACTCCTGGTCCAGCAATTCCTGTACCCAGGCGATATCTTCGCCGCGAAGCGCGACGATAATCTCCGTGACGGACCCGCATTGGGCGAATTTGCGAATCGTATGCAGCAGGATCGGAACGCCTTCCAACTGCAGAAATTGCTTCCGGCTATGTGTTCCCGCCTCGGGTTGCGACTTCGCCATTCGGGTGCCCAAACCCGCGGCAGGTAAAATGACAGCGACTTTCATTGTTTGGGTGAGCCTAGTTCTTCATTGTAAGCCCGAATCAGTGGGACGCGGCGCGTTCCGCCGGCTTTTCCGCCGAATGGATCCGTTCATCGAAGCGTCCGAAGATCATCTTTCCCGCGGTTGTCTGCAATACGCTGGTCACAGTGATCTCAATGTTCTTCGATATCAGCTTCCGCGCATTGTCCACCACGACCATGGTTCCGTCGTCCAGGTATGCAACGCCCTGATTCAGTTCCTTGCCTTCCTTGAGGATGAAGACTTTCATCATCTCGCCCGGCAGCACCACGGGCTTCAAAGCGTTGGCAAGTTCGTTGATATTTAGCACCTCTACGCCATGCAGCGTGGCAACCTTGTTCAGATTGAAATCGTTCGTGACTACCTTGCAGCTATAAAGCTTTGCGAGTTCGATCAGCTTCATATCGACTTCGCGCACCTGGGGAAAATCATCTTCCACGATGCGGACCTGTAATTCGGGGTTCTTCTGGATTTTCTGCAGAATGTCAAGGCCCCGGCGTCCGCGGTTCCGCTTCATGGAGTCGGCCGAATCCGCCACCAGTTGCAATTCCCGCAGGACGAATTGCGGGATTACCAACACGCCGTCCAGGAACCCGGTTTCCACCAGATCGGAGATCCGCCCATCGATAATCACCGAAGTATCCAGGATCTTGAACTGCTGCTTAGAGGATGTTTCTCCGCCGAAGACCCCGCCCAACGCGGCCAAATTCAACATCTCGCCTTTGTGTGCGCCGATAGTCAGGCCGCAGTACATCATCCACAGGAGTACGGAGATTTCGATGAAAGGAAGCGTGGTGTGATCGCCGTCAAATGCTTTGTCGAGAATAAGTGAAATCAAATAGGCGCCAATGATGCCCAATAACGATCCTGCTGCCGCGCCAATAAGCCTTTTTAGGGTGATCTCACGCGCTTGGTGTTCAAAAAAGAGAATCACGCCGCAGAGCAATATGCCTGCAGCGGCGGCCAAGGGACGATCCAATCCAAACGGTCTAAGAAACCAGGCAGACGCCGTCAATACCAATAAGAGCGCCGCCCGGAGGAGTACAAAATCCTGCATGAAGCCTCCGGCGCATCGAGCGTATTACTTTACATCAGGTTCACTTCGTACGCAACCGGATTAAGACAACAATAAAAATGAAAAAGACGACCCAAAGAGGATCGCCTTTTTCGAAACGGCTACAAAAAATTACAGTGCTTTTGCCAGTTCTTCAGCAAAGGCGCTTGTTGGCTGAGGCTTGTTGCTCTTACGCTTTGCCGCGTTAGGAGCGCCTGCGTCGCGATTCGGCCGCGGACGCTTGTTCCGATCCGCCCCCATTGGGCCGGCCATTGGGCCAGCGGACTTCAGAGGTACTCCGCCCTTCGACTTGGGCGGCTGTGCGGGATTGGCACGTAGCAGGCGATCTTCCAGAGGCGCGCGATCAAATCGGCGGATGATCGAATTCATTTCTTCCACATTGGGAGCTTCAATGAATGCGAACCCTTTGGACTCTTGTGTTTCGGGGTTACGGATGACTTTGATGGAATCAGCCACAAGGTTCTCGGCAGAGAGCCAGGACTTAATGTCGTCGGCAGTCACCCAGGCAGGAAGGTTGCCAAGGAAAACGGTATTACTCATTCGGCGGTGCGTACCACTCCGTTGCGGTGGGATTTTCGAGGGGATTTCCTCGGGGATGCATTCCCATGCTAACACACGTCCAGGAGTGTGCAAACACAACACTGCCGGAATTGCAAGAAAAAAGCCGTTCCCGGGCAGGGAACGGCTTTTTTTTGGAGTTGTAGCGGCGATTATGCCAGAAATTCAACTGGACGGATGACCAAAATGGCCGGATTTGCCTTCAGGTCGTTTTGGACCGCTTCGGTCACGATGCCGTCCACTTCTACCACCGCGATCGCCTGTATGGGGTTCCCGCCCGTAGCGGCTTCCTGCCTGCCCAATGAGAAATTGGCGATGTTGATGCCCGCCTTGCCCAGCGCATTGCCTACGTGGCCAATTACGCCCGGCACGTCATTGTTTTTCAGGTACAGCAGATGCCCGCTCAGCGTGGCTTCGCAGTAGATACCGTCCACCATGATCAACCGGGGTTTGCCGAGGATCACCGCGCCTTCCACGACAGTCACGCCCGCATCGGTTTCCAGTTCCAAACGGATGGAGTCGATGTGCCCGGAACGTTTTTCGTGCTTTTCGGAGACGCTCAGACCGCGGTCATTGGCGATCGGCATGGCGTTCACCAGATTCGCGCGCTGTTCCAGCGACCGGTTCAGCACGCCCGCCATGCCTGCATTGCGCAGTAGGGTCGTGTTGAAGTCCGCAATCCGGCCCGAATAGACCAGCCGTACGCTCTTCGGGTTGCCCGTCGAGGCGAAGGCGGCGAAGTTGCCAAGCCGTTCGGCCAACGTGATGTAGGGGCCCACAGCCTTGTACATTTCCGGCGAGAGGGTCGGCATGTTCACGGCATTCAGGGCGACGCCGTTTACCAGGTACTCCACCAGTTGTTCCGCGATACGAACGCCGACAATCTCCTGCGCTTCGTCGGTCGAACCGCCAATATGGGGCGTCGCCAGCAGCGTTTCTGCCGCCAAAATCGGGTCATCGGCGGGAGGAGGTTCTTTCTCGAAAACGTCCAGACCTGCCCCACCCACCTTGCCGCTGGCCAATGCCGCAGCCAGATCGGCCGATTTGATCAGTTCGCCGCGGGCACAGTTGATGATGCGTACGCCGGCCTTCATCTTTTCGAAGGCTCCGGCGTTCATCATGCCATGGGTTTCCGGCGTCAGCGCCATGTGCAGGGAGATGTAATCGCTCTGCGCGTACAATGCCTCGAGAGACACCAGTTCCACGTTGAGGTCCGCGGCGGTTTGCGGGTTCACAAACGGGTCATGCGCCACAATGCGCATGTCGAAGCTCGAAGCGCGTTTAACCACTTCCCGTCCAATGGAACCCAAGCCCATAACGCCCAGCGTCTTCCCGCGCAGTTCGTTGCCCTGGAACTTCTTCTTTTCCCACTTGCCGCTCTTGGTGGAGGCGCTGGCGGCTGGAATGCTGCGTGCCAGGGAAAGCATCAGGCCGATGGTGTGTTCCGCTACCGAGATCGCATTGCCGCCCGGCGTATTCATCACCAGCACGCCCGCCGCCGTCGAGGCTTCCAGGTCGACATTGTCCACGCCGACGCCGGCGCGGCCCACAACCTTTAGCTTTGGCGACTTCGACAGAACATCTTTGTTGACCTTTACCGCACTACGCACCAGCAGGGCATCGCAATCTGCCAGATGCTCGCCGTACTCCTTCGGATTGGAGACCACAACGTCCCAACCGGTTTGTGCACGCAACAACTCCAAACCGGCCGCAGCCAGTGGTTCCGCTACTAGAATCTTCATTGAATTAGCTTCCGCTCCGTTCTCTTACGCCTTCGCCGTTTGCGGCATCGCCGCCTCGGCATATACACGCTGCAGAGCAGCAACACCCGAGCCTAACTCCACTTTGTGGCCGTTAGCCTGCAGGATCAGCTCCAGCGCTGCGATCACCGCGAACATATCGGCAAAGTCAAAGTAGCCGAGATGCGCCATGCGGAAAATCTGTCCCTTCATCGAGCCCTGTCCATTGGCGATCACGGCGCCGAACTGGGTTCGGAACGCCTTTACGATCGCGCTGGAATCCAAACCGGCGGGCGCCTTGATCGCCGTAACCGATGAACCCGGATGGTCCTTCGCAAACAGCTCCAGGCCCAGTGCTTTCGCGGCTTCCCGCGTTCCCTTTGCCAGCAGTTGCGCGTTCTCTACCAGCTTGGCCATACCGAGCTGCTTGATGTAGTCCAACGCGGCATTCAAAGCAATGATGTGAGAGGTGTTGGGCGTCCAGCTCGATCCTTCGCCCTTTTCCACCATCTTCTTTTCTTTCTTCAGGTCGAAGTAGAAGCGCGGGATCGTAGCGGTCGCGTTGCGTTCCCACGCCTTCGGGCTAATGCTCAGGAAGGCCAGGCCCGGCGGGATCATGAACGCCTTCTGTGATCCGCCGATGCAGATGTCGATGCCCCAGCCATCGATGTCGAGCTGCATGGTGCCCAGTCCGGTGATTGCGTCCACGATCAGCAGCGCATCCGTTTTCTTCACCGCGGCAGCCATCGCTTCGATATCGTGCATCGCACCCGTCGACGTCTCCGATGCCTGCACAAACACGCCTTTGGCATCCGGATTTTCGGCCAACGCCGCTTCCACACGCTCCGGGCTTACCACATCGCCGTATTCGGACTGCAACACCACCGCATTCAGCGAGAAGGCCTTGGCAATCTCCACCCAGCGCTCACCGAACTTACCGGCCGTGCAGACAATGACCTTGTCACCTTGCGAGAAGAAGTTCGAAACCGAAGCTTCCATCGCACCCGATCCGGACGAAACGAGGATCAACACGTCATTGGACGTGCCCATCACTTCTTTCAGAGACGACAGCGCCTGCGCCTGGATCTTGACGAAGTCCTGGGTCCGGTGATGGATATCGGAAGCCATCATCGCGTGCAGGGCGGGCGGATAGAGGGGCGTCGGGCCCGGTGTTAAAAGGCGTTGCTTCTTGATGTGCATGGGGTAGGAAGATGAGAACTACTCAGCGTACTATTAGAATAACAAAATGCCTCTCCTGGAACAGATACAGAAGGACATGGTGGCCGCCATGAAGGCCAAGGACGAAGCCCGTCTTGGCGCCATTCGCATGGTGAAAGCGGCCCTGCAAAAGCACCAGGTGGACAGCATGAAGCCGCTCGATGAAGCGGCGGAGATGCAGGTTCTCAATACGCTCGCCAAGCAACGCCGGGAGGCGGCGGAGATGTTCCGCAACGGCGGCCGCACCGAACTGGCGGACAAGGAATCATTTGAGTTGGCGCTTATAGAAGGCTATCTGCCAGCCGCGCCCTCCGATGACGAGGTGGCGGCGGCAATTGAAGCGGCTATCGTAGAAACGGGCATTACCGACAAGGCGAAGATGGGTCAGGTCATCAACGCGGCCAAAGCAAAGTTGGCTGGTAAACGTGTGGATGGCAAGGCGCTTAGCGATAAAGTACGCGCCCGGCTCGGTTAGTGATACCCCATGCGCAGCACGCCCGCGCGGTTGCCCTGTAATACGCCGGTCTTTAGCCAGTCGAGCGAGGCCCGGAACAAGAGCAGGTGGTTTTTCTCCCACAATGCGTTGTGGGACGTGCAGGCGATATCCAGGTAAATTTTCTCGGTAGAGGCCAAATCGTCGTAGAGTGCCTTCACCGCTGACGGCGCTACCTGCTGATCATGCGGTGCGGCAACCAACAACGCCGGAGTCTTCATCTTCTTCACCGCCGTTTCATCCCAGCCCCAGGCGCTGACATGCGGGGCTCTCCGCGCGCCCGCTCCCCACGTTGCCGCCTGTGGGTCGGACGCCTGCATATCGGCCCATACGATGTCGCGTACTCCGGGGTCCACCTGGTCGGGGCAACCCACCTGGCGATCCCAGTTTGCATCGAACTCCGCGCGCGTCTGTGTCCCGTAGACTGGCCCAGCCGCCGGCAACTGCACCGGCTGGGTAACCTGTGACGCGCGGCGGTAACCGGGAGCCAGCAGCACCAGCTTGTGGACTTTTTCCGGATGCGTCGCAGCATAGCCGCCCGCCCGGGGGCCCCCCATGGACCACCCGATTAAGCTCACCTTCTCCACATTTCTGAGCTCCCGCAGATAGTCGACCACCGCTCCTATGTCGTGCCAATCCGACGGATAGGTCGTCACATTGTGCCCATGTGAAGGTTTGCAAACCGAACCGAACAGACTTTTCTGCTGCTCCGCCGACAGGTTGCACGGATCGTTCATCACCAAAGGTCTCGTGGACCGCCCATAGCCCGTCATGTCCATGGAAAAGACGTCGTACCCGGCCTGGGCCAGAAATGCCATCCAGCTGTAATCCTGATAGGGCACGTCGAAAGCCACTTCCGCCGGCGTGCCTGCCCCATGGATAAACAACACCACCCGGTCTGCGGCCTTGCCTCGCAGAACCGTCTCCGAAAGCGATACTTCGCGTACGTAGAGTTGCGCCGTCTGTCCCGCAATCGTTGGAACTATCGACTTCACCCTTACATAATGGTCGGCGCGCAAGAGTTTTCCAGCATCGTCCCCCCATCCAATCGTTCCTGCCACTACCAGGGCAAATGCTAAAAGCGCCGCGTGCCGCATCGACACACTATACGGTTAATAGAGAATCGACGGCAACCATGCGCCTTCCGGTTCTTGGTAAAACCCGTGCGACATCAGGTTCAGCGGCTGCACCACACGCAATCCGTGCTCCAGGCACCAGGGGAACAGCCCCGGCAGCCGCGTCGGCGCCAGGATGCCCGGTCCGGCAAACTCTTCCGCCGCTCCGATCAAAGACTGCAGATCCAACAACGTCTCGCCCACCGAGTGGCCGAAGAATCCCAGTATGGTCGAATATCCCGTGATGCGCCCCTGCCGCTCCACAACGGTCGCGGTCTGCTGGTCGATGGCCTCCTGTGTTTCCCCGGAACGGTTATGGCCGTGCACTTGCACGCACACGCGGTTACATGCGTCCAGATCTTCGGCTCGCGCCCGGCGCACGGTCACCCCGGGCGGCGACCAACGCAATGCCGGCCCGCGCAGCAAGACCAGGGGTTCCCGGACCTGAAACCCTAGCCTGGTGTAGAGGGACAAAGAGCGGGCGTGAAACGCCGATTGCACCAATCGCATACCGATAAACCCGGTCCGGTGCGCCCGTTCCATCACATCGCGCATCAGCATCTTCCCAATGCCGCGGTTCTGCGCCGCCGGGTCCACCGTGATTGGCCCAATTCCCGCGATCGGGGAACGTTCATCCAAGCAGTTGCTGCCCACCAGTCTCCCGCCGTATTCCGCTGCCGCTGCATACACGCTGGGATGCCCAAACAGCATCGTTAGTAGCCCTGTGGCTGCTTCCGGCGAAGGGATTTCGGGGGCGTAGTTGTGCTGGGCATTGATTGCCGCGAAGGCCTCGTAGCAAATTGGCCCGCACACCACGGCATCGGCCGGTTGGGCCCGCCGGATGACAATAGCCTCGCCGGTCGAGTCAATTACGGTCATAGGACAATCTAAGTCCTCCTACAACCATTCGCGCAAGAGATCAGATCCAGCGGCTCACATTTTGATTGCGTAAATTTATGGACCTGTTATGCTGTCCGTAACTGGGATTTTTGGACAGTCCAGGCTCCTGAATTGCCATATGTCCCGTTTTCGACTCGATCAATCGGGCGTCTCCGCTAGAGGGGGTTGTCGTTGGGGAAAGGGCTCTCCAGCGGAGACGGATCCCGTTATCTGCATATACGAGGCAGCAGGGGTTTAGTTCCGTCCATCTGCGAATTTATTGTTCCGCTTCGCCATTTTTTGAAACTCTGATTCAAGAGTTTTGAATAGGCTGCCGATTCGCCGCCCCAATCCCCCAGGCAGTCTATACTACGGGAGTCCGGTCCCCTCCACGGAATCCTCATGGCCACCAATAGCTCGCTACAGGAAAAGCGAAACCACAATCCCGTACGCGAAGGACTTGCGCAGACCGGGCTCTATCATAGCTTCCGGTTGCCGTCCGGCCAACTGCTGCAGGGAGCTATGCCCATTGAGTGGCAGGAGCACCGCCTCGCCTCCTTCCAACTTCCCGAAACCATGGCGGGCCTGCGCGCCCTCGATATCGGCCCCTGGGACGGCTACTTCACCTTCGAACTGGAACGTCGCGGCGCCAGCGTCACGGCTATTGACTACGTAGACCTCGACACCTTTCGCGCTCTCCACCGTGCCTTTCAATCCCGCGTCGACTACCGCCGCATGGACGTGTATGAGTTAGATCCCGCCACCATCGGCACGTTCGATATCGTGCTCTGCCTCGGCGTTCTCTATCATCTAAAGCACCCCCTTCTCGCCATGGAGAAGATCTGCGCTGTTACCACGGGTACCTGTATTTTCGATACCTTCGTCATCGACGGCGAGCCCCGCCTCCAGGGCATCAATCCCGCCGTGCCCTACGCCGAATTCTACGAATACACGGAACTCGCCGGGCAGACCGACAACTGGTGCGGCCCCACCGTCAGCGCCGTCGAATCCTGGATCCGCGCCGCCGGTTTTGCGCAGGCCGAAGTACTCTGCGTTACGGATACTTCCGCTCGCGTGGCGGCTCACCGGCATTGGCGCAACCTCCCGCCGGACGAGCTTCCGCCTTTGGAATTGGCTGCGCTCGCCGGCCATCAATATCGTGGCCGGAGTTTCTATACGGCCAAGGAATCCTATATCGAACTATGGAGCGCCTGGCCGCATGCCGAAACGCCCTCCATCCAGCAGTGCTATCCGGAAATCGATGGTTTCGGAGTCGCGCCTTTGGCGTGCGCGGTCTCGGACGGGGCATTGATGGTGAGCTTTCGCATACCGCCGGGACTGGCGCCGGGCCGGCATAGCGCGCGCTTAAAAGTGGATCGTTCCGGTTGGTCGGAGCCTCGAGACTTCTTTGTTGACCTTCCAGCGCCGGACGAATCCGTCGCCATCGCCAGCGTGCAGGACGGCGTTGCCTGGACTTCTTCGCGGCTGGATTGGGCGAACGGAGGATGGCTCACCGTCTGGGCCACGGGACTCTCCCCGGAGGCCGACCCGTCCAATACGCAGGTGCTCATCTCCGGCGTTCCGCATGTGCCGGAGGCCGTATTTCCTGAAGGCAATCAAATCAATCTCAAGCTACGGCCCGTCATTCATGCGGGCAATCACACGGTGGCCGTCTCGCATCGAGGCAGGGTTAGCGATACCTTCCCCCTACAGATTACGGGAACGCCGCCGCCCATCCACGGTCTGGAAGCCCTTAACCTCTAAAAAAAGAAATCCCGCGTGTTGATCTTCGGTGCAAGTCCCCGATTGAAGAAATCCACCATCGGCGTCATCGCCCGCAGCCGTTTCACTAACTCCGGCAGCAGCTTCGGCGTTACGGCCAAGCCAAGATCCAAATCAGTCTTGTAGTAATACCACTGCTTTTTCTTGATCCAGTCAATCGCCGGATCATTCACAGCAAAACCTTTCGGAGGTCGTGCCAGCGAGTCGCCCTGAAGCGGCCCCACCAGTTTCGTTACCGTTTTATCCTGGGCCAGCTTCGAAAACTCCTCGAAATTGGCCGAAATATGCTGCCGTAGCCGCAGTAGCTCCTGCGGCCCCGGCATGTAGACCCCCGCCGCAATCTCAATTTGGTCCGCGCCAATGCTGAAATAATAGCCCGCCGCCGCGTGCTTATCAGTTCCTTGTTTGTGCAGATTTCCCGCAATGTGCGTCTTATAGGGCGTCTTGTCGTTACTGAAACGCGTGTCGCGATAGATCCGGTAGATTGCCTTGGACGGCTCGGTCAAATAGTCGGGCGCGAAGCTTGCTAACTCTCCATTGACGGCGTCAACGAGCGCAACCATCGGAGCCTTCACCTGCTCATCGAAAACAGCCTTGCGCGGTGTGAACCATTCGCGCGTGTTGTTGTCTTTCAACTCCTGCAGGAACTGAATTCCTTGCGTGGGGAAACCAGGGAACCGGGAAGCCATATGGCTCTAGGATGCCGCAGAAACCGCCGCGCCTTCATTCTCCTCGACAATCCGCCCGTCGAACAGCCGGATGCTGCGTTCGGCGCACCGGGCAAAACGCGGGTCGTGCGTCACCATGCAGATCGTCGCTCCGCCGGCGTGCAGTTCTTCCAGCAGCGTCATTACCGCTTCGCCGTTCTGCGAATCCAAATTCCCCGTCGGTTCGTCCGCCAGCAGCATGGACGGGCTTCCGCCCAATGCCCGCGCCACCGCCACGCGCTGCTGTTGACCGCCCGAAAGCTGCGAGGGATAGTGCTTGGAGCGATGGCTCATCCCCACCCGTTCCAACGCCTCCAGCACGGCTTTCTTCCGCTCAGACGAAGGCATGTTCCGGTAGGTCAGCGGCAGTTCGACATTCTCATACACAGTCAAATCGCCGATTAGATTAAAAGCCTGGAAGATAAACCCAATCTCCCGATTGCGGATTCGCGCCCGCTCGCCCGCTTTCAGAGAAGCCACCGGCTGTCCGCGCAGCAGATACTCGCCGCCGGATGGAGAATCGAGCAATCCCAGAATCGCCAGCAGCGTTGACTTCCCGCAGCCCGAAGGACCCGAGATCGAGACGTACTCTCCCCGCCGGATCTCCATATGGATATCCAGCAGCGCATGCGTCTCCACTTCATCCGTCTGAAAGACCTTCTTTACTCCGCGCAGCTTAATAATCTCGTCGTTCATGCTCACTCCTGCAGTAGTTCCACCAGATAAGCCTGTGCCTCTTTCGACCGCATATCGCTTAACCGGCGGACGATTTCTTTCTTCACGGCGGCATCTTTCTCCGCGCGCGCCAATTCCACCAGCACGACCGGCTTCCCATGGTCGGCAATCGCCCACACCACGGCCTTCCGGACCTCCGCGTCCGTCTCCGAACGGTACAACTCCCGCAACTCATCCATCGCGTCCGTGCGGCCCAATACCCGGATCGCGTCTTTCTTCAACTCCACATCGTTCTCGCCCCGGATTACCTGCAGAATTTGCGCCTTGTCCCTGCCGCGCGCCATGCCCTGCAGGGCCATCCGCTTCACCGCCAAGTCGCTCGAGCTCTTATAAATCTCGCCCAGCGCCGCCCGCCCTTCCGGTGTACCCATAGCGCCCAGGTAGTCGATCGCGGTCAACTGCAAATCCGGATTCGTCCCGCCCCGCGCATATTGCGTCACTAACTCCCGCGCCTTGGCATTCTTGCTCTGGGCCAGTACATACAACGCCCGCTGCTTCATACGCGGCGAACTCTTACCCGATACCAGAATCTTTTCCAACAGAGGTACGGCTGACTCCGGCTCATTCTGCACCAGCCCGTTCAGCGCCAACAGCTTTAACTCTTCATCGTCCTGCGAGGCGGCGGCCGCCGCGCCATTGCCTGATGCCTGCCGGATTTCTACTTCCAGCGCCTTCGCGTCGTTCTTCCAGCGGCTGGCCGGATACCCCGATTCCAATTCGCTCAATGCGCTCAGCGCTTCACTGTTGCGCCCCAAGCGCCGGAGGGCGTAGGCCTTCCAATACAACGCGCCTTCGGCTCTTGGGGACTTATCGCGGATCACGCTGTCGAATACGTGGACCGCTTTCTCGTACTGACGTTCGTCGATATGCCGCACGCCCTGCCTGTAGGAGTCCGAGGCACGGTAATACATCGCCGCGATCTTCGCGGGCGCCGGAGCCGTTGGCGCCTTCGGAGGTTCGGGCGGTGCTCCGGGTTTCGGTGCAGGTTGCGCCAGCAGTCCGCCGGCCATCAGTAGCATCGTCATTCCACTACGAGAACTTATACGCTTCGGTTCCTTGAAAGTCACAAAATTCCTTCCCGCGTTGTTCGCACTTGTATGGCGAACAAAACGCCCTTCGTCTCAATCCGGCGCCGCAACTCCTCGGAGCCCGCGGGCGCATGCGCCACTTCCACCAAAACTTCTTCCAGATCTTCCAGCAGCCGTTCCGTCTCCGTCTGCCCCGTCGCCTCAGCCGTCTGCCGGTACAACCGGTTATCCGCCAGCAAGTCCTCGGCTGACTCTCGCGACCACCCATCCCCCGGATTGTTCACAATCTCGGTGAGAACCAGCCGGCTCGATTCCAGATGGCTCTCCAACGCCGCTTCCAACACCCGCCCGGACTGTTCGTCCGCCTGCGCCGTCACCGGTTCCGTGGGTTCCGTACTTACAGAAAAATGCAGGGCGATACCCACCAGCAATCCCGCCGCCAAAGCGCCGAACGTCCGCCACGCATACCGCCGTACCCGCGCCCGCGCCGATACCGATGCCCATACCCGCTGTCCGTAGTCGGCGTCCCGCTCCGGTATGGCGCCAGCGTCCATCGTGTTCAACAGCCGTTGCACGGCCTGGTAATCCGTCCGGCAAGCCGCGCAGGCCTCTACGTGCGCCCGCGTCTCTTCCACGCCCGGCTCCCCGTAATACAGCAGCACCAACTGTTCTTCGCTTACATGATCCATAGAGTTACCACCACTACTCCCACCCAAGGCCCCAACACCCGCCGCAGCTTTTGCACCGCCCGGAAAATCGATTGCTTCGTCGCGTTCTCGCTCAGCCCAAGTTCCTTGGAAATCGTTTCAATTGGCATACCCTCGTAGTGCCGCAACGTGAACGCCGTCCGTTCCTGTAGGCTCAACTGTCCCATCGTCTTATCGATCAACTCTCCGATTCGCCGGCTATTCGCCTCCCGGTCTGGTCCCGGAGCTTCGCAAACCGCCACCGGAGCCGCACCCTCTTCCTCATCCGTGCTCACAAACCGCTTCCGCTTCCGGACCACGTCCAGCGCGCAGTTCGCGGCAATCGTTCCCACCCACGTGGAGAAGCTTGCCCGCGACTCGTACCGCCGTATCTCCCGGAAAGCCCGCAAAAACGCCTCCTGTACCACCTCTTCCGCGTCCGATTCATTGCAGGTGATCCGGTATGCCAGCCGGAATACACTCCGGCTGTGCCGCTCCACCAGCAGCCCAAACGCATCCGCATCCCCTGAAATCACCCGGCCGATCGCCGCCAGGTCCGTTTCTTCCATTCGCAAATTTAGACTCCGCAGCCCAATTCCGGTTAGCCTGAATATTGATGACGCTCCCCCAAGCCGTCCTCGACCGCCTCGGCGCGGTCGAAGGTCTGCTCGTCCTGCCCGGCGCTCCGCTTCGCCATCACACCCGTTTCCGTCTCGGCGGCCCTTCCTGGCTCCTCGCCGACGCCTCCACGTCCTATGCCTTTGAAGAGGCCTACCGTACCCTTGCATGGTCCCATCTCCGCTGGACCTCCATCGGTCGGGGCACCAACCTGATCGTGAGCGACGACGGCTACCCCGGAGCCATCCTCCGCTACAGCGCCAACTCCATCTCGCACGACGGCCCGCTTGTCACCGTGGACGCCGGAGCCGAACTCAACGATCTCATCGATTACGCCAACTCCCACGGCCTCGCGGGCATGGAATCCATGGCCGGCATCCCAGGCTGGGCCGGAGCCGCCATCTACGGCAACGCCGGAGCCTACGGTCAATCCATCCATCAGCGCATCGAATCCGTCCGGTTCTTTGATGGCGAAACCATCCGCGAGTGGTCCAACGAAGAATGCGGCTTCCGCTACCGCCATTCGCAGTTCAAGAAACAGAAGGGCTACCAGATCCTCTCCGCCCGCCTGCGTTTCCAATCTGGGGATGCCGCCGCCCTCTCTGCCCAATCGCAAAAAATCCGCGCCGCCCGCGATGCCAAGTTCCCGCCATCCATGGCCTGCGCCGGCAGTATCTTTAAGAATCTCCTGCTCCACGAACTCCCTGAATCCGCTCGCGCCGCCGTCCCCCCGAATAAGGTCATCGAAGGCAAAGTGCCCGCCGGCTGGTTCCTCGAAGAAGTCGGCGCAAAAGGCATGCAAATCGGCGGTATCCAGGTTGCGGATTACCACGCGAATCTCATTTACAACACGGGAGACGGCACAGCGGCCGATCTCCTCGCCCTCCTGGCCGCCCTCAAAAACCGGGTGCGGGAAAAATTCGGCTTTCTCCTCGAAGAAGAAGTGCAATTCGTCGGCTTCCATCCCGATTGGATTCTCCCGCCCTCTGCGCTCGCGGCCTCCCAGCCCATCAACCTCACGCCCGTACTGACCGAAGACAACCCCGTCCTCACCGACCTGTCGCCCCAACCCGATCCCGCCGCCCTCCTCCGCCTCATCCCCCAGTCGGCCGCCTCCCGCCCCTGCGTTCATCCCACCCGCGGCCCCCTTACGCTCCAGGACCTCCTATGATTCACGCCGCCATCGAAACCGCCGATCTCGGCGCGCTTTCTCACATCCTCACCTCCGATCCCTCCCAGGCCACCGAAGGGCTCATTCACCTTTCCACGCAGCCGCCCCACGCGCCCTCCGATACCCTGCGCCGATTCGCCGAACTTCTCCTTCACGCCGGAGCCGATCCCAACCACCACGAGATCCTCTACCACGCCTGCGAGCATCCCTCCCACGCCGTCCTCGACGCCATCCTCGCCTCCCCTCGCCTCGAGCCGCCCTGGCTCAGCTATTGCGTTCTCCGCAAGCTCGACTTCGCCGATCTCTCCGGCCTCCAGAAAATGCTCCAGGCTGGAGCCGACCCCAATCTCCGCTCCCGCCATGGTGACCGGGAAATGAGCCTCCATCATGCGATCCGCCGCGGGCGCGACACCGCCACCCTCGATCTCCTCGTCTCGCACGGAGCCCGCCCCGACATCATCAACATCCACAACCACACCGCGCGCCGCCAGGCAATTCGCTTCGGACGCACCGAGTTCGGCGACAATCCCCCAGATGCCGCGCCCCTCGATCACTGGCTCTTCCAACTCTGGCATCGTCCCTCCGCCAGTCGCGCCCCCGAAACCCTCGGCAAACAGGACCACCGCCTCCTCCCCGAAGCCGCCTGGATGCAGCGCTACAGCGCCGTTGAAAACATGCTCGCCGCCGGATTCCCGGTCAATTCGCCCACCCATGACGATCTGCAGGCCATCGACTTTGCCGCCTACCACGGCGATGAAAAGTTGGCCGATATTCTGATCGCGCACGGAGCCACGCGCCGGCAATATGACGCCGCCCGCGAATGGCTGGCACTCAACAGCTAGGCCAGAACTTTTTTCACAACTTCGCCCCGCACGCCCGTAATGCGCTGGTTAAAGCCTTGGTAGAAGTAGGTGAGTTTCGTGTGGTCCAGCCCCAACAGGTGGAGCAGCGTGGCGTGCAGATCGGAGACGTGTACCCTGTCTTCCACCGCTGCGAAGCCTAGGTCATCGGTCGCTCCAATGGCCTGCCCGCCCTTCACGCCCGCCCCAGCCATCCACATCGAAAAGCCGTGCCAATCATGGTCGCGGCCCGGCTTGCCCACGCCCTCGCTCGTCGGCGTCCGGCCGAACTCTCCGCCCCAAAGCAGCAGCGTCTCGTCCCACAGTCCCGTCGCTTTCAGGTCTTCCATCAACGCGGCAATCGGCTTGTCCGTCTCGCCCGCGTGCAGCTTGTGGTTGGTGATGCAGTCGTTGTGCCCGTCCCAGGTGTCTTCAATGTGGCCACCGCCCGAATACAACTGCACGAACCGCACGCCCTTTTCCAGCAGCCGCCGCGTCATCAAACACTTGCGCCCGAAGTCCGCCGTCAGCTTATCGTCCAATCCATACCGCGCTCGCGTCGAGGCCGATTCATTGCCTAAATTCACCACAGCCGCCGCTTCGGCCTGCATCCGGTATGCCAACTCGTACGAAGCAATCCGCGCCGACAACTCGTTCTCTTCCGCGTGGGCCGCCAGATGTTCTTCGTTCAGCGTCTTCAGCAGGTCTAAACTCCGGCGCTGCGTGGAATCGTCTACACCCGCCGGCGGTTTCAAATCGAGTAGCGGGGCCGCGCCGGACCGGAACAGCGTACCTTGATACGCTGCCGGCATATACCCGGCCGTCCAGTTGGAGGCGCTGCCGATAGGCCCGCCTCGCGGGTCCGTCATCACCACAAACGCCGGCAGGCTCTGGTTATCCGTACCCAGTCCATACGTTACCCACGCCCCTGCGCTCGGCTTGCCCAGGAAGATACTGCCCGTATTCATCTGCAGACAACCGGAAGCATGCGCCGCCGTATCCGTATACATGGAGCGGATCACGCACAGGTCGTCGGCGAACTTCGACGTATGCGGGAACAGGTCGCTAATCATCAACCCGCTCTGCCCGCGCGGCTTGAACTCGAACGGCGACTGCATCAGGTACCCAACCGGACGCCCATTGGAGCCCACCGTCAACGCGCCTTTGTACGCCTGTCCGTTTCTCTTCGTCAACTCCGGCTTGTAGTCGAACGTGTCCACCTGGCTGGGCGCGCCATTCATAAACAGAAACACCGCCCGCTTCGCCTTCGCCGGAAAGTGCGGCCGCTTCGGAGCCAGAATGCTGTTGGCCGATACCACGTTGTCCCGCGTCAGCAGGTCCATCAGGGCCACGCCCGCGAACCCGCCGCCGGTCTGCCAAATAAAGTCCCGCCGTGTTTTCTTAATTCGCATACGCAAACTCATTCAGGTTCAAAATCACCCGGCACATCTCTTCCAGGCTGCTCTGCCGCAGGAAGGCCGTCATCGCCGTCCGCTCCGCCTCGGTAGGTTTGCGCGCCAGAGCCAGCCGGTACGCCCGCTCAATCTGGGCCTCCGCGGCCGGCCCCGCTTCTTCCCGCAACCGTGCCGCGAAGTGCTTGGCCTGCCGGTTCACAAAGTCGCCATTGAATAGCTGCAACGCCTGCGGAGCAACCGAAGTGGTTTGCCGCTTCGCCGACGGCCGGGTCGTGTCGCACAAGTCCAACACCTCCATCAGCGGCACCATCAACGACCGCTTGACGATGTAGTAAATCGCGCGCCGCGAAGCCTTGTTCTCATCCGTAAACGGAGCCCAGATCTTGTCCGGATCGCTCGATCCCTCCAGCGCTTCCTTCTGCACTTTCGGATACACAAACTCTCCATACATCGTGCGGTTCAACTTGCCGCTCACCGCCAGCGCCGAATCCAGAATCGCCTCCGCCTCCAGGCGTCTGTACGGCATCCGCCACAGCAATCGGTTCTCCGGATCTTCGGCGGCATATTTCGCGTTGCTCGTCTTGGACATCCGGAACGTGTTGCTTCCCAAGATCAGCGCGTGCAGCTTTTTCAAGGACCAGCCGTTGTCCATGAACCACACCGCCAGCCAGTCGATCAATTCTTCGTGCGACGGCTTATCGCCCATCACGCCAAAATCGTTCGCCGTCCGGACAATACCCTCGCCAAAATGCGCCTGCCAGACGCGGTTCACAATCACGCGCGCCGTCAGCGGGTTCTCCCGCGATGCTACCCACCGCGCAAAGGCCAACCGCCGCCCGCTTGTGCGCATCCCATCCGCCGCAAACGACGGCTGCTCTTTCACAAGCAGCGTTGGAACCGACGGCGGTACCTCCGGTCCCGGCGACGACGCTTTCCCGCGAATGAGTATGTGGGTTGCCGGCGGCGTCGCCGACCGTTCTTCCATGAAGTATCCACGCGGCAGGTCTGGCGTCTCCCGTTTCAGTCGCGCAACCTCTTCCTCCACGGGTAACGCTGCCAATTCGGCGTCCAGTGCCTTCGTCGAATCCCTTACCAGCTTGCGCGCCGCTTCCTCCCGGTCCTTCGGGGCTTGCAAAAACGCCGCTACCGCCTCCGGCGCCAGCTTGCTTTGGCCCGATTGCAACCACGCGAGCCGCGCCGCGTCGCGCAGCGCTTTGATCTTCGCCTCCCGCTCATTGAAGCGGGCAATCTCCGGCCACTTGCCTATCGGCCGGTCCAGTTCCGTGCGTCCGTCCCGGGGCCGGTCCAAGCCGTTGAAGACGGCGATCATTCCGTAATAGTCTTTCGTCGTCAGCGGCTCGAATTTATGGTTGTGGCACCGCGCGCACGCCAGCGTCAGGCCCAGAAACCCCTGCGAAGTCGTGTTGAGAATATCGTCCAACTGGTCGAACCGGTCTTCCGCCGGGTCGGCCGGCTCGTCGTCCCACGGTCCCAGCCGCGCATAACCGGTCGCCAGCAGCGTCTCCGCATCGGAGTCCGGCAACTCATCTCCCGCCAGTTGCTCCAACACAAAACGCTGGAACGATTTATCGTTGTTTAAGGACCGGATCACATAGTCCCGGAACTTCCAGCCGCTCGGCTTCACCGCATCGCGTTCATAGCCGTTCGTGTCTCCGTAGCGCACCACGTCCAGCCAATGCCGCGCCCACCGCTCGCCGTACGTTCCCCGCGCCAGCAACTCGCGGCTCAATCCATCCCAGTCCCCCCGGAACGAATCCTGTTCTTCCAATGTCGGCGGTAAACCGGTAATGTCCAGATACATGCGCCGCAACAAATCCGCGTCTTTCGCGCGCGGCGCCGGTTGCCATCCCTTGGCTTCCAGCTTGGCCAGCACAAACGCATCGATCGGATTGCGTACCCAGGCCGAATTCTTTACGGGTGGTATCGCCGGCTGTTTGGGGGCATGAAAAGCCCAATGCGCCAGCCGTGGGTCGGCCTTTGGCGCAATCGCCGCCGAAGTGTCGCCCGGCCACTCGGCCCCCGCATCGATCCAGGTTTTCAACACGGCAACTTCTTCCGGCTTGAGCCGTGGTCCGGCCGGCGGCATCACCAGCTTGGCGTCCGTCCCGCTGACATACCGGATTAGCAGGCTCTCCCCGCTCTTGCCCGGTACGATAGCCGGCACGCCGCTCTCCCCGCCGTGCAATGCGTCCGCACGTCGGTCCAACCGCAAATGGCTCTTCTGCAGAGCAGGCCCATGGCAGCCAAAACATCGTTTAGCTAACAAAGGACGAACGTCCCGGACAAAGTCCGGGTCCGCCGCGGCCGCGGCGCAAACAAGAGACAGCCCAAGCAACAGGGAGCGCATCAGGAAAGATCCTCAGCGAGTATATCTTTCTTCGCCCCTCCCCATCGCCCGGGCCGCGGAACCGTGGAACTAGTCTTTGACGTCGATAATTTTGGCGATATGCAACGTATCGCCCTTCAGTTCGCCCGTCACCTGGACTTTTCCTTTTAGGTGTTGCTTGGCGAGTTCCGCGTTGTTTACCTTGTAGACGTTCTGTTCCTTCTCGGTAACAAAGACCGGAGCAGCGCCGCCCTTGATGCAACGGTCCGCGCAATCTCGCGCCGCCTGGTTGGAGCCAGCATTGCCTGCGCCGCACGACGCATCGCTAATCCAGCCTGTGAACTCGGCGCCGGGCGCCATGCTCGCCAACGCCAGTACCGCGAATGCAGAGAAAAGAGCTTGTTTCATCTCGATGGAATCCTCCGCGCTTATTCTCCCACGACAAATACCCTGCATGGTGATTGGCATGCTCGGAAAAATCCTCTGTAAGCCATCTCTCCTTCGGACGATAAGACACGGTAGGGGGGGAAGCCCCCGGGAGCGGCCATGGGTTTTTCACCACTCACATTCACCGGCGTCAGTACGTACTCAGCGGATTTTCAGAAGATCTTGGAGCGGACGGTTGCCATTGCTTCGCAGCCAATCACGCAGCTACAGGCGGAACAGGCGCGGATCTTTCAACAAAAGACCTTGGCGACTGGCTTGCAAACGTCGGTGGGCAATCTGTCCACGGCATTGAAGTCGTTGACGGAACTGGGTTCCACGAAGGCACTGGGTGGAACGTCGTCGAATACCGCGAAGGTGAGCATCGGTAATGTAACGGCGAACAGTCCTGCCACCTACAACATCACAGACATTACTTCGGTGGCGCGGGCCTCGTCGGCCACCTCGTCGGGCTTTCCGGACGGATCGGCGACGGAGGTTTCGGCGACGGGCACGGTGAAGCTGACGTTCGACGGCCAGGAACACACGATTACTCTAAGTCCGTCGGAGAACAATCTCACGGGGCTGCGCAACAAGATCAACGGGTTGAACCTGGGCGCGACGGCGTCGATTCTCACCACCGGGACGGGCTCGAATCCTTATTACTTGTCGATTACGTCGAACACCTCCGGCCAGAAACCGATTACGCTGGTGGACGATCCGGACGGGGCGGCCACGAATCTGCTGGCGACGGCCGATGACGGAGCAAATGCGGAGTTCAAGATCAACGGCGTGGCGGTGTCGAAGCCGTCGAACCTGATCAACGATGTCGTGAGCGGCGTTACCTTTACGATTCTTGGTACGACGTCGGGCAGTGAGACGGTGTCGCTGTCTCTGGCGACGAACCGTTCGACGTTGGCGCAACGGCTGCAAAGTTTTGTGACCGCTTATAACCAGGTGGTGGGCGATACGGACGCGCAGATTGGCGAAGCGGCCGGGCTGCTCACCGGGGATCTGGTCGTGCGGGATATTAAGGATGCAATGCGCACCCTGAGCGGCTTTGAGGGAACGGGGGCGATTAAGTCGTTATCCCAATTCGGCGTGACATTCGGGAACGACGGCAAGGCATCGTTTGATCCAGACGCCTTTGCGGCGTTATCGGATTCGCAGGTGCAGGATGTGTTCGGCTTCATGGGGACGAACGGTACGGGGTTCAGTTCGGTGCAATCGCGGTTGACGGCCCTCTCGGATCCGGTTACGGGAATGATCGCCTTGCAGAATGTGAAGTACGACGAGGCGGACAAGAGAATTTCGAATAGGGTAACGGAGTTGACGGATCGTCTTTCCGCGTTGCAGAAGAGCACGGCGGAAAAACTGCAGATGGTGGACGCCTTGTTAGGATCATTACAATCCCAGCAGACGATTATCGAGGCGAGCTATAAGAGCGTGAACGTAGGAATTTACGGCAAGAACGATGGCTGAGGAAAATATGTGGCGGCAACTGGAAAAACTGGACGCCATGTTGCAAGCCGGAGTTGCGGGGCAGGAGCCGGAATTAGTGGCGTGGATGAACCAGCGCGCCGCACTTTTGGAAGCGTGGCTGCAAACCGGGCCCGACAAAGATGGGTTGGATGAAGTGGCCGGACGAACCCGGCAATTGCAGGAAAAATTCCTTCATTGGCGCAGAGCGGCAATCATGGAACAATCCTCCATCGACCAGCACACCCGTTTCGTCCAGGAGCAGCGTCTTGACGCCTCCGCCTCATCCATGACCTACCTGGACATTCAGGCCTGACCTGGGGCAGCGAAGGCGTCCCGCAATGTAATCGATCGGAGAACGCGAGGATACCGCTTTACTCGGTCCTCCCGAGCGGCCCGTATTACCGCCCCCGCCGCACTGTCGGAAGTTCTCGAAAAGCCAGACTCGGCCAGCAAGTGACGACGCCGCGAGCCGTTCCAGGCGATACCTTCGCCTCGGGCCCCCAGGCACACATCGGTGCCGGCCGTATTGCCGTCCGCGCCGCGCTGTCGGCAGCAACCCTGGCGAAGCTCCTCCATTCCTCGAACAGTCAGACTGAGTCAGCCGGTTGCGACGCCCCGAGCGGCTCCAGGCGATTCCTTCGCCGTGAGTCGGCATCTGCGGGCTTCCAGGCACGCATCGTTGCTTGGCCGTATCGCCGCCCGCACCGCACTGTCGGCACCAGCCCTGGCGTAGCTCATCCACTCCTCGAAAAGCCAGACTGGCTCAGCCAGTTGCGAGGCCGCGAGCCGTTCCAGGTGGTTCCTTCGACTGGAGTCGGACCCTACGGGCCTCTAGGCACCCATCGGTGCTTGGCCGTATCGCCGCCCGGGCCGCAGTGTCGGCAGTTCTCGAAAAGCCAGACTCGGCCAGCCCGTGGCGACGCGAGCCGTTCCAGGCGATACCTTCGCCTGGAGTCACCCTCCTGCGGGCCCGCAGGCACACATCGGTGCCGGCCGTATTGCCGTCCGCGCCGCGCTGTCGGCAATAATCCTGGCGAAGCTCCTCCATTCCTCGAAAAGCCAGACTGAGTCAGCCAGTTGCGACGCCCCGAGCCGTTCCAGGTGGTTCCTTCGACTGGAGTCGGACCCTACGGGCCTCTAGGCACCCATCGGTGCTTGGCCGTATCGCCGCCCGGGCCGCAGTGTCGGCAGTTCTCGAAAAGCCAGACTGAGTCAGCCAGTTGTGACGCCGTGAGTAGTTCCAGGCGATTCCTTTGCCTGGAGTCGGATCCTGCAGGCTTCTAGGCACCTATCGGTGCTTGACGGTATCCCAACGAGCGCTTGATTTCCCTGCATCGAAACGAAGCGCGAAACGGCTCGGTTCGCCGCCGATTTCGCCGCGAATAAGGGCCAGACGAAGTGCGGGGCATCGTCCACGGGCGCACGAACCTTGCTTCCCGGCCTATCTATCCCTCGCTGACCGCTGCTTCCCGGCATCCCGGGATTTGCAGCCGGGAGAAGCCGGGCGGAGAATAGCAATGCCGGCGTTGCACTGCCTGTCCCTGGGCATTGGGGAACCCACTTACACAAAAATGCGGATAGCGTGAACTACCGCGTCTACCTCCTCATCCGTCAGGTACGGATGAATCGGAATGCTCACTTCAGCGCCGGCAATGGAACGAGCGGCTTCCAACGGGCCAAAGCACGCAAAGGAACTTCCTTGCATCGCCGGCTGGTCTGGAATAAGCGCCGGATAATGCTCACCGCTTTGAATCCCATGTGCGCGCAGGTGGTGCATAAAGTCGCGCTTGCGTTCCGTATTCGTCCGCACGGGAAAAAGATGCCAACAGGGTTCGCAACCGGGTTCGCTGGGCAACGCGTTCCCCAGAGGAACGGCCGCTGCCGACGGCCACTGTGCCAGGTAGCGCCTCGCAGTTTCCCGCCTCCTGCCGGTCCACCGCGCCAGCCGCGGCAAAGCCGCCGCCGAAAGGATCGCGGCTTGCACTTCGTCCAAACGGCTGTTCCAGCCCAATTGAGAATGGACGTATTTTGCTGACTGCCCATAGTCCCGCAAGCAGCGTACAGATTCCGCAAACGCGGAATCGTTTGTCAGCAGGGCCCCTCCATCGCCCAGGGCGCCGAGATTCTTGGTTGGGTAAAAGCTCGTCGCCGCCGCCAATCCGGCCTGTCCCGTGGGCCGGCCATTTTCTGTGGCTCCAATCGATTGCGCGCAATCTTCGATACAAACCAACGAAAATTCCCGAATCAGGGAGCCGAGATCGCCCGCCGGAATAGGAAATCCATACAAATGCACAGGCACGAAGAACCGGATACCGGGCATTGCCTGTAAGGCGGCCCTTGCCTCATTCAAATCGATGCGGCCGGTGGCATCGGTATCGCAGAAAACGGGAATGCCTCCCGCCCGGACGATAGCCAGTGTGGTGGCGAAGGCCGACAACGGGGTCGTCAATACCCGGTCTCCTGACTGGAGCCCGGCTGCCCGAAGCCCGATCTCAATAGCGTCCAGCCCGCTGGCTACTCCCGCGGCTTCAGAAAAGCCCCAATAGGAACGGAGCGCATCTTCGAAGCGCCGCACCCGCTCGCCCAACACATACCAGCCGCTACGGCCTACCTCCTCCACCGCCCTGAGCGTGTCTTCGCCAGTGTCGGCCCACTGACGGCGGAAGTCGTTCAATAGGATATATGTCTCAGCCAAGCAATTATTATGGCAACGCGGAAAGGGCCTGGACAACACGGTGGAGAACGGGCTGCCATTCGCGCAACGTCTGTTGCCTGAATAGCTTAGCGTGTTTGTACCAGGGTGTGTCCTCCCGTTCCAGCATCCACCTCCAATCTGGGGCGAAAGGCAGGAGGATCCACACCGGCTTGCCGAGTGCGCCGGCCAGATGTGCGACGGACGTGTCGACGCTAATCACTAGATCCAAGTTGGCCACTAACCCGGCGGTATCGCCGAAATCCTGAAGCTCCCGGGCGGCATCGCGCAGATTGAGAGGCGGCAATGCGTGTCCTTTTTGCAAATTAACCCACTCGACGCCGGGAAGCTCGTCCAGGATACGCAAGAGCTGCGGCGGAATGCTACGGTTGTAGTCGTTCTTGTGATTTGGATTGCCAGCCCAACAGATCCCGACTCGTTTGCGGTGCGCGGATCGGGGGCCCAGCCATTGCCGCCACTTGGCTACAGCAGGCGCTGGAGCCTGCAAGTAGTGGTCGGCAAAGGGAATTGTGTCGATGGTGGTGCCGGCCAGCCGGGGTGCGCTAAGCAGGGGTAGGTGGAAGTCTGCATCTGGATCTTCCGGAGACGGCGTAAAAAGCTTGGCTACTCCTGGGGTCGACTGCAGCAGCGGGATTAAAGGCGCCTGCGCCTCCAGATACACGCTAGCTCCCTGCCTGGAAAAGACTTCTGCGTATCGGGCGAATTGTATCGTATCTCCGAGGCCTTGCTCCGCATGTAGCAGGAGCGTCTTACCTGTAAGAGATTGTCCCTGCCATAAGGGAGCTTTCCGTTGACGGCGGGGCGGCGCTCCGGCAACCGAGAAACGGCGTTCGTACCCCATCCAACCTCTTGTAAAATCGCCAGTTAGTAGGCTGGCGATGCCCAGGTTCCATTCCGCGGTAGGGTCTCCGGGAGTAACGGAAACCGCATGCTGGTAGGCGGCCATGGCCGGGGATACTTGGTTTTGGCCGAGCAGCGCATTGCCCAGATTGACCCAGGCGGAAGTGTGATCTGGTTGTGTTTTTAATAGCTTACGGAAAACGCAAATCGCTTCCCGCAAGCGATGGGACTCTTGCAGAGCGGCGCCGAGGTTGTACAGGGCGGAACTGTAATTGGGGTCAAAGGCGAGCGCGGACCGGTAGTGCGCGATGGCCTCTGGCAGCTTTCTCTCTAACTGGCTCAAAACGCCGAGGTTATTGGCCGCCTCCGCGTGGCGGGGGGAGAGCGCAAGAGTTTGCAGAAACCCGAATCGGGCATTTTTGAGGTCCCCGCACTGCATCCAGGCGACGGCGCGATGGAACGTCGCTATCTTGTGGTCCGGCTGCTTCTTAAGCACCTCATCGTAGAGGGCAATGGCTGCGGGCCCGTCCCCGGCCCGCAGCCAGGCATCGGCGGCGGAGAGGCGGTATTGCTGTCTAGAGGTGGGGGTGCAAGTATCTGAAAGGAAAGCAGTTTGCAGGGAAATCGCCGCGTCCCGGTGTTGGCCCAGGTTGGCTTGGAGCTGTGCGAGTGCTGCCCACAGACCGTGATCTTCGGGGGCAGAAGCGAGAGCTTGGCGGTAACAGGCGCAGGCTGAGGCAAGATCACCCGTTCGCTCCAGTACGATTCCTAAGTTACGGCAAAGCCAAGGCTTAGGGCCTTCAATGCCAATGGCGGCCCGGAGAAGTTGCAGGCTGGTTTCGTAGCGATTCGTGTCGGCGTGCAGGAGACCGAGCAGGTTCAGACACTCGACGTCTCCGGGATTGACATCCAGATGGCGGAGATAAATCTCTTCTGCAGCGTCAAAATAACCGCGCAAATGGAGCGTTTTTGCACGCTTAACGCGTGCTTTTTGCACGTTCATGCACACATTTTATCGGCGAAAGTAAGGCGAATCTTTAGGGCGGGAGAGAATTGGGGAGGCAATAGAAGATCCCGCCGGGGCGTCAGCCCCGGCGGGATTGGCTAGAGGTTGTTATCCGCGCAGCAGGGCGAGGACTTGCTGCGGGGCCGAGTTCGCCTGCGACAGGGCGGA
The DNA here is from genome assembly GCA_035714175.1 of Bryobacteraceae bacterium. Classification (GTDB taxonomy): domain Bacteria; phylum Acidobacteriota; class Terriglobia; order Bryobacterales; family Bryobacteraceae. Next base: position 7,368 of record DASTML010000021.1, on the reverse strand, counting down.
GATACCCGCCTGGAGCAGAATCTGGGCCTTCGTTAACGATGCGGCTTCTTCGGCGAGATCGGCATCCCGGATCCGGGATTCCGAAGCGGCGAGGTTGGTCAACTGCGACTGCGCCAGATTCACCGCAAAGTTGAACTGGTTTTGTCCGCGGCCGACGACGGCTTGCGCGTTGCCGAGGGTATTCACCGCATCGGCCAACGCCGTCACGGCCCTTTCCGCGCTTGCCTGGGAGGAGATGTCCGCCGTCGAACCGGTGCCGACCGTCGAGGCGCTGACGACCGTGCCCTGGTTGCCCAGGCCGGAGCCTTCCCCGTTGGTGCCAATCGCGATGCGGAAGTTCTGCAGCGTGCTGGCGAAGTTGATGCCTTCCGCGCCACCGGCCGTAGCTTTTTCCTTCACGGCCACTACTTTTTGCAGCGTGGCGTCATTGGACTGCCGCAAAGCGGTGTTGATGGCGTCAATCGCCTCATCGACCGTGCCCGCGTTCCGGCCCGTTGTGTCGTTGCGAAGCACAATGGACAGCGAGTGCTCACCGCCGTTGCCGTCATTGGCTACCACAGTGACCGTCTGATCGGCCGCACCGCTCCTGATGCCGCTGAACGAGATTAGCCCTGTCTGCTGCGAACCGGAGGCGACAAACGAGTTCACTGCCGTGTTGCCGGCCTGTACTTCGGCTGCGTCCGCAACGCCGGCGACGTTGGTGGAACCGAAGCCAAAGACATTGGTGTTGCCGACCGTGGAGATCCGGAACTTGGATCCGTTGGAACTCGACAGCGTGATGTCGGTACCGTCATTGGTGGCCGAGAGTCCCGCCGCTGCGAGCGTCGAGTTGCTTGCGATGGCCGCATTCAGAGCGGTGGTGGCATCCCCGATGGTGGCGCCGGCAGGGGTAATATTCAGCGAAACCGTGGCCCCGCCGCCGATTGAGAACTCGAGCGTTTCCGCCGCCGCCGTGAATGCGCCGTTGGAACCTGTCACTGTGCTGTAGTCGAAGGTGCCGCTGGTTCCACCCTGGCTACGGAAACTGCCCAAGCCAAGCAGGCCGCCGATATCACCCGAGGACTGAATCTCAAAGCGTTCTCCGGTGCTGCTGGAGAACTGCAGCGCGGAGCCGGCGGTGGCCGACGACGTCGTGATGCCCGCAGCTTGCAGGCTGCTATTGGCAGCAACGGCCGATGTCAGGCTATCGAGAGCCTGTTCGATAGTCGTGGCCGCGCCGACACTGATCGACACGTCGACCGGGCTCGACAAACCGCCGCCCTGGAAACGGACCGTGACCGTACCGGCGCCGTCGGCGCCGAAGGCCGTGGCCGCTGCCGCAGTTGCGGAACCGCCCGTGACCGTATTGGTCTGCGAAAGGCCGGTGGGATTCGAAGCCGACGTAACGTTCCCAATTAGGGCATTGGACAACCGGTCTCCCGCAGCGACCTGGAAGGCCGAGTTGGAGGACGTGAAGCCCAGTGACTTCTTGCCATCCGAAGCCGTAACCACAACGGCCTTAATGCCCGCGTTCTTGAAGGCCGTGGCCTGCGCCGTTGCCGCATTACCGGCGTTGTCGATCGCGCTGTTGATCGCGGTGACCAGAGTATCGGTGTCGGTGACGCCCGAGAGGTTGACGGAAATATTCACCTGTTCGTTGTCGCTGAATCCAGAACCGCGGAACGAAAATTCCGTGAAGCCGGCGTTTTTCAGCGAACTCACGTTCGTGGTGTCCGTCACAATGGCGGAAACGCTGGTGCTGGCAGAACCGGTACCAATATCGACGGAACTGATCCCCTGGGCCTGCACGCCCTGAAGCCCGAGGCTCTTGGCATCCACCGTGGAGTTGGTGAGGTTGACGCCCACCGAGCCATTCTGGGTGGCGGTTACGCCGCCCGCGCTGCGTCCGCCGCCAATGAAGACCGAGAGGGACTTCGCAAAGGAACCGCCGGCGTTCAGGCCGATGGCCTGCGCCTGACGATCAATTTCCGAGACTACGCTCTGGAACTCGCTGTTGAGCACCGAACGGTTGCCGCTGAAGGTGCCGGAGGCCGACTGAGTAGCCAGGGTCCGGGCGCGGTCCAGGAGTTTGCTGATATTGTTGATGCCGCCATCGATGGTCTGCAGCGTGCTGAGACCGTCGTTGGCATTCCGGATACCTTGCGAAAGGACCGCCTGATCACTGCGGAACGAGTTGGCGATAGACAGCCCGGCGGCGTCATCACCGCTGGACTGGATGCGAAGACCGGAGGTGACCCGGCCGATTGTTTTCCCTTGCGACTCCGAGGTCTGGCGCAAATATTCCTGCGCCTGCAAAGAGGCGACGTTCGTGTTGATGCGAAAAGACATGTTTCTCTCCTTGAAACAGGGTTCCGGACGTAGTGTCCGGAGCCAGCCGATACGCCGCCTTGAAATCCTTTTCGTGGCCAATGGCGTTCGATTGGTCGTTCAAAGGGCATATCGGTGTTTGGGAGAGAGGTTTGAGGGATAGGGTAAGAAAATGATCGGGCTAGGAAGAGAGGAGGGGGCTACTCCTTAACTCCCGAGCCGGAACTCCCGAACCGGATTATGAACCGCGGAGGAGGGAGAGCACCTGTTGCGGAGCGGAGTTGGCCTGCGATAGGGCCGAGATGCCAGCCTGCAAGAGGATTTGCGCCTTGGTTAGATTGGCAGCCTCTTCGGCTAGATCGGCATCGCGAATGCGGGACTCTGCGGCGGCGATGTTGGTCAACTGGCTGGAGGCGAGGTTGACGGCGAAAGAGAACTGGTTTTGTCCACGGCCCACGACGGCTTGCGCATCGCCAAGGCGAGTGACGGCTTCGGCCAGCGCGCTGACAGCGGCTTCTGCGCCTGCCTGGGTCGAGATATCGGCGGTAGAGCCGGCGCCGGCAGCGGCGGAGTTCACGACCGTTCCCTGGTTGCCCAGGCCGGCGCCGGTGGCGCTGGTGCCGACGGCGACGTTGAACTCGCGAAGGGTGGAGATGAAGCGGATGCCTTCGCCGCCAGAGGGCGAGGCTTTATCCTTCACGGCCACGATGGCTTGCAGAGTGGGATCGTTCGACTGTTTCAGGGCGGTATTGATGGCGGAGATGGCTTCGTCGACCGTGCCGCCGTTCCGGAGGCCGCTGTCGTTGCGGAGAACGATGGCGACGGAGTGCTGCGCGCCGGAGGAATCGTTGGCGGAGACGGTGACGGTCTGGTCATCGTTGCCATTCTGAATGCCGGAGAAGGGAATAATGCTCGACTGTTGGACGCCGCCGGAGTTGAACGAGTTCACATCCGTGTTGCCTGCCTGGACTTCCGCCACGTCGGCAGTGCCGGTGGCCGCGGCGGCGTTGAAGCCAAAGACATTCGTATTGCCAATGGTTGCGATCCGGAAATTTGTCCCATTGCTGCTGGTAATGGTGATGTCCGTTCCGTTGTCGGTGGCGACTAGTCCGGCCGCGGCGAGCGCGGGGTTAGAGGCGAACTGTGCATTCAACGCGGTGGCGGCGTCGGTGATCGTCGCTCCGGCGGGAGTGATGGAGAGTGAGAGAGTTGGCCCGCCGCCGATGGAAAATTCGAGCGTTTCCGGCGAGACGGCGAAGGTGCCGCCCGAACCGGTAATTGTGGAGTAATCAAATGTGCCGCCAGCGCCGCTGGAACCGCGGAAGCTCCCCAGGCCTAACAGGTTGTTCAGATCGCCGGAGGCCTGGATCTCAAAGCGCTCGCCGCGATTGCTGGTGAAAACCAGTGGGCCGCCGGGGGTGGCGCTGGTGGCGGTAATGCCGGCGGCCTGGAGGCTGCCGTTGACGGCGACGAGCGAGGTGAGGTCGGCTAACGCCTGATCGATGGTGGTTCCGGCTGTGACAGGAAGGCTGATGTCGACAGGGCCGGCAAGGCCCGCTCCCTGGAACCGGACCTGGACGGTTCCCGTGCCGGAGACGTCAAAAACTGTGGCGGTGGCCGCGGTAGCCGAGCCTCCGGTGACGGTGTTGGCGAGCGATTTGCCCGTGGGGTCGGCGGCGGAAGTGACGTTGCCGAGGAGGGCGTTGGCCATTTGGTCGCCGGCCTCCACCTGGAAGGCTGTCGAGCTGGAATTGAACGCGAGCGATTTCTTGCCGTCGGCGGAGGTGACGACGGTGGCTCCGATATTGGCGTTCTGGAAGGCCGTAGCTTCCGGGCTCACCACTGTTCCGGCCGCGGCGATCGCATTGTTGATGGCAGTGACGAGGTTGTCGACCGTGGTGACGCCGGAGAGGTTGACGGACACTTTGATGCGCTTGGCATCACCGAAGCCCGGTCCGCGGAAGTAAAAGTCCGTGAAGCCGGCGGCGTTCAACGAAGTCAGATTCGTTGCATCGTTCACTATGGATGAAACGCTGGTGGCCGGGGAACCGGTGCCGATATCGGTGCCCGTGATGCCCTGTGCCTGGGCGCCTTTGAGGCCAAGGCTTTTTGCGTCCACGGTGGAATTGGAAAGATCGACCTGCGAGGCGCCGTTCTGAATGGCGGTGATACCGCCGGAGGCCTTTCCGCCGCCGATGAAGACGGAGAGCGCCTTGGCAAATTCGCCGCCGGCATTGAGGCCGATGGCCTGCGCCTGGCGGTCAATTTCCGTAATCACGCTGCCGAATTCCGAGTTCAACACGGCGCGGCTTCCGATGAAAGTGCCCGAGGCCGATTGGGTGGCCAGCGTGCGAGCGCGATCGAGGAGCTTACTGATATTGTTGATGCCGCCGTCGATGGTCTGCAGGGTGCTGAGGCCGTCATTGGCGTTCCGGATACCTTGCCGCAGCACCGCCTGGTCACTACGGAAGCTGTTTGCGATGGAGAGGCCGGCGGCATCGTCGCCGCTGGAGAGGATACGCAGGCCCGACGTCACCCGGCCGATCGTCTTCGACTGGTTCTCGCTGGTCACCCTCAGATATTCCTGAGACTGCAGGGAGGCGATGTTGGTATTGATGCGGAAGGACATGAATTCACTCCTTGAGGACACGGGCAGCCCTGCGCGGATCGACACGGGTCTCCGCGCCGCAAGACGGCCAGTGGATAGTAGGTGTTTCGAGGGAAGGCCTACTGGGGGAGTAACATCCGCCTCAGTACGGCGATTCTATAGGTAGGGGACGCGGATTGATTAAGGGATATTGGATTTTTCGTCGCCGGGAAGGGCGGCAGGCGGACTGTTTGGGGAAGGAGCGGAATCCCGGAGCTGTTCAACCAGCAGGCTGAGTTTTTCGGGAGAGGCCGTTTGCGAGGAAGCGGCGCGGTTTGCATCACGGGTGACGCGTATCTCCGAGCGAAGAACGGGAACATCCTTTGGCGCGGAGATGCCAAGTTTGACCTGCGTGGGTGACGTTTCGAGAATTTCGATCTCTATGTCTTCGCCGATCACTATGGACTCACCGCGTCGCCTTCGAATAATTAGCACTATACCTCCGCCAGCCGGTCAGACCGGTCCTTCTCCACGGACAATGGAGCCTGGCTATTCGTATCCGGGCCAGCCGGCTGCAGGGGCGTAATTGCGGAGTACCGACAATCGTCCCGAACGGCCTGCACGCCTCTGCGTGTTTCCCGCGAGAGTACCACGGGACCGAGGAGGTTTGCCGTGGGTGCTCCGTCGGCGGGGAGACAGACGATGGCCAAGCAAGCGAGGCTTTGTTCCCAGACCGGATTGCCAGCGGCGGCGAGGCCCAGGAGAGTGCGCTCCTCGGGGCCTACCTCCAAGCTATAGCCCGGGTCCACGGACTGGGCCGGAAGGGTAATAAAGCAGAGATCCGGATGCTCGAGGCTTTGCAGAAAAACGACAGGCCGAAGGGCGGGCCGCTCCACGCAAAGGAACCGGCGCTCCTGTTCAAAGCCCGGCAGTCCATGGGGGAAGTCGAAGACATCCTCTTCGTCAAATTGGATGATGCCGAACTGTTTGGTGCTGATGGATGGCATAGTTTCCTGGGATCACCCGGATGGCCGGGCCACGGGGTGATTTCCTTGCTGCTGATCTATCGGACAGTGTACGCGGCGACTTCATAGCGTCGGAATAATCTGACCTCAATCTCCCAAATTTCGGTTAAAGTTTCGGCCAAGGTGCTTGGGAAGCTGTTGCGGCCACGGCATGGGCTCGGGCCGCCGAGGACTGAAAGCGCTGCCACTCGGATTCTCGGACAGCGGGCGTCCAGGATAATTCTCCCGCGAGGGCGTCGAGGACGGCGGGCGCCGCGGAGGCTCCCATATCGGGCGAAAAGGCGAGTTCGGTGCGGCGGAAGAGAAAGTCGTCCAGATGCCGGCAGAACTCCTGCTCGACGGCAAAGCGGACGTGGGCGCGCAGGGGCGGCAGGGAAGCAGCTAAGGCTTCAATGCCGGCGGCACGGCTGCCGTAGAGGGCGCTCCACTCCGATTGAGGGACGGGTCCGGCGCCGGGAAGGGGGTCGTCCGCGGTGCGGCAAGGGGCAGATAGGCCGAGCCGGCCGGCGACCAAGTTGGCCGCCTCTTCGGCGATGGCGCGATAGCCGGTAATCTTGCCGCCAAGGACGGAGAACATACCTGGCTGCGTTTCTTCGATGCGGTGGACACGGGAGACGGAGGACTCGGAACCGTCTTGGCGGACGAGGGCGCGAACACCGGCGTTGGTCGAATAGATGGGCAGGGAGCGGATGCTGGGGAAGAAGGGTTCGACGGAACGGAGTAGATATTCAATGTCGTCCGCGCCGGCGGAGACATTGGCGGGATCATCCGAATAGTCGGTATCGGTAGTGCCGATCCAGGTTTTGCCGAGAAGGGGGATGACGAAGAACAACCGGCCATCGATGGGGGAGAATAATACGTTGGCGTGCCGGACCATGGGCGCGCACGTGAGGTGAATTCCTTTTGTCGTGCGAAGGCGCCGGCTGGGCGCTCCGGAGAGGACCGCCTGTGTACGGTCAAACCAGGCGCCGGTCGCATTAATAAAGACGCGGGCACGGAGGGAGGCCTCTTCCCCGGTATCGACATCGCGGAGATGGAGCGCGTCGAGACGGCCATTCTGAGAAGAAGCGGCTGTGACCCGGCAATAGTTGCGAACGGACGCGCCGTGTTGGACCGCGTCCACCAGGTTCTCCATGCAAAGCCGCTCGGGGAGGCGGACTTGCGCATCGTAGTAGCAGCCGGCCCCCTGGAGGCCGCTGGCGGTGAGGCCTGGTTCGGCGGCGAGCGTCTCCTTGGGTGCTAGGAAGCGCCTGCCCGGGAGGGAGCGATCATAACTCAGTGCGTCGTACAGCAGCAGCCCGATGCGCATTTTTGCGCGAAACCAGGCGGAATGGTTGACGAATGGGATGCGGAATTCGAGAGGTTTTACAAGATGGGGTGCGATGCGGAGAAGGATCTCTCGCTCCCGGAGATCCATGCGCACGAGGCCAAAATCGAGCATTTCCAGGT